>DDLU01000068.1 GCA_002340305.1 Desulfovibrio sp. UBA2564
ATACGGTAGTCGTATGCCTTGAGCTTGATCCTGATACGATCACTAGTCATAGAAACCATGTTAATTTCTCCTAAATGAATTCAGAGACGGCCGTTTTTTACTTGCAACGGTAAGAAAGGATCGTGAGGTTAGCCCTTTCCTGGCCTGGTATGGTCGTCCAGCCAGCATGCCGGACCTTATACCCTATCTCTGTGGTTTCACGGGGTGGTTCCCGTAAAAAAAAGAACCTCCCGAATCTCTACGAGGTCCGGGAGGTATATTGCTTTTTCAGCGTCGCTGTCAAGCCTATTTCAGATAAAAATTAAATTTTCATTAATTTTTATTGATCAGCTCTTCTGCGATGGAGTTCGGCACTGCTTCGTAGTGGTCGAACTGCATGGTGAAAGTAGCGCGGCCCTGGGTCTTGGAGCGGAGGTCGGTTGCGTAACCAAACATTTCGCTCAGAGGAACGTCGCACTTTACAACCTGTGCATTTGCACGGGCTTCCATGGAACCAACGCGGCCGCGGCGACCGTTGAGGTCACCCATGACATCGCCGAGGTACTCTTCAGGAGTAACAACTTCAACAGACATGATAGGCTCGAGCAGCTGGGGAGCAGCTTTTTTTACCGCATCTTTCAGTGCCATGGAACCAGCGATGTAGAATGCCTGCTCAGAGGAGTCTACATCATGGTAGGAACCGAAAGTCAGGGTTGCCTTGATATCTACGAGCGGGAAGCCGGCGATAACACCGTTCTTCATCGCGTCGTGAATACCACGGTCAACAGCGGGAATGTATTCTTTGGGAATTACACCGCCCTTAATTTCGTCTTTGAATTCGTATTCGCTTTCTTTGTTGGGCTCAATGGTAACAACAACGTGACCGTACTGACCGCGACCACCAGACTGCTTGGCGTATTTGAGATCAGACTCAACTGCCTTGGTGATGGTTTCACGGTACGCAACGCGCGGCGCACCGACGTTTGCGTTAACATTGAATTCGCGCAGAAGGCGGTCAACGATAACTTCAAGGTGAAGCTCACCCATACCGGAGATCAAAGTCTGACCGGTTTCCTCGTCACCTTTGACGCGGAAGGAGGGGTCTTCTTTAGCGAGCTTACCGAGGCCCTGACTGAGAAGGTCACGGTCAGCCTTGGTTTTAGGCTCAATTGCAACTTCGATAACAGGCTCGGGAATATCGAGGGATTCGAGGACAACTGCGTTCTTCTGTTCGCAGAGGGTGTCACCGGTAGCCATGTTCTTAAGACCAACAGCTGCAACGATATCACCAGCGTATGCTTCCTTGATTTCCTCACGCTTGTTAGCGTGCATCTTCAGCAGACGACCGATACGCTCTTTTTTACCGGTTGCGCCGTTGATGAAAGTAGCACCGGATTCAATTTTACCGGAGTACAGACGCAGGAAGGTAAGGTGACCGACAAAGGGGTCGGTCATGAGCTTGAAGGACAGAGCTGAGAGAGGAAGATTGTCGTCACAGGGACACTCAATTTCCTTGTCGGTGCCGGGCTCGGTACCAACGATAGCTTTAATGTCCAGAGGAGAAGGAAGATAGTCAACAACAGCATCAAGCAGAGGCTGAACACCTTTGTTCTTAAATGCAGTACCGCAAAGAACGGGGCAGATGGTCAGGTTGATGGTCGCTGCGCGGATACCCTTGATGATTTCTTCGGGAGTGAGTTCTTCGCCACCGAGGTACTTATCAAGGAGTTCTTCGTCTTCTTCTGCGATAGCTTCGATCAGTTCGAGGCGCATAGCTTCATACTGATCCATCATGTCGGCAGGGATATCCTCAATGGAGTAATCCTTACCCATAACATCGGTGTAGATGAATGCCTTACCGGTGATAAGGTCAACTGCACCCTGATATTCATCTTCAGCTCCGATGGGAATCTGAAGGGGTACAGCTTTAGCACCGAGACGGTCCTTGAGCATTTCTACACAACGGAAGAAATCTGCTCCGATACGGTCCATCTTGTTAACAAAAGCCATACGGGGAACTTCATATCTGTCAGCCTGACGCCATACGGTCTCAGACTGAGGCTCAACACCTGCTACAGCATCGAATACTGCTACAGCACCGTCGAGTACACGCAGTGCACGTTCAACTTCCATAGTGAAGTCAACGTGACCGGGGGTATCAATAATGTTGATGCGGTGATCTTTCCACATACAGGTGGTAGCAGCACTGGTAATGGTAATGCCGCGTTCCTGTTCCTGTACCATCCAGTCCATGGTAGCTTCGCCGTCATGAACTTCACCGATCTTGTGAGAAACACCAGTATAGAAAAGAATGCGCTCAGTAGTGGTAGTCTTACCCGCATCAATGTGGGCCATGATACCAATGTTACGCTGTTTATCTCTAGCAACCTTTCTAGCCACTTTGTACTCCGATTACCAACGGTAGTGAGCAAAAGCCTTGTTGGCTTCGGCCATACGATGGGTGTCTTCCTTTTTCTTCACTGCTCCGCCACGCTTGTTGTAAGCATCGAGGAACTCACCGCTAAGACGTGCAACCATGCCCTTCTCGCCTCTGGAGCGAGCGAAGTTGATCAGCCATCTGATAGCCAGAGAAACCTGACGCTCAGCGCGAACTTCTACGGGAACCTGGTAAGTAGCACCACCAACACGGCGGGACTTAACTTCCACGTGAGGCTTAACGTTTTCCACAGCCTTTTCAAAAGCCTTGATAGGATCTTCCTGAGTTTTGTCACCGAGGAATTCAAGAGCTTGGTAGAATATATTTTCAGACACACTCTTCTTACCATCGTACATGAGTCTGTTCATGAACTTGGTTGCGAGCTGAGAACCGTATACCGGATCGGGAAGAATCTGTCTTTTGGGTACCGGACCTTTACGAGGCATATTGGTATACTCCTTGGAATTTAATGCTATTTAGGACGCTTTGCGCCGTACTTGGAACGACCCTGACGACGATCTGCAACACCGGCGGTGTCAAGAGAGCCGCGAACAATGTGGTAACGAACACCAGGTAAGTCTTTTACACGACCACCACGAATGAGTACCACGGAGTGTTCCTGAAGGTTATGACCTTCACCACCGATGTATGCAGTAACTTCGATGGCATTAGTCAGACGCACACGAGCGACCTTACGCAGTGCGGAGTTAGGCTTCTTAGGGGTGGTGGTGTACACACGGGTGCACACGCCACGGCGCTGGGGGCAGGCCTGAAGCGCAGGAGTCTTCTTACGCTTGAGCTGCTTTTCACGCCCTTTTCTTATAAGCTGATTGATGGTTGGCATGAACCCTCCAAATTAAGTTTAATTACAAAGACCGACGCAGTTAGACTAATATTTCACAATTTGTCAAGACAAATTGTGAAATATTTGCTCCGTTGTCACTCGAGTCAGGTTGCAACCACCTGCTCTTAGGACCGGTACTGCGCATTGGCGCCTGCACTATCTTTCGTTAACGAGCAGCGGCTCTTCCTCGAGTTCTTCGAGGAATTTATCCGCACGTTCAGGCTGATCGGGAACGATAATATCTGTGCGTGCGTACTTACGAAAACCGGTACCGGCCGGAATGAGTCGCCCAACGATGACGTTTTCTTTCAGGCCGCGCAGGTAGTCTTTCTTGCCGCAGAGAGAAGACTCGGTAAGAACCTTGGTAGTCTCCTGGAATGATGCGGCAGAAATGAACGAGGCGGTTGAAAGTGAAGCCTGAGTGATACCGAGAACATGGGTCTGAGCGGTAGCAGGCTTGAGTCCGTTAGCGACAGCGTCCTGATTGGTTTCCATAAAGCGCTGCTTGTCCACCTGTTCGCCCACAAGAAAATGGGTCTCACCGGGATCAACGATGCTGACCTTCTTGAGCATCTGGCGGACAATAACTTCGATGTGCTTATCGTTAATTCCAACACCCTGGAAACGGTAAACATCCTGAATTTCTTCCACAAGGAAACGTGCAAGAAATTTCTCGCCCTTAACCTTGAGGATGTCGTGCAGTTCGGGCAGCCCTTCAGTCATCAGGTCACCGGCTTCAACGAAGTCGCCTTCCTGTGCTGTAATATGGCGGCCTTTGGGCACGAGATATTCTTTGGTTTCACCGATTTCGGGGGTGACAACAATTTTGCGCTTGCCTTTGGATTCAGGGCCATAGGAGACCACACCATCAATCTCCGAAATGATTCCAAGTTCCTTTGGTTTACGC
Source organism: Desulfovibrio sp. UBA2564 (assembly GCA_002340305.1). GTDB lineage: Bacteria > Desulfobacterota > Desulfovibrionia > Desulfovibrionales > Desulfovibrionaceae > Maridesulfovibrio. The sequence continues at coordinate 4,168 of DDLU01000068.1, forward strand.
ACTTCAAACAGCTCCGCAACTCGGGGAAGACCACCAACGATGTCTTTGGTCTTTGAGGTTTCGCGAAGCTTACGAGCGATAATCTCACCAGCATTGACGACATTACCGTCTTTAACCATCAAAATCGCGCCAACCGGAAGCGGGTAAATCGCTTTCAGGGTTGATCCGGGGCGGGTCAGGGGTTCGCCGTCCTCGCCGCAGATAGAGATTGAAGGTTTAAAGTTAGTGGTACGGTATTCCTGAATTGTGTAAGTAGCCTGTCCTGTGGCTTCATCAACACGCTCCTGGAAAGTTTTACCTTCAACCAGGTCGGTAAACTTAACTGTACCTGTTACTTCTGTGATGAAGGGTTCTGCAAGCGGATCCCACTCGGCCAGCATTGTTCCTTGGGTGATCTGCTGTCCTTCTTCAACAAAAAGTTTTGCACCGAGAGGCAGAACGTATTTTTCACGCTCCCTACCCTGCTCGTCCACGATACCGATCTGGCAGCTCTTACCGAGGACCATCTGGTGGCCGTCAGTGTTACGGACTGAGCGCATACGGTTCATTACAACAGAACCGTTATGCTGTGCTTCAAAAGATGACTGCTGAATTTCACGGGATGCGGTACCACCGATGTGGAAGGTACGCATTGTCAGCTGTGTTCCAGGTTCACCAATTGACTGTGCAGCAAGAATACCGATTGCTTCACCAACCTCTACTTTTTTACCAAGGGCAAGGTCACGTCCATAACAAGTTGCACATACACCTTTTTCAGCCTGGCATGTAAGTACAGATCTGATTCTTGTCTGCTTAATACCTGCTTCATCAATTATTTTTACATCCTGCTCATTTATTTCTGAGCCGGCTTTCATTATTACTTCATCTGTAAACGGATCAAGAATATCTTCTGCAGTTACTCTGCCCAGTATTCTTTCACCAAGATCCTGGATAATCTCCCCGCCTTCTGTAAGGGGTTCAACATGGATACCAAGTCTTGTTCCGCAATCCATTTCTGTAACCATACAATCCTGGGCTACATCAGCAAGACGTCTTGTAAGGTATCCTGAGTTAGCTGTTTTAAGAGCTGTATCAGCAAGACCCTTTCTTGCACCATGGGTAGATGTGAAATACTGAAGTACTGAAAGACCTTCTCTGAAGTTAGCTGTAATAGGAGTTTCGATGATTTCACCTGAAGGCTTGGCCATCAGTCCCCTCATTCCAGCAAGCTGTCTCATCTGATCCTTACTACCTCTTGCACCGGAATCTGCCATCATGAAGATCGCATTCATTCGACCGGTTCTTGGATCCTCGACATCATCTCCTTCATTGAACACAGGAGGCCTGTCCATGTATTCCATCATTGTTTCAGCAATATCATCTGTTGTCTTTGCCCAGATATCTACAACTTTGTTGTACTTTTCACCCTGGGTAATAAGACCTTCAGTATACTGTCTGTTTATTTCATTAACCTTGTCTTCAGAACTGTGGATAATATCCCATTTGTTTTCAGGAATAACCATGTCATTAATGGAAATTGAAAGACCACCAATTGTAGCAATTTCGTATCCAAGATCCTTTAGTCTGTCAGCAAGGATTACTGTATTTTTTGTTCCTGTATATCTATATGTATAGTCAACAAGCTCTTTTATGGTTTTCTTGTTCATCTGAGTGTTAACCATCTCAAATGGAATCTCCATCTTTCTCTCTGAAACTTCAAAGAAATGATAGTTTTTACCATCATAATAAGGTCCGGCATACTGGCCTGGATCTTTATCAAACAGCTCCTTAAGGTCTGCTGCCTTAAGTGTGAACTGAAGCTTGAATTCCTTTTGTGTAAGCTTGCCAAGGAAGTGCTCTTCTTCTTTTACTTTGCTTTCAGAAATTTTTTCTGCAAGCTCCTTAAAGTTAACACCGCCTGCTTTTAAAGATTTTGAGGTTTCTTCAGCAACTTCCAAATCAGATACCTGGATATGATTCATTGCTAAAATTGCATCATCAGGAATAACCTCCCATAGCAGAACACGTCCCACTGTGGTGTCAACTATTCCCTCGCCCCTCATTCTCATTTTAATGCTTGCATGGAGTCCAACTGTTCCTGAATCATATGCAATTCTTACCTCATCTATTGATGAGAATGTTGTTCCTTCACCCTTATCACCAGGTATATGCTGTGTAAGGTAGTACAGTCCAAGAACTATATCCTGTGTTGGAACAATAATTGGAGATCCGTTTGCAGGAGAAAGAATATTGTTACTTGAAAGCATCAATACCCTTGCTTCAATGTGAGACTCAATTGAAAGCGGCAGATGAACAGCCATCTGGTCACCGTCAAAGTCAGCGTTGTATGCGGAACATACAAGCGGATGCAACTGGATCGCCTTACCTTCCACCAGTGTCGGTTCGAAAGACTGGATACCGAGACGGTGAAGGGTAGGTGCACGGTTGAGCATGATCGGGTATTCGCGAACAACGTCATCAAGGATATCCCAGACGACGAGATCTTCACGTTCAACCATCTTTTTAGCGCTTTTGATGGTGGTGGCGATATCCCTACGCTCAAGTTCCGCGTAAATAAAAGGCTTAAACAGCTCCAGAGCCATCTTCTTGGGAAGACCGCACTGATGCAGTTTCAACTTCGGGCCTACAACAATTACTGAACGTCCGGAATAGTCAACACGTTTACCGAGCAGGTTCTGGCGGAAACGTCCCTGTTTACCCTTAATCATGTCGGAAAGGGATTTCAGGGGACGACCATTAGTACCGGTGATTGCGCGACCGCGGCGACCATTGTCGAACAATGCGTCAACGGATTCCTGCAGCATACGCTTTTCGTTGCGGATAATAATGTCAGGAGCACCAAGTTCGATGAGACGCTTCAGACGGTTGTTCCTGTTGATGACGCGGCGGTAGAGGTCGTTGAGGTCGGAAGTTGCGAAACGTCCACCATCAAGAGGGACCAGAGGACGCAGCTCGGGCGGAATAACCGGAACAACATCCATAATCATCCACTGGCAGTCGTTACCGGACTCAAGGAAAGCTTCAACGATCTTAAGACGTTTGGTCAGCTTTTTCTTTTTGGTCTGACTGCGTGTGGTCAGGGACTCTTCGCGGAGTTCGTGTCTGAGTGCAGGCATATCGATCTGGGCCAGCAGACCTTTGATGGTCTCAGCTCCCATACCCACTTCAATGGCTTCCTCGCCATAGTGGTCGATAACCTGAAAGTACTGGTCTTCAGAAATAATCTGGTATTGCTTGAGCGGAGTTTCACCCGGATCAAGTACGATATAGGAATCAAAGTACAGAACTTTCTCAAGGTCGGCCATGGTGATATCAAGCAGCGTACCGATCTTGGAAGGAAGGGTTTTCAGAAACCAGATATGAGCAACAGGAGCTGCAAGCTCAATGTGACCCATACGTTCACGTCTTACTTTGGAAGCGATAACTTCAACACCGCATTTCTCACATACGATGCCGCGGTGCTTCATGCGCTTATATTTACCGCAGTTACACTCGTAGTCTTTTACGGGTCCGAAAATTTTAGCGCAGAAAAGACCATCACGCTCAGGCTTAAAAGTCCTGTAGTTGATGGTCTCGGGCTTCTTGACTTCACCGAAAGACCACTCACGGATCTTTTCGGGAGAAGCAATGGAAATCTGAATACCTTTGAGGCCGCGTCCAGCGAGGCCTGCACCGGATGTTCTACGCATAGTGAACAGTTCGTCCAGACTCATTAATATACCCCTTACATGAAAAGGTTTATTTAGTCGCGGGGGGCGTCTTTCAGACCCCCGCGTTCATTATTTCTTGTCGGCAGCAGCAGTTTCTTCTGCTTCGTCCTGAAGGAGGTTAACATCAAGGCCGAGGGACATAAGTTCCTTGACCAGAACGTTAAATGATTCAGGCAAGCCGGCTTCAAGGAAGTTATCTCCCTTGACGATTTTTTCGTACATCTTGACACGACCGGTTACGTCATCAGACTTGACAGTCAGGAATTCCTGAAGCAGGTAGGCTGCGCCATACGCTTCAAGAGCCCAAACTTCCATCTCACCAAGACGCTGACCACCGAACTGAGCCTTACCGCCGAGAGGCTGCTGGGTGACCAGCGAGTAAGGACCAGTGGAACGGGCGTGAATCTTTTCATCAACAAGGTGATGCAGCTTGAGAATGTACATTACGCCGACTGTTACGCGGTTGTGGAAAGGATCACCGGTACGTCCATCGTACAGGGTTACTTTACCATCGTCACCAACACCGGTCTTACCGACCAGATCCCAAATCTCTTCTTCGGTTGCACCGTCGAAAACAGGAGTCTTGGTAACAATACCTTCGCGTGCTTTGTTAACTGCCAGTCTGAAGTCTTCATCGTCCAGAGAATCAATCAGTTCATAAACGTCTTCAGAATCAAAGGTATCTTTAATTTCCTGACGGATAACGCCGAGAGCTTCACCAGTGTCGAGCATAGCTGCGAATTTCTGACCCAAAGCAAGGGCTGCCCAACCGAGGTGGGTTTCCATGATCTGACCGATGTTCATACGTGAAGGAACACCAAGGGGGTTCAGCACGATATCAACGGGAGTACCGTTATCAAAAAACGGCAGATCCTGTTCGGGAAGGATGTTGGAAACAACACCTTTGTTACCATGTCGACCGGCCATTTTGTCACCTACGCTAAGCTTACGCTTAACAGCAATGTAGACTTTGACCATCTTGATAACGCCCGGGGGCAGATCGTCACCTTCAGTGACTTTTTCGCGCTTCACATCATAAATACCTTTGATGATGCGAATCTGCTTATCGTATTCAGCAAGCAGTTGTTTAACTGCTTCGTTAGTTTCTTTATCTGCAAAGAGACCGCCAAGCTTCTTGAGAGGTACTTCTGCAAGGATTTCATCAGTAATGATGTGTCCTGCTTCTGCGAGAACCTCACCCTTCTTGCGACCCATGAGGGTCTGGGCGATCTGCTTATTAGTAACTACTTCCGCGATCTTAACGCGAGTTTTGTTGGTCAGGGATTCGATATGCTTACTTTCTTTCATGTCATGTTTAGCAAGCTCGAAGTCCTCGATGTTGCGGGTACGGTCATCTTTTTCACCGGAACGGCGGTTAAAGACTTTAACGTCAACGACAGTACCTTCGATTCCCGGCGGAACCTTGAGGGATGTGTTTTTCACATCGCGGGCTTTATCACCAAAGATTGCGCGAAGCAGTTTTTCTTCTGGGGTAAGCTGGGTTTCACCTTTCGGAGTGATTTTACCAACAAGAATATCATCGGGAGAGATACGTGCACCGAGGCGGATAATACCACACTCATCAAGGTTGCGAAGCATATCTTCACTCACGTTAGGAATATCACGGGTAACTTCTTCGGGTCCAAGCTTGGTGTCACGGGCGACCAGTTCAAACTCCTCAATGTGAACGGAGGTAAACACATCTTCCTTAACAACACGCTCAGAGATGAGGATGGAGTCCTCAAAGTTATACCCGCACCAAGGCATGAACGCTACAAGAAGGTTCTTACCGAGGGCGAGTTCACCATCTGAAATACCGGGACCGTCAGCAAGGACATCACCTTTCTTGACTTTGGTTCCGATAGGCAGACGAGGGCGTTGTCCATAGCAGGAGTTCTGGTTGGACTTATGCCACTTCTGGAGCTCATAGTGCTTAATGCCGCCAGTGTCAGGATAAACACCGTCATCGTAACGGACAACGAGACGCTCGGCGTCAACATAGTCGATAACACCATCGTTCTCAGCGAGAACACAGCTACCGGAATCCTGAGCAACGTTGGCTTCCATGCCGGTACCAACCAAAGGCTTGGAGGTCTTCAGCAGGGGGACAGCCTGACGCTGCATGTTGGAACCCATGAGCGCGCGGTTCGCATCATCATGCTCAAGGAATGGGATCAGCGCAGCAGAGACGGATACTGTCTGACTGGGGCTGATGTCCATAAGAGTTGCATCTTCACGGGGATGCATGGAGACATCACCATTAAGACGACAGGTTACCAGAGGATTGCTAAATGATCCTTTTTCATCAATAGGTGCATTTGCCTGAGCAACTACATGCCCTACTTCACGAGTAGCATCATAATATAAAATCTCATCAGTCATGGTGGAGTCTTTGATTGTCCTGTAGGGACTTTCAATGAAACCGAAATCGTTGACCTTGGAGTAAGTTGTCAGAGAAACAATCAGACCAATGTTCGGTCCTTCAGGAGTTTCAATGGGGCAGATACGTCCGTAGTGAGAAACATGAACGTCTCGAACTTCGAAGCCTGCACGCTCACGGGTAAGACCGCCGGGGCCAAGTGCAGAAAGTCTACGCTTGTGAGTAACCTCGGAAAGAGGGTTGGTCTGGTCCATAAACTGTGAAAGCTGGGAAGTACCAAAGAACTCTTTGAGCACAGCTGCAACCGGTTTGGGGTTGATCAGGTCGTGAGGCATGAGGGTCGCTACTTCCTGGAGGCTCATGCGCTCCTTAATAGCTCTTTCCATACGAACAAGACCGATGCGGTACTGGTTTTCTACCAGCTCGCCAACAGGGCGGACACGTCTGTTACCGAGGTTATCGATATCATCAGCAGGCCCATGGCTGTCTTTAAGTTTGAGCAAAACCTTAACCGCTGTGAGGATGTCCTCATTGGTCAGGGTACGGAGCTCAAGAGGGGTCTCAATGTTCAAACGTGCATTCAGCTTGTAACGACCAACGCTGGAGAGGTCGTAGTAATCGGAGCTGCGAAACAGGTTCTCGAAGAAGTTCGCAGCGATCTCAGCTGTGGGCGGAGAACTGGGGCGCAGTCTGCGGTAGATTTCAATCTGTGCGGACTCAACATCAGTGGTCTTATCCAACATCATGGAATCACGCAAAGCGGATGAAACATCAGCACCCTGAGTGTGCAGGACTTTAACGTCCTTAATGCCTACTTCCTGAATGCGTTCGAAGATTTCTTCAGTAATCTCGTCAGCTGCTTCAGCAATTACTTCCCCTGTATCAGGGTCGGTAATATCGTTGAATGCAAACTGGCCTACGAGAGACTTAGGATCAACTTCGATATATTCAACGCCACCACGGACAAGCTTTTTCCAACCAAACTTGGTTACCTGCTTATCGCGTTTGACGATAACTTTGCCGTCTTCAAGGCAGAGATCAACCCATGCATTTTCTTTGCGGTACTGATGTTCTACAACCTTGCGGCGAACAATATGACGGTCGATCTGGTACTCTTCAACGTCATAGAAGTAGTCCAGAATGTCCTGTCTGGAGAGGCCCATGGCCTTGAGCAGTACAGTCGCGGGCATTTTGCGGCGACGGTCGATGCGCACATAAAGAATATCTTTGTGGTCAAAATCAAAATCCAACCAGGAACCGCGCATGGGAATAATACGGCAGCTATAAAGGACTTTGCGGCTGGTATGAGTTTTACCTGAATCATGTTCAAAGATGATACCGGGAGAACGCTGCAACTGGTTAACGATAACGCGTTCAGTACCATTTATAATGAAAGTACCCTGCTCACTCATGAGCGGTACGGTTCCGAAATAGATATCCTGCTCTTTAATGTCGCGGATAGTTCTGCTTTCAGTCTCTTCATCAACGTCGAATACTACGAGACGAACCTTAATACGGATTGGAGCTTCGTAAGTGAGTCCCTTTGAGATACACTCGTCCATATCGTATTTTGGCTCGCCAATGTCATAGCTGACATATTCGAGACTTGCGGTTTTATTGAAGTCTTCAATCGGAAAAACCGAACGAAAAACCCCTTCGAGGCCAACGTCTGCCCGGCTTGCGGGAGCTACGCCTTCCTGAAGGAATTTTTTGAAGGAATCCACCTGCAGTTCAAGCAAGTGGGGAATCGGCAGAGTAACTTTGATCTTTCCAAATATTTTTCTAAGCTGACCCATCGTATCCTCAATCAAGTGAGAAGGTTAGGGTTGGAATGAAGCAATTTGACGAACATCAACCAATAAATAGTCAGTTTCAAGTCAAAAAGTACAAGATAAACGTAGGCGGCAGAACAATTTGCCTGATAAAGAAATTTTTAAGGTTTATTTTGATCGCGCTATAAAGACCCGGCTGCGCCTTTTCCGAATCCTATCAAAATAATTGATCAGGCAATTTTGTCAATCTTTTTAACAGCGAGAAGAGCGCAACCCCTTTTTACGGGGGTTTGCGCTCCTCTTACATAAGCGAAAAAATCGCCTTAATTACTTCATTTCGGCTTCAGCACCGGCTTCTTCAAGCTGCTTGAGAGCTTCTTCTGCTTCTGCTTTTTCTACGCCTTCTTTGATAGCTGCGGGAGCTTCGTCTACTTTAGCCTTAGCTTCTTTGAGGCCAAGACCAGTCAGAGCGCGAACTGCTTTAATTACAGCAATTTTGTTGCCGCCGGCACCTTTGAGGATTACGTCGAATTCAGTTTTTTCTTCAGCTGCTGCTTCGCCGCCTGCTGCGCCGGGCATAGCTGCTACTGCTGCTACGGGAGCTGCAGCGGAAACGCCGAATTTATCTTCCAGTTCGGTAATGAACTCGGAGAGTTCGAGAACGGTCATGTTGGAAATGAACTCAACTACCTGATCTTTAGTGATATCTGCCATGGAAATTTCCTCCTGGGAATTAACTTTGAATTGCCTTGACTAGGCTATTATGCAGCTTCTTTCTGGTCTTTCAGTGCAGAAAGTACGTTCAGGAAGCCACGGGGTACATTTGCGAGCAAGCTCACAAAGTTGGTGGGTACTGCATTCATTGTACCCAGAGTTTTGCCGAGGAGCTCTTCCTTGCTCGGAAGCTTGGAAAGCGCCTTCACGCCATCTTCGTCAAGATATTTGCCCTCAAGGGATGCGAAACGCATTTCGAAAGTTTTGCTTTCTTTTGCGAAATCAGCAACTGCTTTAGCTGCTGCAACAGGATCATCGTATCCGGTTACAATAGCGCAGTTTTCCTTGAATTTGTCAGCCAGTACTTCATGATCAGTACCAGTGAAAGCCAACCGGGCCAGAGTGTTCTTGACTACTTGGCAATCGACACCGACACTTCTCAGGCTTGCGCGCAGACGAGTGAACTCTTCTACTTCAAGGCCTTTGAAATCGGTAACGATGGCAATACTCGCCCTTTCAGCTTTTTCTTTAAGCTGCTCAATAATCTGGGCTTTTTCTTGCCTGTTCACCTTAACACTCCTAATGCTTTGACCCGGAAAGCCAGTCAAAGTATTGTCTAAGCAGGATATTAAGGGACCATCCCCCCTGCCGTCTTCGACTAAACTTCCCGTGTATTTATACATCAAGGGCCGCCCTCTGAGGGCGGCCGATGATATTTTAGGACTCAGAATACTTTCTTGCGGAAAGAGGATCAATTTTGAAACCGGGTCCCATAGTGGTAGCTACGGCAACAGCCTTCATGTAGGTACCTTTTGCGGAAGAAGGTTTCATTTTGTTCACTGTTTCCAGCAGAGTTTTGAGGTTCTCAAGAAGCTTTTCGGCTCCGAAAGAAACCTTTCCGATGGGCGCGTGGAGAACACCGGCTTTATCAACCTTGAATTCTACGCGGCCAGCTTTGAGTTCATTAACAGCATTTGCAACATCAAAAGTTACGGTGCCGGTCTTGGCGTTAGGCATCAGACCACGGGGTCCGAGTACACGACCAATCTGACCGACTTTAGCCATCATGTCAGGAGTTGCGATAGCTTTATCGAAATCGAGCCATCCGTCCTTAACTTTGGCAACCAAGTCATCGCCACCGACAAAGTCAGCACCGGCTTCCTTGGCTTCCGCTTCTTTTTCCCCGTTTACGAAGCAAGCTACGCGTACTTCTTTACCGAGACCGTTGGGCAAGGATACTGCACCGCGGATCATCTGGTCAGAGTACTTGGGGTCTACGCCGAGGTTGATAGCAACATCAACAGTCTCGTCGAACTTGGCATATGCCTTGTCAACAGCAGAAGTTACCGCTTGTTCAACGGTCAAACCGAACTGCTCGGTTCCTTCTGTTGCTTTTCTGTATTTTTTTCCGTGCTTAGGCATGATCTATTCCCCTTACCTATTCTGTGACTTCAATGCCCATACTGCGGGCTGTTCCCATGATAGATTTCATGGCAGCTTCAGTATCGGCAGCGGTCAGGTCGGGAGCCTTAAGCTCGGCAATTTCTTTAACCTGAGCTTTGGTCACTTTACCGACCTTGTTCTTGTTAGGCTCGCCGGAACCTTTCTGCAGCTTTGCAGCCTTGAGCAGGAGGGTGGATGCCGGCGGAGTCTTGGTAATGAAGGAAAAGGACCTATCTTGGTAGACAGTGATGATCACCGGAATGATCATGCCCTTCTGATCCTGCGTTTTGGCGTTAAACGCCTTGCAGAATTCCATTATATTTACACCGTGCTGACCGAGTGCAGGACCGACCGGAGGGGACGGGTTTGCAGAGCCAGCAGGTATCTGAAGCTTGATTTTGCCTATTTCTTTCTTGGCCATCGCTTTATGTCCTATATTAAATTCCAGTGAGGGTACTCACTGTCGGAAATGAATATGCAGCAGTGCGGTCAGGACTACCCTTTTGTAACCTGAACGAAGTCAAGTTCCACCGGGGTCTGGCGGCCGAAAATGGAGACTGACACCCGAAGCTTGCCTTTGTCGTAGTTGACATCTTCAACAACGCCGTTGAAACCGCTGAAAGGTCCATCGATGACCCTGACTTCATCGCCACGATCAAAGTTGAACTTGGGTCTCGGCTGTTCCTGACGGTCTTCCATCAGGCTCAGGATTTTGGCTGCTTCGCTGTCGCGCATTGGAGTCGGGCGGTTTTTGCCACCGATGAATCCGGTAACACGGGGAATAGATTGGATGAGATGCCATGATTCATCCTCCATGATCATTTTGATCATGACATAACCCGGATAAAATTTCCGGGTAGATGTTCTTTTTTCCCCTTTAACCAGCTCAACAACTTTTTCCGTGGGAACAACGACTTCTTCGATCAGTTCTTTGTCCTGACCGGTTCGCATCATTTCACGGACAGTCTGCTCAACCCGCTGTTCAAAACCTGAATAGGTATGAACAATGTACCAGCGGGCCTTCTTTCCCTGAGGTTTTTCAGCATCTGCGTTCATGGAGCTCTTTCCTTTTCTACGGGTTATTTAAGACAGGATTGCCTCAACAAGCTTGCTGAGACCCATGTCAACAACACCCAGAAAAAGCGACATGACTACGACAAGGACCAAGACGGCGGTACAGGTCTGTATAGTCTCTTTCTGAGTAGGCCATACGACCTTCTTGATTTCGACCTTAGACTGCTCAAAGAATTCGGTAAGCTGTTTAATCTTGCTACCTGCACCCTGAGTTTCAGCCTTAGCCTGAACTCCCGCACTTTTATTTTTTTTCTTGGCCATATTGATTCCCATAAATGAAGTGGCAGGCCAGGAGGGATTCGAACCCCCAGCATTCGGTTTTGGAGACCGACGTTCTAGCCGTTGGAACTACTGGCCTGCTTATTTATAGAAACTACTTGGACTCTCTGTGAAGAGTATGCTTCTTATCAAAAGGGCAATACTTCTTCAACTCGATGCGACCAGTAGTGTTCTTCTTGTTCTTCATCGTCGAATAGTTACGACGCTTACACTCGGTGCACTGCATCTGAACTTTGACACGCATGATGTCTTACTCCAGAATTTCAGTAACAACTCCTGCGCCTACGGTACGGCCACCTTCGCGAATAGCGAAGCGCAGACCCGGATCCATAGCGATGGGGTTGATCATTTCAACGTTGAAGGTAGCGTTATCGCCAGGCATAACCATTTCAACGCCTTCGTCGAGGGTAACTACACCGGTGATGTCAGTTGTACGGAAGTAGAACTGAGGACGGTAGCCGGAGAAGAAAGGAGTATGACGTCCGCCTTCATCTTTGGACAGAACGTATACTTCAGCTTTAAATTTGGTGTGAGGGTTGATGGAACCGGGAGCGGAAAGAACCTGGCCACGTTCAACTTCATCACGCTTGGTACCACGAAGGAGAACACCAACGTTGTCACCAGCCTGACCCTGGTCGAGGAGCTTACGGAACATTTCAACACCGGTACAAGTGGTCTTAGCAGTTTCCTTGATACCAACGATTTCAACTTCTTCACCAACTTTGATTACACCGCGCTCAACACGACCGGTAACAACGGTACCACGACCGGAGATGGAGAAAACGTCTTCGATAGGCATGAGGAAAGGCTTATCGATGTCACGCTCGGGCTCTTCAATGTAAGAGTCACAAGCAGCGAGGAGTTCGAGGATGGGCTTAGCTGCATCGTCGTCTGCGCTGTCGCACTCGAGAGCTTTAAGAGCGGAACCCTGAATAACGGGAAGATCGTCACCGGGGAAATCGTAGGAGGAGAGAAGTTCACGAACTTCCATTTC
>DDLU01000113.1 GCA_002340305.1 Desulfovibrio sp. UBA2564
CAATCATCGGCTTCGGCGGTGCTGCAGGACTTTTCGGATTCCCCCTGCTCTGGCTGACCCTTGCTACAATTGTAGTCGGTGTTCTTATTGCCATGGTCTTTTTCGGCAAACGCACCCGCAGAATGGGACTGGCCCTCGAAAGCCACACTTTTCCTGAGCTGCTGGGACGACGTTATGATTCCAAGTTCATTCAGGGCTTCGCTGGAGGAATCATCTTCCTGTTCATCCCGGTCTACGCAGCTGCGGTACTGATCGGGATTTCACGCATGATGGAAATTTCCTTCGGCATCCCTTACGACATGGCTCTGCTGCTGATCAGCTTTGTTCTTGCCGGGTACGTCATTACCGGCGGCATGAAAGCTGTAATGTACACTGACGCATTTCAGGGACTGATCATGGCCATTATGATGATCATCCTCATCGTATCCACCCACTCCATGCTCGGCGGCGTAACCGAGGCACACCAGACCTTGACCGACATGGTCAATCTTATGCCTGCCAAGCTCCAGAAAGGGGGCATGATCGGCTGGACCCAAGGTGCAGAGTTCGGTTCTCCGCTCTGGCTGGTTATCTACACCACCATTGTTTACGGCGTAGGGATCGGTGTTCTGGCACAGCCGCAACTGGCAGTACGTTTCATGACTGTCCCCTCTGACCGCGAACTTAACCGCGCAGTTCTCTACGGCGGAATCTTCATCCCGCTAATGACCGGGGTTGCATTCCTGACCGGAGCACTCTCTAACGCTGTTTTCTATAAAGAAGTAGGTAAAATTTCCATCGCGATGGCAGGCGGGAACATGGATAAAATTATCCCCATGTATATTGAACAGATGATGCCCCCATGGTTCTCCGCCCTGTTCCTGCTGGCAATGCTCGCCGCAGGTATGTCCACCCTGTCCTCCCAGTATCACGTTGGCGGAACAGCACTGGGCCGAGACTTCTTCGAAAGATTTGTAAATGTACCCGCAGAAAAATCTGTGAAAATAACAAAGGCCGGGGTAGCAATCACCCTGCTGGCTGCAATCCTCTGGGCATGGGTTCTGCCTCCGTCCATCATTGCCCGGGCAACAGCCTTCTTCTTCGGTCTCTGCGCAGCTTCCTTCCTGCCCATCTACCTGCTTGCCCTCTACTGGAAAGCCATGACCAAGAAAGCTGCAAAAATATCCATGGTCGGCGGGTTCTGTGCCTCCATGTTCTGGCTGCTCTTCGTACACGCCAAGGAAGCCAAAGCTATAGGTCTCTGTAAGACCCTGACCGGAATGGATACCCTCGTATCCTCCGCCGCTAAAGGGTCATGGATCTGGCTGCTGCAATGGGTTGACCCCAACGTCGTTGCCCTGCCCATATCACTGGCACTTGCGATCAGAATGGCTTTGATTACTCCCAAGATGAACAAAGAGCATTTGAAGCTTTGCTGGGCTAATATATAATCACCACTGAAACAGGTAAAATTAAGGACGTAACCTTTGTAGGTTGCCTGAAGTGCCTGCTGTAAACAAATAAACCGTCAACCTTTTTCATAACGGCTCAAAATAAAACAAAACACAGTAAATAATGCCTCTTTTCAGATGACTGTTTTATAAGAGAATGATACTATTTTATGCTCCGGCTACATGAATATATTAATTTTGCAGCAAAGGAATAAGTGTGACTGAAACAAATAAAAGCTATGGGCAATATCAAGACCAAGCTAGTGACAGAGAAACATTATTACGCCATGCTTTTGATGGATCGAATGATGGAATCTGCATCGTCAGTCTGGATGGACGATTTCTAAAAGTAAACCAAAAAATGGTTGAAATTTATGGTTATTCAGCGGAAGATCTGGAAAAAATGAATGTAAATGACATCGCCCATCCTGATGATCGTAAAATTAGCCCGGAGTTCATTCGTAAAAGCATTTCCGGCAGTATCACTTCCGATGTTTTCGAAAAAAGATATTTTCATAAAAACGGGCATCTTCTTTATGGTCAGGTCTCCACTTCATTAATTCGAGACAATGAAGGTGAGCCGGTCTATTTTATTTCACATGTACAGGATGTGACAGAGCGTAAGCGGATTGAAGCAGAGCGAGAGCTGTTAATCGCTGAACTTAAAAGCTTAAATGATGAGCTCACAAGCAACCAGAAGGAACTGGAAAGGCTGGCATGCAAAGATCATCTGACTAACTTATACAACCGAAGACACTTTGCTGAAATGTCAGAAACTTCATTCGAACTGGCGCGCAGAAACAAATCTCACTTATCCATAATCCTAATGGATGCTGATAACTTTAAAAACATCAATGATGTTCACGGACATGATATTGGAGACAAGGCATTAGTGAAATTTGCAGAAGTCCTGCAGTCGCAAATAAGAAAAAGTGACGTGCTATGCCGCTGGGGAGGTGAAGAATTTATTATTCTTTTACATGAAGCCAGTTCTGCCGATGCCGCAAAAGTTGCTGAAAAGATCAGATCAAACTTGGAAAAGTCTCTATTGAATATTGATGACCATACCTGCATACAATTAAAGGCCAGTTTTGGGGTCGCAACATACGATTTATCCACTAGCCAAAAACTATCTGACATAATTACCAAAGCAGATAAGGCACTTTTACGTGCAAAAGAATCCGGAAAAAACCAAGTTGTCGTTGACCAATAACAACAATGAAACCAATAAAGCCCGCAATAAC
>DDLU01000160.1 GCA_002340305.1 Desulfovibrio sp. UBA2564
CCAGCACAAATAAATAAAATTCAAGCAATAGCGTATGATTACCAACCACAGTCGATATCGGTACAAGACACATCACAGCCAGCACCAGCCAGCGAGCAACAGCTTTGCGTTTAGCAAGCGTACTACCCGCCCGAAAAATGACCACTGCCATGGAGCCATAAACAGACCACTGCAAAAACTTATGGCTCATGCCCACCAGATAAGCCAGCAGCAATGCCACAAGACATGCACATATTGACTTGGCTGCATACTTGGTCATGAATAGCCCCGGATCAATCGGTCTGATGAATATTCTATAAAATTCTGAAATTAGTTGCATATTCATAAACATTTAAAACAGCGAAAGCTAAACTTCAACTCCAATATCATAATTAGCTTTCCTGCTTAACTAACGTGTTTATATTTTTATTTGTTGAAACGAAAACAAAATCGGTGATATAAATAACCATTAAACATTAAATATAGATAAATCACCCGAAAAAACACACAGCATCCTTATTGTGGAGAAAGCAATGTTTAGCAACATGAAAATAAGCACAAAAACAATTACTATCGCGTTGGCAGGTCCGGCAATAACAGCTTTCATCATGGGCTACCTGCAAGTCTCATCCATCGAAACAGAAGCCCGGGATGCTATATTGAAAGAGAGCAGGACCATCGTCCAACTTGCCGAAGCATCACGGGAACAGATGAATCAAAAACTGAAGAATGGAATTCTAATGCCTTTCGAAGACATTCCGGCTGATAAAATTCTTGATGCTGTTCCGGTAATATCTGCCATCAACATTGCTATGACCAATTCTGAATCATCAGAGTACACCTTTCGGGTTCCGAAAGAATCACCCCGTAATATAGAAAACACACCGACTCCATTAGAAAGTCGAATATTAAAACAAATGAAAGACAGCGGGGAAGATGAAGCCACTGTCATTGCTGATGGACAAATAAGATATTTCAAAGCCATTAGGTTAACTGAAGAATGCCTGTATTGCCACGGAGGGCCCGCCGGCAGCAGCGATGTTACAGGTGGAATTAAGGAAGGATGGAAAGTAAACGAAATTCATGGCGCATTTGAAATAATCAGTTCACTAGGCCCAGCCCAGAAACGGACAGTTTCAGCGATGATAAATGTCTCGTTATGGACTCTGGGCATTTTCGGCATCATTGCGCTCGCCGCAATCAGCCTTATCCGTAACAACGTTGCTAAGCCACTGACAGAAATCACAACCCAGACAAATAACATGAGCGGTGGAGACTTCAGTCAGAGGCTTATTGCCAAGCGCAATGACGAGGTGGGCATTGTTAAAAACACTCTCAACACTATGATTGACAGTGTCACCGATGTTATTCGCACTGTCACCCACGCTACTGATTCCGTAAATACGGGCAGTAAAGAACTTTCTGATGCAGCGGAAAGTCTGGCAAATGGCGCAGCCAATCAAGCCTCAAGTATTCAAGAAATTGCATCAACCATGGAGGAGATGACCTCAAGCATCAACCAGAACGCCAACAATTCCAATAAAACTGCTGATATTGCGAGGCAAGCTGCTGAAGAAGCCGAAGAAAGCGGCAAGGCACTGTCACAGGCCCTTTCTGCGCTGACAGAGATATCCGATAAGATATTGGTCATTGATGACATAGCACGCCAGACAAACCTTCTGGCCTTGAACGCAGCAATTGAAGCAGCACGTGCCGGAGAACATGGTAAAGGCTTTGCTGTAGTAGCATCAGAAGTACGCAAACTGGCAGAACGAAGCGGTGAGGCTGCTGTTGAGATCATTACTATATCCAACGCCAGCTCAAGTGTTGCAAACCACGCCGAAGAAAAACTTGCCGCTCTTGTGCCGGAAATCAAACAGACAGCAGAATATGTACAGGAAATCGCAGCAGCAAGCCGTGAGCAAAGCGAGGGCGCAACACAAGTAAATGCAGCCCTGCAACAGCTGGACAATATAATCCAGCAAAACGCTGCTGCTGCTGAAGAAATCGCCGCAACGACCAAAGAATTATCAGCCCAATCTGAACAACTTTCAGACACAGCATCTTTCTTTAAAGTAAAAGATGATTATTAGAAGACTTGAAAGGCCGGGAGCAAAACTTCCGGCCTTCAGATGTCCTTGCCTGCTATTTGACTGCGAGTTTGATTATTTCACGGCAGAAGGCAGGTAAATCATCCGGCTTGCGGGATGACACCTGATTGCGATCAACAACCACTTCTTCATCCACCCATATGGCCCCTGCATTCTCAAGATCATCTTTTATGCCTGGGGTAGAAGTACATTTGTAGCCGTCCATGATCTTGGCGGAAATTGGAATCCAGCCACCATGGCAAATGTGCGCTACAACTTTCCCGGCTTCGTGAATTTCACGGGTAAGCTCCAGCACCTTCGGATCACGGCGCAACTTATCCGGCGCAAATCCACCTGCGATGACCAGCAGGTCGAAATCTGCTGCATTCATATCCTCGATTGCCGCAGTTGAACGAAAAGGATATCCATTCTTACCCGTGTAGACCTCGCCGTATTCAGGTCCGGCAACGATTACTTCCGCGCCCTCTTCGATCAAACGGTAGTATGGATAAAGAAGCTCCATATCCTCAAAAACATGATCAATAAACATCAAAACACGTTTGCAGTTAAGTTTCATGAATTGCTCCTTCTGAATTATATTCAAATATTTTTTATTCGATCAATCCATCAATTACCACAAATCCTGGCAAAAGAAGACCGCAATATCGTGAAAGATATTGCGGTCGATAAATTGGCGGTATGTTTTGAAACTAAAGTAATTTATCCATAAACTCTTTAA
Organism: Desulfovibrio sp. UBA2564; assembly: GCA_002340305.1. Taxonomy (GTDB): domain Bacteria; phylum Desulfobacterota; class Desulfovibrionia; order Desulfovibrionales; family Desulfovibrionaceae; genus Maridesulfovibrio. Next base: position 2,809 of record DDLU01000160.1, read on the forward strand.
TACGCGGATGCTGGGTCTCGGCAGAGAAGAACTCTCCGGGAGTACCTTTGGCAATGAAATCACCAGTCTCCATGAAGATTACGGTATCAGCAACCTCACGGGCGAAGCCCATGTTGTGGGTAACTATGACCATGGTCATGCCGTCATCAGCAAGGGAACGGATGGTATCGAAAACCTCACCGACCAGCTCCGGGTCAAGCGCGGATGTTGGCTCATCAAAAAGCATCATCTTGGGCTTCATAGCCAGTGCTCGGGCGATTGCCACACGTTGCTTCTGCCCACCGGAAAGGGTTACCGGATAGACCGTTGCACGATCAGACAGCCCTACTTTCTCAAGCATCTGCAATGCAACTTCGCGGGCTTCCTCTTTAGATTTGCCAAGTACTGTCACCTGCCCTTCCATAACGTTCTGAAGAACAGTCATGTGCGGGAAGAGGTTGAACTGCTGGAAAACCATACCGATCTCAGACCGCAAGGCGCAGAGATTCTTCTGGCAATCCAGAACCGGATTACCGTCTTTATAGATATAGCCGCAGGGATTGCCTTCGAAATGAATTTCCCCGGAATCAATGGTTTCGAGGAAGTTCATGGTCCGCAACAGGGTTGATTTACCGGACCCACTGGGACCGACAATTACTACCTTTTCGCCACGGGTAATCTTAAGGTCAATACTATTGACCGCAGTCAGGCTGCCGAACTTCTTAACGACTTTTTTAAGCTCTAAAATAGTTTCCATTTAACGCCTCTCGTATACCCCGACCTTGTATTCGATCTTCTCGAAAATGAAGGTGAATACGGAGGTAAAAATAAGATAGATGACAGCAGCCATTACCAGCACGGTCACATTGAAATATGCGTTGAACATCTGGTCCGCGGCTCGCATAAGTTCAACCATGGCAATTGTTGAAACCAGTGCGGTGTCCTTGATCAGCGCGATGAATTCGTTGGCAATGGGCGGGATGATACGTTTGTAAGTCTGCGGAATAATTACCCGGCGCATAGTCTGGCTGTAAGTCATACCCAAAGCTTTCGCAGCTTCGGTCTGACCATCATCAATGGACTCAATACCGGCCCTGATGATCTCAGCAAGATATGCGGAATAGTTGATACCAAGACCGATAAGTGCCGCAGCAAGCGGTGACAGGGTAATGCCGATAGCAGGCAGACCGTAATAGATGAAGAAAAGCTGCAGTAGAAGCGGGGTACCACGGAAAAACCAGATGGTGAACCAACTGATAGCCATAAAAGGCTGCATGCGACTGATCTTACCAAGAGCGATAAAAAGACCGCCGATGGGTGATACGATCATGGTAAAAAAGACCAGCAGCAGAGTCATGGACGCACCCTTAAGCAGATTAGGCATAAATCGCTTACAGTCCTCAAGGGTCTTCTGCCATTCAGGCTTGGTCTCACGATCAAGGGAGGTAAGGAAATTTTTTGCTTCCACGTTATCCGGATAAACCACGACAACCTGTTCTGCGTATTCACGGGCTTTACCCGGATCTTTCATGGAATAGCTGATGCGTGCAAGCTGCATGCGGGAATAAACAAACTGCCCGTCGTCTCCGTCAGGGCCGGGAGCAGGAACTTGGTTAAACAGAGACTGGGCCTGATCGATCTGACCGATGGTCAGAGCGTCACGGGCCTGCTTAAGCAGAGCATCTGCGTCTACAGCGGCTAATGATACAGCCGGAAAAATCAGAAGTGCAAACAGCAGAAAGAGCGAAGCAAATGCCCCGCTCTTTCCGAGTTTATTATTTGAATTAATCATTTCTTACCATTTAGCGGGGTTGGTGACATCTTCACCGAACCATTTACGGGAAATTTTGCCCATAGTACCGTCAGCAATCATTGCGTCGATAGCACCCTGTACAGCTGCACGCAGGGAATCATCGCCCTGGCGGAAAGCGATGCCGAAAGCTTCGCTGGTGATGTAACCGGGGAGAGCAACGTATTTACCGGGACGCTGAGACATGGAGTAACGGCCTGCGATGTTATCGACTACAACACCTTCAAGGCGACCGGACTCGAGGTCAAGCAGTGCTTTAACGTTGGTGTCGTACTCACGGATTTCCTTGGGTGCAGGCTTGAGGGATTTTGCTGCCTCAAGAGCGGGGGAGCCTTTCTGTACGCCAACAACTTTGCCGCCGAGATCTTTGTGGGCTTTGATGGACTTGGTGCCCATAGCGATAACAGCGATCTGACCGTCCATGATGTAAGGCTTGGAAAAAGAAACGGCTTTCTCACGCTCAGGGGTGATGGTCATACCGTTCCAGATGCAGTCGAATTTCTTAGCATTCAGGGAGTGGATAACACCGGACCAAGCAGTAGGCTGCCATACGATTTTAACGCCAAGACGTTTACCAACTTCTTCAGCAGCATCAACATCAAAACCAACGAGTTTACCATCATCAAGACGGAACCCCATGGGAGCAAAAGTGTCATCAAGACCGATTCTGAGTTTACCATCTTTCTGTACTTTTTCGAGAGAACCGTCACCAGCCATTGCGGTGGTTGCGAATGCCAGCATCATTGCAACCATAAGAATTAATACCCTTTTCATGCGTCACTCCTAAAAAGAAAATGTGAATTTCCGCTTCAGTATCATCAAAAAAGGCATAGCGGAAAACGCTTCCATCCTGCCTTTTAAAATTAGAAGCGATGAACGGAATAGCCCATGCGGCGCGAACTTGCAAGTTTGTATGCCCTAAAAATAGGGACTTCCACCCCTCTTTTTTGCAAAAATGTGAGGAGCATGGGCACAAAGCACACTATTACACGCCATTTCTTTCGGTTATTACAAATACAACCTACTTTAGAAGCCCAACCAGCTTGTAAAGTACCAGACGCGCAATAAAAGAAAAAGAACGGAACACCGCAAACTGCGCTTTATAAGTTTTCTGAAAGCGGTTGCTAATCTTTTTACCGATGTGTTAGCGTAGATTTAACTAAGATTCCCACCTGTTCTAACAAGGAGACTGCATATGCCAAATCTTACTTCGTGGGGAAGCCGGGAACTGGAACGCCTGAAATCAGACATGGACAGGCTTTTTAACAGCCTCTGCCATGACTACGGCATCCCTTCAGTATGCGGGATTATAGACTGCACCCCCCAGACCAGCATGCGGGAAGCAGAGCAATCACTTGAAGTGAGCACTACCATGCCCGGATTTCATGCTGAAGATCTTGAAGTTAAAGTTACTGAAACATCCATGACCATATCCGGCAAAAAGAACGTCACCTTCGAGGGAGGCCGACAATCCAGCCATTTTAAGAAATCCCTGCCACTTCCCTGCCGGGTGGACCCGGATAATGTTACCGCGACCTTTAAAGACGGTGTACTTAAGATCGTACTCAATAAATGCGTCATCAAGCCTCAGAAAACTATTTCCATAACCGCTGAATAGTCATCAACTGGAGATCGCCATGACCAGCATCCTGAAAGACAGAGAGTTACCGCTTGAGAAACTGAGATGGACCCTGGACCCGGAAGAACTGCCCTTTAACACCACTGAAGATCTTGACCATGAGGATGAAATCATAGGCCAGTGCCGGGGTGTTGAAGCATTTCGTTTCGGCATGGGCATGGGGCTCAAAGGCTATAATATTTTTGTTACCGGTCCAGCCAACACAGGTAAGCAGGCTACGGTCAAAAAGATGCTAACCGAGCTTTCCAAATCAGATAAAAGCCCGGATGATCTGCTTTACGTCAACAATTTCAAATTCTCTGAATCCCCGATCCTGATCCGTATGCCGGCTGGAGAAGGTGTCGTATTCAAGAAGCTCATTCATGATTTCCTTGAAGGTATTAAACGAGAAGTTCCGCAGCTCTTTGAGAGTCAGGAATACATGGCCCGCAAAAATGAAATAATCGAGATGCATGAAAAGCAAACTCGTGAGTTCTTTCAGGGTATTGAAGAGAAAGTAAAAGATTCCGGACTGGTTATCGTCAATATGCAGATGGGCCAGTTCCAAAGGCCGGACGTTGTTCCGCTGGTGGATGGTGAACCGATCCGTATGATTCAGCTGGAAGAAAAGGTCGAAAAAGGACGCTTCCCGCGCGAAGAATTTGATAGGCTCAAGGAAAAGCAAAAGGAATTGAAAGAAGAAATTGATA
>DDLU01000114.1 GCA_002340305.1 Desulfovibrio sp. UBA2564
AACCTATTTTAGGACGGGACAGTGCACTAAAGTTACCAGTCTGTTTTTACAGGTTGGTATTTTTTCTTTTTTGCTGGGATAAACACCGGAATTGAGCACGTTTACGTCAGTCAGAAGTTCATATCCTTTATAGATAGGGTTGTTCATTCTAAGTCTTTTTTATAGACTCATATCTGCGTAATTGTGTTGAATTAATAAATAATATTTATTAAAAGAAATACAGGCAAAATATTTAAAATTTGATGGAGTTCTCATGGATCAGAACAAGAGACGCAGAACCCGTATTAATGCCGGTTTTCGGGTTGTCCTGCATAAAGAAGATTTCGATGCTTTTGTTGAGTCGCAGAACCTTAGTTTAAAGGGGATACTTTGTGGCCCGGCGCGAGGATTTTTTGTGGGAGATGAATGCGAAGTCTCCATCCCCCTTTCCGATGATGCGATCATCAGGGTAAGTGCGAAGGTGGTACGCTCCGACGAAAGTGGATTGGCTGCGGATTTTCATCATATGGATGAGGCCAGCTTCACCCATTTGCGCCGTTTGGTGCAGTTTAATTCCGAGGATGCGGATACAATTGACAGCGAGCTTACTTCGCCTGCTTTTGATGTTTAATAGTTGGAATGCAGAGGGTGGCAGGCTTAAAGAGGCATACCTCGTAAGCCCGGGCCACCTTTTTGGCTTTTGCCGAAGGTAGGCCGCAGTCCACGAGTCTGCAATATATGTGGAGCGGATTAAAAATATGCTCTATGAAGGCGATAAATCCAACTTTCATTTTTCGGTAAGTTCCTTATTTCCAGAATGGGAGACCGAAAATGGGCAAAAAATATTTCCCAGTCAATTATTACGCAAGTCACACCGCTATTGCGTAGCTTCCACTTCAAAGCCGTGTAAATATATTGCTGAAATAACCAGCATTGCAGCTGCGACCACTGCTCCGGCATAGAACACAGCTTCCAGACTGAATCCGGAGTAGACCAATCCCATCAGAATTGGAGCTATGGTCTGGCCCGCACGTAACAGCATCCCATTTACCGACATAAACACAGCCCGCTGTTCCATGGGTGCTATTGCTGTAAGCATGGACATGGAGTTGGGCATGTTCAGCCCCTGCCCAAGCCCGAACATACAGACCGGCAAAATACACCACAGAGCAGAATCTGCTGCTGGAAGCATGATCATGGATGCTGCATAGGCCAGCGCGGAGAGGGAGATCATTAGCGGCTGCGACATGACATGGGCCAATCTTCCCATTTGCGAGGCTGCCAGAGCGGTGATGAAGGATGCACTGGAAATGACCACGCCGATCATGAACGGGGAGGCCTCGAAACGTGAATTGAGCAGCAGCGGCAGATAAGTGACGATCGGCCCGTAGAGAATAATAAAGGTAAGCAGGGAGATTGCGAATAGGCTCAGTACTTCCTTGCAGCGCATTCCGGCGAGAGCCGCTTTCATATATCTTTTGAAGTTTTCGTTGGTAGACGGTTCAGGATTATCCAGTTTGAAAGCTACAAGCCAGGCAAGCGGCAGGGCAGTTAGTGAAAGCAAGAAGGGTGCTTGCCAACTGATTTGGGCCAGTACTCCACCGATTGCGGGAAAGATTGCTGTGCCGATGCTCAGTACTCCGGCGTTCAGCCCCATGGCTTTAATTCGCTCTTTACCGGTGAATAGATCGCCGATGATGGTCAGGTTGATTACGCCGATGGCTGCGGCCCCTGTACCCTGAATGAAACGGAGCAGGAGCAGATAATGAAAATCTGTAGCAAAGAAGCAAGTTGCACCGGCAATTCCGAAAATTGAAAGTGCAGGCACGAGGATTTTTTTACGCCCCAGACGGTCGGCAAAGATTCCGGCCAGTGGGGCGAAAATGATTCCCGGCAGGGTAAAAAGAGTAAAGATCTGCCCGATAGTTGAGGCGGGGATTTTGAATTCGCTAATCATTTCCGGCAGGGCGGGAATGACACTTGAAACCCCCAGAACAGCCATTAGGGTAACAGCGAAAACTATCTGTAAATTCTTATTTTTATATAAAGCTTCCATCAGCGATAAATCCTTTGGGATAATGTGAACCACGAAAGCTACTCCCAATTGGATTGCTTAGCAACTGCCGGAAAGGGCAGAAAAAGAGTCCCGGACATAAAAATATGGAATTACGTGTTGTTGTGCGTTAATAATAGGCCATGTCAGAATCAAATAAAGAATACAGCTACAGCCCGTTTATGTTCCGGCTCTACCATATTTTCAAGTACAGCCCTTCGAAGTTCACGGTACTGCTTGGCTTTCTGGTAGTGCAGATATTCATAAGTCCTATTGCTGGTAAATCTTTGTTTTTACAGCAGGTTTTTTATTTTTATACTTATCTGGTACTGCTTTCCGCTGTTTCGGCAATCACGGTTAATAAGGCCCGTCTTTACGCCTATTTCGGTCTTTACGGAATTTCGCTGGTAAGCTCGATAGTATTTTTTAAAACCCGTTCCATGCTTTGGCTTGCAGGCAGTGAAGCTGCGGACATGCTCATGCTGCTTATAGCCATCTGGGGCATACAGCGATTCATGTGGCGGCAGAAAAGAGTAACCAGAGACCTCATCTCCGGAGCCATATGTATTTACATGCTCGCCGGACTTGCTTGGGCTGATGCATACAGCCTGTGCGAAATTCTTAAGGAAGGTTCTTTTTCGGGGATAGATGTATTCGATAATATTTTTGCTGTGCGTGGGGCTTTGACCTACTTCAGCTACGTGACCATGCTTACCGTGGGATATGGCGATGTGCTTCCTGTCTCCTTTATGGCGAGATCTCTTTCCATTCTGCAAGGTTTGTTTGGGCAGATGTATCTCGCTGTTTTCATTGCCGGAATATTGGGTGCATTCCTTTCACAGCAACAGCTGGAGTATGCTGAAAATGGAGAGGATGCCCCTGATGAATCGAAGGAAGATGAGGGGCCTTAAGCCTTGCCGCTGAAATCGGATAACTACCCTTTGGGTTTGTTACCGGATTGTTTCGCGATGGAAGTTTCGGGTAAAAAAAAGACAGGTTTTTAAGCCTGTCTTTTCAGATAGATATGGTAGATTTGTTGCCTTAGCGGCGCATCAAAATTACAAAGCAGCGTCCAAAAGCAGATTATCGCGGTGAATCGCTTCAGGGTATGGGCATTTCCCAAGAATAGACTCTATATTGCAGGACTTGCTGCCCATAATACTTAGCATATCTGCTGAGCTATAGCAGGTAAGACCAACTGCGAGAGATTTTCCATCCTTGCTGATCACACGCACAAGTTCACCTGCCTTGAAGTCGCCTTTGACATCGATAATCCCGGCTGGGAGCAGGCTTTTGCCACCTGAAAGAAGTGCTTTCTGCGCACCGGAATCAATGATCAGGTCCCCCGCTGGGTCACAGTGGTAAGCCAGCCAGTATTTACGGCGGGAAACGGATTTTCCGT
>DDLU01000268.1 GCA_002340305.1 Desulfovibrio sp. UBA2564
TTAGGGCCAAACGTGAGAGGGCCGCACGTGAAAACGTGCGGCCCTTTTTACTTGACGAATCTTCTTTCCATGATGACTCTATTTGTCTGATGCATGAACAAGACAGAATCCAAGAATACATCCAGTCCCTGCTGGCCTCACCCACCATGGGTGATCAAGTTGTACACCACCGGACCATGGACGGGACTGATCCATCTTTCGGCGAACCGCGCCGTCCTTTTTCCCCTTCGGTAAATTCCGTGCTCAGCTTCCGGGACATTGAAAAACTCTATTCCCATCAGGCTGAAGCTACTGATTACGCCCGTGCTGGACGCAATGTAGTTGTTGCCACTCCCACAGCCAGCGGTAAGACCCTGACCTATAATCTGCCCGTGCTGGAACAATGTCTGCGCGACCCTGATTCCCACGCGCTATATCTTTTTCCGCTCAAGGCTCTAGCGCAGGACCAGCTCAAGACATTCAACGAAATGGCTGCCCTGCTCCCCGAGCACGCACGTCCTGAAGCAGCTATCTACGACGGTGACACTTCCCCTTATAGACGTAAGAAAATCCGCGATACCCCCCCGGCAGTAATCCTGACCAACCCGGAAATGTTGCACCTGTCCATGTTGCCCTATCATGAAAAATGGGCACCATTTCTAGCTGGTCTGACTCACATTGTAGTTGATGAAGTCCACACCTACCGTGGAGTAATGGGTTCGCATATGGCTATGGTTTTCCGCCGCCTGCTGCGCATTTGTAAATATTACGGAGCTGAGCCGTCATTCATCTTTTCCTCCGCTACAGTGGGTAATCCGGCAGAACTATGCCATGACCTGACTGGACTGGAAGTAAGTCCCATCACCCAGTCCGGGGCGGCTTCCGGCAAGCGCAACTATATCTTTTTCAATCCGGTAGTCTCGCCCTACAGCGCGGCAATACAGTTGCTTAAAGCAGGTTTGGCTCGTGGTTTACGAACCATCGTCTACACCCAGTCCCGCAAGATGACCGAGCTTATCGCCATGTGGGTCAACGAAAAGGCCGGAGAATACAAAGACCGTATCAGTGCCTATAGGGCTGGATTCCTGCCCGAAGAACGGCGCGAGATTGAACAGAAGATGTCTTCCGGGGAACTGCTGGCTGTAATCTCTACCAGCGCCCTTGAACTGGGTATTGATATCGGCGGTCTGGACCTGTGCATTCTGGTGGGCTATCCCGGATCAGTAATGGCTACCTTGCAGCGCGGGGGCCGTGTGGGACGCAGCCAGCGCGAATCAGCCGTAATCCTCATCGGACAGGAAGATGCTCTTGATCAATATTTCATGCGCAACCCGGATGATTTCTTTTCCCGTCCGGCAGAAAACGCGGTGCTAAATCCATACAACCCAGTGATCATGCAACGCCATTTAGTCTGCGCCGCAGCGGAGCTTACCCTGCGTGACAATGACTACCTGCTTCGTGATGAGGAAATCAAAAAACGGGTCACGGAACTGGAAAAAGAAGGCGTACTGCTGCGCAACAAACGAGGAGATGAAATATACTCAACCCGCAAGCGTCCGCACCGCGATGTATCCCTGCGCGGCGCCGGATCAACCATGCACATTGAGGACTCCGCCAACGGTGCCACCATCGGAACCATTGATGAAGTCCGGGCCTACTCCGAAGCCCACGAAGGCGCAGTCTACATCCATCGTGGTTCCACTTACGCCATTAAGGAGCTGGATCTAGGAGCCAAAAAGATCAAAGCCTCCAAGGAACGGGTCGGGTACTACACCAAAGCCCGTAAAAACAAGTCCACCGAAATCCTTGAAGTCTATTCACAGAAAAAGGTCTTCGGCATTGTCATGCGCTTCGGAAGACTGCGGGTAACTGAACAGGTCACCGGATATGAAAAACGGGCAGTAAAAGGCGGCAAGCTGCTTGGAATCGTGCCGCTGGACATGCCCCCGGTTGTTTTTGAAACCCAAGGTCTGTGGATGGAGATTTCCCCGGAAATCAAACGTAGAGCCGAAGAAGACTTCATTCATTTCATGGGCGGAATCCACGCCGTAGAGCATGCAGCCATCGGCATCACCCCGCTCATGGTCCTTACCGACCGCAATGACCTTGGCGGTATTTCAACACCCATGCATGAACAGGTCGATGGTCCGGCTGTCTTTATCTACGATGGTATTCCCGGCGGAGCAGGGCTGACCATGCAGGCTTTTGAACATGCCGAAGAACTCCTTGAACGCACATTGCAAATCATTGTAGACTGTGAATGCGAACTGGGCTGCCCTACCTGCGTACACTCCCCCAAATGCGGTTCCGGCAACAGGCCCATCGACAAGGCTGCTGCCATCTATGTGCTTGAAAACATTGTCAACGGACAACCACCGGAAAAAATAGAGGATTTATCTATGGTACTGGTTCCCTTCGGCGAAGATGTAAAAAAAGAAAAAAGCTCCAAAGAACCCAAAAGTTTCGGCGTACTCGATGTGGAAACCCGCCGTTCCGCGCAGGAAGTAGGCGGCTGGAACAAAGCAGAACGCATGGGTATTTCCATCGCCGTGCTTTACGATTCCACAGAAGATAAATTTTTCGAATACGAGGAAGACCAGGTCCCGGAAATGATGGAACGGGCCAGGAATCTGGACCTGATCATCGGCTTTAACATTGAACGCTTTGACTACAAGGTCCTCTCCGGCATCCATGCCTTCAACTACAAGGGGCTGCCAACGCTGGACCTGTTGCTGAAAGTTTACGAACGCCTCGGCTACCGCCTCAAGCTGGATAACATCGCCCAGGCCACCCTCAATGCTGCCAAAAGCGCAGACGGCCTGCAGGCCCTTGAATGGTGGAAAGAAGGCAAACTGGACATGATCACCGAATACTGCAAACAGGACGTTGCCGTAACCCGAGATGTCTACCTGTTTGGCAAAGAGAACGGATACGTGCTATTTACTAATAAAGAGAAGAAAAAAGTGAGATTGCCAGTCAACTGGTAATCAGAGGGCTTTTAAGACATTCCACATGCTGCCCTCTTAGGAAACCGGAGGTGTCTATGCTCAGAAAGTTGCCCATATTTTTTATGGCCCTGTCCTTAGTCCTGCTGACCGCATGCAGTCAACAGGAGGCAACTTTCTACGAGCTCACCTTTGAACAGGATAGAATTCTGTTTCTGGACACCAACAAGCCTTTCAGCGGAATCTACACTGAATATTACGACTCAGAACAACGCTTCCCCAAGAGTCGCATCATAGTCAAAAATGGAATCATGGACGGTGGATTTTACCACTACAACCCGGATGGTACGTTGCGCGAAAAGGGCACAAACCGGGCCGGGATAATTTACGGCTACCATTCCCTGTACTGGCCCAACGGCAAGATCAAGCAAAAGTTCTTCGTAGGACGTGACCGGGCCGGATACAACTATGAATACTTTGATGACGGTCAGCTCCGCGAAATGCGTCATTACAACGAACAGGCCCAGCTGGATGGAAAATCCTTTACCTTTCACCGCAACGGCAAGGTGAAAGATGAAATGAATTACAAGAACGGCAAGCGCGAAGGATTATTCATCATCAAGGATAAAGCAGGATTTCTGGTCAATGTCTATGAATACCGGAATGATGTCTTGCAGGAACATGCGCGTGATATCAGTATTTCAGATCATGACCAGTTTTCAGCAATGAAGACTATGCCGTATCATTTCTGAGGCCTGCAGGAACGCTTTCAGCGGGACCAGAGAAACCTTTTAGCGGGGCTTCGCCGCTTAATATCAAAAAAACACAAAAACTAATCCCGCAATATTATGTAATATATTGCGGGATTAGTTTTGAAAATTGTTAAAACAAGCTATATGCGAAGCATACTAAAAAAGTTTGGGATTCTTGCGTTAGCTCTTAGACGAGCGGTCTTACACGAATCTTAGAGATAACGACAGTCAAACAAACCCTTTCCAAAGGGTTTAAGCCGCCGGAGGCATTCTTACTTCCCGCTAATCTTATACTTCTTCAGCTTATACTGCAAAAGACTCTTGGAGATACCGAGCATGTCAGCGGCATCGACCTTGATAAAGTTGCTGGCAACCAATGCCCTACGCACCAAGGTAGCTTCAATCTTATCCAAGGTATCGGCAAGATTGAGTTTTGAAGGCAACAGATCAACCGCACTTTTAAACTGTGCTTCCTCGTCTTTGATTTCAGCAGGCAGGTCTTCGGTCTCAATAACGGTTCCGGATGAGAGCACAACACAACGTTCCACAACGTTCTGCAACTGACGCACGTTTCCGGGCCATTCATAGGCAGTCATGTAGTCCATGGCAGCCGGGGCAAAACCGTCAAATTCCTTATTGTTGTCAGCGGAATAGGTGGCAAGGAAATGATCTACGAGAAAAGGAATGTCTTCGCGGCGCTCACGCAGAGGCGGCATTTCAATGCTGACTACGTTTAAGCGATAGTAAAGATCCTCACGGAACTCCCCCTTTTCCACAGCTTCTTTTAAATTCTTGTTGGTTGCGGCGACAATGCGGATGTTAACCTTGATAGGTTCCCCACCACCAACGCGCTCAATTGTCTTTTCCTGCAACACTCGCAGCAGCTTAACCTGCATATCATGGGAAATTTCACCGATTTCATCGAGGAAAAGTGTTCCCTGATCGGCGGCCTCGAAACGACCGCGCTTACGGGCTACAGCCCCGGTAAATGATCCTTTTTCGTGCCCGAAAAGCTCACTCTCTAAAACCCCGGCGTTAAAGGCCATGCAGTTTACTGAAACAAAAGGCTTGTCGCAGCGCGGTGAAGCCTGATGAATAGCCTGAGCAACCAATTCCTTACCTGTCCCTGATTCACCGGTAACAAGCACGGTGGAACTTCCCGGAGCGGCTTTGCTGATCATATCAAAGACCTGCATCATGGGCTTGGACCGACCAATTATATTGCTAGGTGAATAGCGGTCTTTGATCTGCTCACGAAGCTGTCTGTTCTCTCTCTGTGTCTTGGCAAATTGAGAAGCCTTGGTCACGGAGAGAAGAAGCTCTTCGTTGGCAAACGGCTTGGTGATATAGTCGAAGGCCCCGATTTTCATAGCCTCAACTGCTGATTCAATGGACCCGAAGGCCGTCATGATGATCACCGGAATGTGCGGAAAATTCTTCTTCACATGTTCCAGAACATCCTGCCCGGTCAATTTGGGCATTTTCATGTCAGTGATGACCAGATCAACCTCTGATTCATCAAGGTAAGCCAGCCCGGTTTCCGGGTCGGAAAGAGCGGTAATGGTATAACCTTCATCGGAAAGCAGGGCTTCCAGAATAAGCAGGTAGTTCTGTTCGTCGTCTAGTATGAGTATATTTGCAGACATTGTTAGCAATCTTTCTTTTCAGGTAAAAATATTTCTAAACGCGCCCCGCCACCATGATTGTTCCCGATGCGCAGCTTTCCGTTATGGCTTTCCACAATATTGGTCACAATTGCAAGCCCCAAGCCCGTTCCATTATCCTTGGTGGTAAAAAATGGGTCTTTGACCTTTTCAATTATCTCAGCAGGAAACCCCGGACCGGAATCAGAAACAATCACGTTGATACCGCCCTCTGCATCAGCAATTGAGACAGCAATGTGTCCGTCACTTTCCACAGCCTGTATAGCATTACCAATGAGATTGTAAAAAGCACGGTAAAGCAGGTCCTCATCACCGCAAACCAGATGTCCCTGAAGATAATCCCGCTTAAGCTCAATACTGCTTTCCCGACATTTTGATTCTAGAAACATATAAATCTTATCCAGAAGATCAGCCGGATCAAGAGAAGTCATAGCAATCTTACGCGGCCTTGCATAATCAAGAAAATCTCTAACCGTACGGCTCAACCGTTTTGTTTCTTCATGAATCGCACCCAGAATCTTTACATTAACCGGATCACTTTCCTTCATTCTCTTGAGCAGCAGTTCCGAACTGGAACGGATAATCCCCAGCGGATTGCGGATTTCATGGGCAACCCCGGAAACCATACGCCCGATACTGGCCAGCTTTTCACTCTGGTTCAGCTCTTTTTCAAAATCCTGACGTTCCTTCATGCGTTGTTCATTAATAATGTCAGCACGGCGGATAATAGCCATAATGGTGGCAAAAAGAATCAGGGCAGAAAAACTCGATGTAAACAAAATCAGACGTTCAAAGTTAATAACAGACTGATAATCTTCAGTAATATCCTGAGTTATTTCCATCACGCCCATAATCACATTTTCATCAATATTCAGACTCTTTTCCGAACGCAAAGGATAAACGATCTTGAGTTGCATTGTTCCCGGACGCATATGAAAATCAAAAATCAAAGCCAGTGTGGATTTCTTCCTGATAAATTCATAACGCGGCTTACCGCTATCAAGTACCTTCTTGATAAATTCCCCGGCAAGGTCATCCTTACCGATGATTTCAGTATCTGTTGAGTACGAAACCATAAACTCAGGATCATAAATGCGCACTTCATTAACTTTGAAGCTATGAACAGTGGAACGAACCACCTTATCAAGGCGGTCCATCTGTTCCTTATGTTTCAAGCCGATACGCCCGTAACCAATCAAGGTAGGCAGAATAAAACGGCGATAAATCTGGTGGTTCAAGTTTTCAGCCTGCAACAGGGCGAACTCCTTCTGCTTTTCCAGCAGAGTTTCGTCCGCATGCTTCGCCAAAAATACAGAAAGCCCCAGACTGCTGGCAATAATGACAACCAGCAATGTCCAAGAAAGCAGCTTAACAAGCTGGAATGACTTAACTTGTAAATCTTGATTATTTTCCAAAGTGCCTCCGGGCAGCTTAATTAATATTTTTGTTACTTATAAGCCTTCGGCTGCAAAAGCAAATCGGCCGTCTTAATGAAAAGACGGCCGATCAATTTTTTTATTCAAATTATGAAAGATTTAAAATTCCTGTTCTTCACGCCTGGTATTCAGGAAAGAATTCAAACTGTCCTTTTCATCCTGTAATCCGCCCGCACCGAGCCTTGCTTTGGCTAAAAGCTTACCCATCTCAACTGCAGGCTGATCAATGGGATTAATCTCAATAAGCCAGCCGGTGAAGATGGTCGCCGCCATAAGCAGCCCCATCAAACGCCCTGCTGACTCTTCCGAATCTGAGCCCATCTGCATTTCCACAAGGGGAACTTTGTTGGCAGAAAGAGCCATCTTTGTCCCCAAACCTTCAGCATGGATCAATTCACCGAAGCTTTTACCTTTAAGATAAGCAAAATTATCTGGGATATCGTCCGGGAAAGCCGCACCTTCAGGCAAGGAAGGACAGGTCAGGAACAAGCAACCCTTGTTGCGCGGACCATCAAGGAACATCTGATTTACGGAATGCTGATCCGTGGCTCCAATTGCAGGAAGCGGCTGACTGCCCTTGCCGTCCTTACCGAGACTTTCCGCCCAGAGTTGCGCAAACCACTGTCCAAAACAGGCCCATTGCGGGATGTATGAAAAGAAAATCAGTTCATTGTAGCCTTCGCCTAGCAAACCGGAAGCCCAGCAGGCCAGTTTGAATGCCGGATGATTGGCAAGGCTGCTGCCATCAAGATCAGGGGAAGCAAGAGGCGAGAGAACAGCGGAAGCACCTTCGACCATGGAGCGGTAATCAATACCCATGAACATGGCTGGAAGCAAACCGACTGCAGAAAGGACAGAATATCTACCACCGAGGAAATCAGGAACTTCTAAGGTTCGTACGGAAAATTCATCAGCCTGCTCGCGCAGGAACCCTTTTTCTTTGTCAGTCACGAACAAAAGATTACGGTTCCATTTGTCACCAAGATCCTGTTTGAGCTTATCGCGTAAGAGAAAATATTGGCTGATAGTCTCAATTGTCCCGCCGGATTTGGAGACAACTGCTACCAGAGTTTTTTCAAGAGGAAGTTTTTCGAGATAAGCGTCGAGAGTTTTGGAGCAGACATTATCGGCAATCCAGAGCCACGGCCCTTCATGTCCGGGCTGGTCCTGCTGCGGGAAGAAAGCTTTTTGCAAAGCTCTGGCACCAAGGGCGGAACCGCCGATGCCGAGTAAAAGCATATGATCAAAGCTTTTTACGTAATCTTCAAGGCCATCCAGATCATGGAGCAGTGAAGCCATAAAAGGCATTGAGCAAAAAGGCAGCTTGCCTTCAGCCACTTCTCCGCTGAATCTTGCGGCAATAGAAGCAGCGGAATCGCACTGCGCTTCAGAATCAAGTCGTTCGTACCAGCTATCGGTCCAATCGAGAATATTGGCAGCCATATTCGATCTCCCTTGGTATGAGTTGCAGTCCCTCCCGGCAGCTATAACCGGGAGAGACTGATTTTTTCATCAATCAAATATGACTATCTTTACTTTTTTTTATTTCCCCATCAACACTTTGCCGATTTTTTCCAGTGAATTTTTGAGCACATCATCGTCTACTGCGTAAGAGAAGCGGATGCAACGGTCATCACCGAAAGCGGAACCGGGCACGAGAGCGACTCCGGCTTCTTCCAGAATCTTGGTGCACATGGAAGCGGAATCAGGTGTTTCTTCAGTGTAGAAAGCATCCAGAACCGGGAAAAGATAGAAAGCTCCGTCCGGTTTAGGGCAGATTGCGCCGGGCCATGAAGTGATTATGCCGTAAGCAAGATCACGGCGACGTTGAAACTTTACGCACATATCATCAATGAGATCCCACGGTCCTTCGAAAGCAGCCAGTGCAGCTTTTTGAGCCATGGTATTCACATTGGAAGTGGACTGGCCCTGAATTTTAACCATTGCTTTAACCAGATCAGCATGCGCAAGGGCAGTACCTACGCGCCATCCGGTCATGGCGAAACTCTTGGAAAGTGCGCCGACAATAGCTACATCTTCAGGGTTCTTTTCCCAGAAATTAGCCAGAGTGGAGTAATCAGCAGGCTTGTAAACCAGACGATCGTAAACTTCATCGGAAACAATGAAGATACCTTTGGACTTGGCCCAGTTTGCAATCTCATCAAGCTGTGCCTGCGGATAATGACCGCCGGTAGGGTTGGAGGGGGTATTCAGGATCAACAGCCTGGTTTTAGGGGTACAAGCGGCTTCGAGATCCTTGACTGATGCCAGAAAACCGGACTCAGCGGTTGTGGGTACGATAACCGGCTTACCTTCAGCCAGCTCGACCATTGCCGGGTAGCTTACCCAGTAAGGAGCAGGAATGAGCACTTCATCGCCCGGATCAATAAGAGCCATGAACAGGTTATAGAGGGACTGCTTACCGCCGTTACTGATAATAGTATTTTCAGCTTCAGCCTTTGCTCCGTAAAATTTACCGTAATAATTCGCTACAGCTGTGCGCAATTCGGGAAGACCGGGAACTGCGGTATAACGGTGGAAACCGTCATCAACAGCTTTTTTCATGGCTTCACAAACATGCGCCGGAGTGGGGGAATCAGGCTCGCCAACTGCGAGGCTTACGATTTCCTTACCCTGTGCGCGCAGTTCCTGTGCTTTAGCGTTTACAGCCAGAGTTGCAGACGGCTTCGCTCTCATAAGTCTTTCAGAAATTTTCATATCTCTTTCCTGCTGCTTGAGTTATATGTTTATCCACGGCCATTAACGACAATTTAGCATCACCGTAACTAATCAATTCAACCACTTGTATGGTTGAATTTGAGCCACTTCCGTTTAAAAGAAAAATTGTCATGATTGTTACTGAGGTCCATGCCCTATCTGGGAACTTAATTGAAAACAGCAAAAACGTAAATCTTTCTATGGACTATATCCCACTTTACCACTCTATTTTTCAACCTTTTACCGAAACCGGTATCTGACAAGTGCTTAAAATAATGTTTTTTGCAAAACCGAACCAGCCCTGCTACAACCCCAAGCGAGGAGTTTAATAATGATGTACAAATTTTTCACTTTGGCTGTCCTGCTGCTGAGTATTGCTGCCTGCGCACCTATAATGATGAACGGTGAAGTTACTTCCGATAAGGGAACCGAACTCGGTCCCGTAGAAATGTCCGCCTTTAAACATCACGGCCTTAAAACTTATTCTGTTAAAGCCCATCTGCCGGATGAAACTGTTTTCAGCGGCGAAATGAAACGCGGCGAAAAAGCAGTCACTCTTTATAGTAATGATGGGGTCAGCATGAAATGCGATTTCGAACTGAAAGCCCCTGCTAAAGAATTCGAAGACGGCGGAACGGGTTCCTGCACCACTTCCGACGGTCAGAATCTTAAAGTAAAATTTTAGCCTTTTTCACGGTGATTAAATGATCCGGCTTAACCGCCTTTCATACAATTTCGGCTCAAACTGGGCATTGAAAGATATTTCCCTGCATATTCAAAAAGGGGAATTCATTTTCCTGACCGGGCATTCCGGGGCTGGTAAGACAACTCTCATGCGCCTGCTTTACAGTGCCCTGCCGCTCACCCGCGGTCAGGCTTCTGTTGCCGGTTACGACCTGCACAACATCAAACACGGACAGATTCCCATGCTGCGCCGTGAACTTGGTGTGGTATTTCAGGATTTTAAAATTCTGCTCAACCGTTCGGTATATGAAAATGTATCTCTCGCACTGACTGTCCGCAGCATGCCCAAGGCTGTTGTTGATAAAAGGGTCAGGGCAATCATCCGCGCCCTTGGCCTTGAAAAGAAAAGTTATTCCAAATGCAGCAGCCTTTCCGGCGGTGAACAGCAAAGGGTGGCGATAGCCAGAGCCATGGTGGTCAATCCCAAACTGATCATTGCTGACGAACCGACAGGAAACCTCGACTTCGAACTTTCCCTGCATCTGATGGATGTTTTCAAACAATTCCACACCCATGGCACAACAGTTGTCATGGCTACCCACAGCCGGGAAATACTGCGCTGCGTGCCGGATGCCAGAATCATCCACCTTGAAGGCGGTCAGCTCAGCGAGCCACCGGAATACCTGACCTCGGAGCTTTGCCCATGTTAGCACTATTTTTCAGACTCATCGGGCGAGGTATCCGCGATCTGGGGCTGCACCCCTGGGCCAACGTTTTCACCCTCGTGGCTGTAACCATGGTTTCCATAATGGCCGGACTGTTCATGCTCACCCTGCACAACGTCAATCAGGAACTCCTCAAGAGCAAAGGACAGGTGGAAATACAAATTTTCTGGTCCGCCAACACTCCTGCTGAGGATTATGAAAAGCAGTGGGCCGACCTTCATAATATTGAAGGACTCAAAGATATCCGCACGTTCACCCCGGAAAATGCCCTCAAACAATTATCCGAAGCCCTTAGCGATACTGATGATTTTTCCTGGATGGGAGAATCGCGCAATCCTTTGCCGCCCACAGCCCTGCTATCTTTTTCAGTGGATCCGGGAGTGGAAAATGAGCGATGGGCTGCAGATTTACTGCATAACCTTAAAGCACTTCCCTTTGTAGACAAGGTACATTACAATCCTCTGCAGATTGACCTTGCAAGAGGTTGGGTCAGCCTTACCCAATCCATAGTCTGGCCCATAATCGGATTCCTCGGTTTGATAGTCGCACTGGTTGTCGGCAACACCATGCGCCTTTCGCTCATGACCCGCAAAGACGAAATAGAAATCCTTTATCTCGTAGGTGCCAAGCAATGGTTCATCCGCCTCCCGCTCCTAACCGGAGGGGCACTGCTCGGACTCATAGGAAGCTCAGCAGCCCTTGGTATCCTATACGCTGCCCAGCAATTTTTCTCAGATATCCTGAACTTTCCGCCGCTATTCATGAAATTGACTTTCCTGCCCCCTGAACAATGCCTTATACTCGCAGGAACCGTCACCCTGATCGGAATGCTGAGCAGCTTTGTGGCTGTTAAGAATTAGAATTTTGATCTGATGCGCTATCGCGCTTTTGATAATCGCATTTCGCCTCCGGCGGC
>DDLU01000236.1 GCA_002340305.1 Desulfovibrio sp. UBA2564
TCTCCAGCCATGATCCTACCGAAGGTTCTCGCGGCCTCGTTTTCATGCACCCACTCCCCTTCAGGGATGTCGCCTTCATCCACATAAATGTGGTTCTTGCCGATCATCTGCAATCTACAGATATCGTGAGCGTTGAAATCGTGATCCTTGCGAAACTCCGGCCCTTTGCTTTCGCCGGGAACAATGCGGGTCATGTCGTGTACGGCGGTCTTGCCTTCAGCCTCGTCCACCGGAACTACTTTCAAACCTTCGGGCAGCGGAGCAGTGGAAGCCTTTAATCCTGCATCGCGGCTGGCGTAGGGGCTTTCGCCCTGACAGCTTCTACAGATAGCACCGAAGGAACCGGGGTAAGCGTCTCCGCAAATAGGACAAGTGGTAATGCCGCCTTTGCTGCGCTTAATCATGGCTTCCGGCTTGATCTGCACGGCCTCAACGGAACAAAAAGATGCTCCGGCCTCGCGAATCTCAGCATGCAGTTTCACAGAATCCTGCTCATGCTTGGGACGGCGTTTGAAAAACCATGATTCGGTTTCGGGCCAGTCTTTAAGCTTCTCGGGGTCCACCCGGATACGAACACCCTCGCCGGTGTACTTATCGTAAAGGGAAAGGGCATAGACCCCGAGATTTTTAACTCTGAGCCAACCGTTACCTGTGCTGCAAACTGTCAGCATCTGCACGGCATCCGGCAGGCACCATGAAGTTTCGGAAATAGCGTCGAAAATTGTACCTTCCGGAAGATGCCTGCGGGCCTCTTCCATCATATAACCGCCAAGAATAAGTCCCGGCGCGGGGCTACCATGAAACCTGCGTGCGGCTTCGATGAATTCGTCATAAGTATATGGGCCGATGGAATCATCGTGTACCGGAGTGGTACTTTCCTGGCTGATGGCGGCTTCCAGATTCATGTTCTCTCCATTATGATTAAAAACTTTAATTATGCCGTGTAGGGCACAATTAGATAAACACCAAGAAAACTTCAAAATGGTTTGGCTTGTGTACGGTTTGGAACAAAACATTTTTTACTAATAAAATTAGGATATTAAATATAAATATTTTCCTATTTCATTAGTATGAAACCATCTTTTTTATAAATCCTATCAAATCTGAAACTTTAAACTTATCAAACTAACATATTAATCCCAAAGGCTTTTTTAGGAAAAAATCAATAAGTAAGCTCTATATGTTAAAATTAACAATTAAAAGATTCTGGACAACATCATCAATATAAAAATCAGCTACGGTATATTCTAACTACCCCTATAAGCATAAATCATAAAATCTGATCCTAACATATTTAAATCATTTTAATAACCAATTGGACGTAAGAATGGTTCTATGTTCATTTAGCTCGCAAAATATGATGACCCTACATCATTACTAACGATTCACAATTTTACGATGAATGAGCTTAAGGAGGAAAGGATGAATTTTAAATGTGTTCTAAACAAAATCATAATTTTTACCGTATTGCTGCTGGCATGCGGTCTCAGCAGCGGGGCCGCACATGCGGCGAAACTCCCAAGCCTGTACATGGGCTACATCTTCACTACCCACCATACTCCGATCATGGTTGCGGCGATCAAGGGCAAAGAATTCCAACAAAAAGGGTCCTATCTTGAAGAAATGGTTCCCAAACAGAAATATAAACTTATGAACGCTGAAGGCAAACCTCTGGCAATCATTAACCTGATTGTATCCAAAAGCGGTTCCGAAACCGCAACTCTGTTTGCCATGAACCGCATGGACCTCGGCCTTGCTTCCAGTACCGCCTTTATGAGCGGCATAGATAAGGGCACCAAGATGAAAATTGTCTGCCCGCTGCACGTTGACGGCATGAGCATGGTTTTCCCCGAAGGCAGCAAGATCAACGGTTATGAAGATGTTGCGGCGGCAATCAAAGCGTCCAAAACACCTTTCAAAATCGGCTACCACTCCCCCACAAGTGCACCGCGTATCGCCTTTGAAGGTGCGCTGCATAAAGCCGGTTTTAAAATTTCCGGTAATCCCAACGACGCTGACGCAGACATCCTCATGGTTGACCTGAAATCCACCTCCAACCTGATCCCTGCCCTACTCAGCAAACAGGTTGATTGCTGGGTAGGACCCGCGCCGCATCCCGTTGTTGCCGAACACAAACACGTAGGTCACATCGGACTTGATTCCCGTGATCTTCCCCCTGCCGGAGCATGGACCGATTTCCCCTGCTGCGTAATGGGTGCCAGCGAACAGATCATCGCTAACCAGCCCGAAACCGTACAGGCCATGACCGATCTCATGACCACTGCATCCAAATGGAGCAACGAGCACAAAAAAGAAGCTGCCGATATCTCCGCCAAATGGATCGGAGTTCCTGCTGAAGCAGTAAAGAAATCAACCATCATCTACACCACCGATCCCACTGATAACTGGATCAAAGGTGAAGCAAAATTCGTAGCCATGCTCAACAGCATGAACAAATTCAAAGGCAAAATGAAAGGCGCAGATATCACCGCCGCCAATCCCATTTTGTTCGATTTCTCTTTTGTCGAAAAAAGCTTGAAAAAATAAGGTGCCTCCGGCGGCTGGGGAAGTGAAAACTTTTGATTCGCCACTTCCTGTGACTCACCCCTTCGGGGCGTTGCCCGTTGGGAAACGTCCAAAGACGCTTTCCTGCGGATTTGTGATAAAAGTTTTCCCTTCCCCAGACCCCACCCCTTTCAAAACCTTTTAATATGCTTTCGCACTTATAACATTAAGATATTCTTTAAATAAAAAACGGCAAAGCCCTACTAAAAGTTTTTGGGATTCTTAAACCCTTTTTTCGAAAAGGGTTTAAGGCCCCCGGCAGGGACATCGGAGACATTTACCACAAAAATCCTATGAAAACACGTACCTTATCACTTACACTTCCTTTCATGGCTCCGGCTTTGCTGGCTGTGATCTGGATCGCACTTGCCCGCGAGATCGGCAATGAAGTCATTCTGCCCGGCATCGAGCAGGTCAGCCGGATTGTACTGCATCCCACTGAAGATTTAATCAGCATGGGCTCTCTGGCCGGCAATGTGCTGGTCAGCCTCGTGCGGGTCATCATGGGCTATACTCTGGCGGCTCTGGTTGCCATCCCGCTGGGCGTAGCCATGGGCTATTACGGCGTGATCTTTAAATTTTTCAATGGATTTCTGAACCTGTTCCGTCCTATCCCTCCGTTAGCGTGGGTACCGCTGGTCATGGCATGGTTCGGCATATCCAGCCTTGCAACTGCAAGCGGCATTGAAACCGGACAGATCTACATCTATCTGGACAACATCAAATTTGCCATGCTGTTTATTATCTTTATCGGCGCATTCTACCCTATCCTGACCTCAACTATCCACGGGGTGCGCAATGTGAATAAGACTTTCATCGATTCTGCACGGGTCCTCGGCGCAAATGAACGACAAATTTTCCGTAAAGTCCTGCTCCCTGCAGCCATGCCTTCGATCATCACCGGAATGCGCATCGGGCTGGGTATTGCCTGGATGTGCCTTGTTTCCGCAGAGATGCTTCCCGGCTCACTTTCCGGCATCGGCTACATGATCACCCATGCCTTCACATTGGCTTCCACAGATATTGTAATTGCAGGAATGATCTCTATCGGCGCAGTGGGTGCATTGATGGACGCGGGTTTCCGGCACATCGAACATAAATATTTTTCATGGCGCAGGCAGGCGAACTAAATGAATAGTCATCCAGAACAAATCATCGCTATCAACAGACTGAGCAAGGAATTTACCACCGGAGCGGGAAACACCTTTCTTGCTGTGGACAGCGTCAGCCTGCAAATTCCCCGCAACTCCTTCACCTGCATTGTCGGCCCTTCCGGTTGCGGTAAATCGACCATTTTGCGAATTGCCGCCGGGCTGGAAAAAAGTAGTTCCGGCACAGTGCAGTACAACGGTAATCAAGTCAGCAAACCCTGCGCGGAAATCGGTCTGGTCTTTCAGGAATACTCACTTTTCCCGTGGCTGAGTGTGCTCGATAATGTCGCCTCCGGACCGGAATTCGCCGGGGTTGATAAGGACAAACGCTACAAGGACGCAGAGCATTACATCCGCATGGTCAACATGATTGATTTCAAGGATGCCTATCCCCATGAACTTTCCGGGGGCATGCGCCAGCGCGTTGCCATTGCCCGTGCCCTTGCCAATGAGCCGGATGTGTTGCTTATGGACGAACCGTTCGGTGCACTTGATGCCCACACCCGCATCCTTTTGCAGAAAGAACTGCTCAAAGTCTGGGAAATGACCCGCAAAACAATCGTGCTGGTCACCCATTCTGTTGATGAGGCGGTCTACCTCGCCGATCGTATTGTGATCATGTCCAGCCGTCCGGGCCGTATCCACAAAGTACTTGATGTGGACATGGACCGCCCCCGAAGCAGAGCCATACCGGAATTCGGAAAATTGACTGATCATATTTTAAAAGAGCTGGAGCACTAGAAATAGATATTGCTTTTTATCCCCTGCGCACCTAGTGAAACCTGAAAGATAAACTTCTGACTGAAAGGGATAAATAATCATGCAAATCTGGGTTGATGCTGATGCCTGCCCCAAGGCTGTAAAAGAAATTATGTTCAAAACCGCCATGCGCCGGGAGGTAAAGCTTACCCTCGTGGCTAACCGGTACATGAATATCCCCACCTCCCCTTTGATTGATATGATCAAGGTCGGTGCCGGATTCGATGTGGCGGACAATGAAATCGTCAAGCAGTGCAGCCCCGGCGATCTGGTCATCACCGCCGATATTCCGCTGGCAGATAAGGTTGTGGATAAAGGTGCCACTGGACTCAATCCGCGTGGTGATCTCTATACCGAAGACAATATCAAGGGCATCCTGAGCATGCGTAATCTCATGGAAGAACTGCGTAGCGCGGGAACAGTTTCCGGAGGACCAGCCGCATTCAGTCCTAAAGACAAACAAAATTTCACCAACCAGCTGGATAAATTTCTGACCCGCGCCCTTAAAGAAAATTAGCCGCTCGAAAAAATTAGCCTGATTATATACAGCACCTCCTTAAATTTGCTAAGATGATTCAGAATACCATGCTCTGACCATCGACAAACAAGGGAGGCCAGCATGTCCGATCTCAATTTTTCAGACCCCAAAAGTGCTGAATTGTACCAGCTGGAAAAGCTGAACCACATTCTTTCCATCGCTGTTCAGGCCCCTTTTTATAAAAGACTTTATCAAAATATTGAGCTGCCGCTTAAGAGTCTGTACGAGCTGAAAAAGCTGCCTGTCATTGACAAGCAGACCCTGTGCACCGAAGGGGAAACCTGCAAAAAAAACCTATACACCAGCAGCGGCGAAGGATTCTATACATTCTCCACCGGAGGCACATCCGGGCGAATGAGCTTTGCCCGCTACAGTCTGGATGAATTTCATGAAGTCTGTTTCGGCGCGGCATACGGGCTAACAGCCTGTGGCATAACCCCGAACGACCTTGTAGCTAACTGCATCCGGGCCGGAGCCTTCTGGACCGGTTTCCTGACCAGCTACCGCGCACTTGAAATGATCGGATGCAACATCCTGCCCATCACCGACAATCAGCCTGTGGAAAAAACTTTGGAATATCTGGAACTGATGCGCCCGAATACCCTATTCGGCATCTCGCCCACGCTGGTCCAGATTGCACAGGAAGCAACCCGGCGCGGCGTAAATTTGGACATTGAAAAAGTAGCCTTTGCCTCCACCCCGCTGACCACGGAACAGGAAAGTTACCTATCTGCGGTCTGGCCCAAGGCAACCTTTCACTCCGCCGGATACGGAGCAGCGGAAGTGGGACCTATCGGATTTCAATGCGAACATTGTACCGGGACCGAGCATCATATTGCGCTCTCTGATTGCATTGTGGAACAGGATGATGACGGGGCAATCATTGCCACCTCTCTGATTCGTGTCCTGCAACCCGCAATCCGTATGAAGATTGGCGACAATATTGAATGGATGGGCGGTGAATGCCCGTGTGGTCGAACCAGCCCGCGCTTCAAGCTTCTGCAACGCTCCGATGAAATCATCGAATTCGAATATGATTCCATGTCGCTGGAACAGATCGGCTCCTGCATCGGTAACTTCAAGGAACTGGCCCCTGTTTTTCAGGTACGGCTTGACCTCAACGGTAAGGACACCGACATTATCATCCGCATCGAAGCAGCAGACGGCGATGCAGTGGATGATTACCAGCTGACTTCACGAATTTATGAATGCTTGTGCAAAGACATTCCTGCGGTCGGCACCAACCGCAGCAAAAACAACATCCGTGCCTTCAAGATTCTGGTAGTACCCTCAGGCGGCATCCAGAGGGTAGAAACAACCGGAAAGATCAGACGGGTTATTGATAAGCGGTTTATGTAACTGGATGAGCCCCAAAAAGCCGGCGGCGTAACCATTTATTAATACATTGATAAAAATTACGACAGAACTAAGGCGGACTTGAAAAAAAATTCAGGTCCGCCTGGAGAACTGGTGACTCTTTGAAAATTACGCCCCATCCTCCAAGCCCTGCGCCATCATCAGTTTAAAAAGAGATTCTATAAACTTGCCGGAAACTACATCGGGCAAGGCAAAAAGCGGTAATTTAGCATCCTGCATTGTTCCAGTACAGGCAAACCAGATTTCATTAGAAATTTTCTCTAGTCCGGGCATCAACACATCCCGCCAAAGGCGACCGTTTTCTGATGTATCCAGCCCGAAAGCACGGCATTGCAAGGGACGAAAATCAAATAGACGGCATCTGGCCTCCTCAAGTAAGGGACAAACAGAATTCACCCCTGAAAGACAAAATCCGGCTTCATTATCACTGGAAAGTTCCCGCATAGCCAAACGCTCAGCACGGGCAGTGGCCACTGCATTTTTAATTACTGCTAAACGCTCTCCATGAGTCAATTCAAGATTAACGCAATGGCTCAAATGCAAGGCCTCAGCCAAGGTCATCCTCAGCGGGGTACGGCAGCAGCGATCATCGTCAAGGCCGCATTGCTGTCGATCTTTTGCATTCGCAGCCTGCTGCTCCACTTTGTCAGCAAGTTCCAGATAATCATTAAAGAATGGCGAGAAATCAACCTTGCGCTTGAATTCCACACATGGAGTACGCGCAGTAAGCTTTCCGCTCCTGCGCCCGTATTTGCGGATGGTCCACCATTGAGAAAAATTGGCAGGCTTGGAACGCAGGGCCTTCAATTTCCGTCCGGCAAGCTTATGCCCCAACCCACGCCGTAGCAGATAGGCATTCAGTACAGTCCCGGTCCTACCGATACCGTGTCTACAGTGAATGAGCACCTTCTTACCCAGATAAATGGCTTCATCAAGCCACTCCAAGCCATTCTCCAGCTCCACTAATCCCGGAGCTTCTTCATCTTCCAGAGGCAGGTAGTAGACCTCGAATCCGGCATCCCTTTCAATCTCATGCAAATCACAAAACTCACCACAGAGATTAATAATCCCATCGATGCCCTGTTCTTTGAGGGAATCCAGCTGAACATGACTCATCGGTGCACAGCCGACAGCAAGCTGATCAGTCACCCACGTGAGCTTGTAAGCTTGATTACTGCCCGGCTCAAACATTAATCCCCTCCGCTGCATCTATAAAATTTTGCAACTCCGCTTCCACCTGTTCGGAGTTGTTGAGCCGCATATCCATCATCCGGGTCACAGCCATCAAATAGCCCAATACTGCAAGCTGAAACTTTGTTTCTTTTGCCTCAAGTCGGGAACTGAAAGCAGAAAGCATATCACCACGCATTTCAGTTTCAAATCCATAATACTCTAAAACTCTGCTGATGAATCTTAAGCGCAGTACCCGGTTTTCAAGTCCTGCACCGCCCCCCTTAAAACGAAACTTGATGTAATTATGACCGGAAACCGGACCGCACAAAGAATCCACTTCCGAAAAATGGTAGCCGAACCGAACTAGCAAATGCAGATAATCTTCAGCCAGCAAACCGTAACTGGCGAGCAACTTAGAATCTTTGCTGAAAATCCCGGCAGACATACGGTCAAAATCTTCCCAATCAACATGAGTCAGTTCTTCAGGCCACTCCACCCGCTTATCAGAAAGTCCTTTCCAGAAAGCCAACATTGGTACACTGCAAAGATCATCAGGAACCAATTTTTCACGCTCATGCGCTCCATCAACCAATCCTTTATCCAGATCAATCAGATAAACGACTAAAGGCAAAGATGTAAGCAGCCTTTTGGAATCCCCCATGCCCAATCCACGCTTATCAACCACAGAAAACATCTCCTGCACCGCCATTTCATGGCAGTAGCGGATGAGGTCATGCATGGAATCACAACCCGCAGGACTGAAGTTATCTTTCTGGGGATCAACAAGGTTAAGGTGAGCCAACGGAGCAATCATATCCTTATAAAGATCGATAATCCGGGGATAAACTTGGGTATCACTGCAACTGCGGGTCAGCACTTCCTCAACACAGCCTTCGTAAACAGCCCCTGCCATGCCGTCCACTGTCACCAGTTGTCCCGGCTCAAAACGGTCCATTACATCGCCAACCAATACAGGAATTCCCATCTCTCTTGCCACGGAACCGAAGTGACTGGCCCTGCTTCCGGCAAGCGAAAGAACTCCATTCATCTTAGCCGCAAAAGTAAGTAACGCCGGCTTCAAAGCCGGAGTAACTACAATGGCACCTTCAGGAATCCGGGCGATCTCCTCACCATTGCGTGCAAAATATATCTCTCCACATCCGGCACCACCGGAGGCCTTTTCCAAGCCCTCGACAGCCGGAAGAGCCGCTATCGGGGCAGGTTCAACTTCCTGTTGATTCACTTCCAGCTGCAAAGGTCTGGTCTGTAAAATATGGAACTGACCGCCATGATCCACCGCCCACTCCATGTCCTGTGGACATCCGAATTGTTCTTCAAGCTTGAGGGCACATTTAGCCAGTTGAATAAGCATACGCTCATCCGGGAGAGCTGAACGGTCAAAGGCACATTCACTGACCAAACACGGCTCTTTGCCTCGATGCAACGAGCCTTTAACGGGAACGACACTTCCATCTACGAGAGACGCACCAAGACCGGAAACCCCGTAGACCCCGACACTGTCACGGTTGAGGCAGTCCGGGTCCACGGAATAGACCACCCCGGAACTTCGGGCATCAATCATAGGCACAATGAGTACTGCCATGGCAGTATCATTATCAGTCAAAGCATTGGAAATCCGGTATGAAACTGCACGGGGACAATACTTCCCGGCAAGTACCCGCTTATAAGCTTCCAGTACATCTTCAGGTTCAACGTCCAGTTCACTGGCGTACTGGCCTGCAAATGAAATATCACTATCTTCAGCTAAAGCACTGGAACGCACAGCCAGCTTTCCATTTCCATCAAGATAGGTTTCAAGACCGTTCCTGATCTCTACGGCAACTGCGGGAGGGACCTCCCCACTAAGAAAGAGTTCCTGCAATTCAAGAGTCAACGATGAAAGCAGGCGAACATTACCGACCTCCATACGGCATAACCTTTGGCTTACCTCTGCCCACAGGTTATTGTGATCCAAATAGGCGTGGAAGGCATTGGAAGTAACAACAAAACCGGGCAAGACCTCCATATGCCCAAGACTATGGACACGACCGAGATTGTAAGCTTTGCCGCCAGCCAGTTCCGGGTATTCTCCGGCGGCTGCAAGGGGAATCGTATAGGGAAGACCGGAATTGTATGCGGGTAAGGCAACAACGTTTCGAGCCTTTAACTCAATACGCTGAAACTCACCGGCCAACTCACGAAATTTGTGGGGATGCATTTCCTGCAACTCCCCGATCATCCCGTGGACAGCTTTTGAAAGCTGTATCTGTAAACAATTGGCCTGCATACGGTCGGCCAGTTTCCGTCCGTAGAACAATTCCTCAAGGTCAGCTACAAGATCCAAAGCCTGCGAATCGTATTCCAACAGAATTTTGAAAGCTTCATACTTCCTTTGCAGCAAACTGCGCGGGGCCAATAAAGATTCAGCCCAAAATTTCAAACTCTTTAATGGAAGCATAAGTTCTCCAGCGCATGCCAGCGATTAGGAATTTTCTGACCTTCCATACATCATACATTATTACGTTTTGAAGTAACACCCCAATCGACGTTGTTTTGAACAACCTGTAGCACCTTTGAGCACAATAAGAACCCACCAACACATCTTTTTTCCACGACATATTGATTTTATTCTTCCAGCAAGATACACATTAAATAATACCCATAGTACTATTACATAAAATACAGGGATAATCAGCCCGGCAACGTATCGGAGATGTTTAGAAGATGAATTATTTTAAAAAATGGTGGATAGCTTTAAGCTTCATATCGCTGACCACCATCCTTACCGGGCTGATCATTATCCCCCACTCCACAACATCCCGAAACGCCCTCTCCAAACTCACCCATGATATCATGGCCAATATCTCCTCCTACACGCTGGACAAGTCTGAAAGCTATCTGCGTCCTGCGGAGAACGCTGCGGAGCTGACCCGTTTTCTCGCGGACAGCAATATTGTCAGCAGCGATAAAAGCGACAAAATGCTCAGATATTTCAGTGAACAACTCTCACTCTACCAACAGCTGGCAGGAATATATTACGGCACCACTAAAGGGGAATTTTTCATGGTGTCGCGCTCTGACGATAAAATCAAAAACGGCCTGCTCAAAAAAACAATTTTTATAAGAAACGGAAAACGGAAAACCGAAATGGTATGGAGCACATTAGACCATAAGGTTTTGCAAACCAGACATCCTGTACTGGACAGGTATGATCCGCGTAAACGTCCATGGTTTATCGAAGCACTTATGAGTAACGATGTAATCTGGACCGAACCATACATTTTCTTCACCAGCCAAAAGCCGGGAATCACAACCGCCAGCCCTGTTTACGATAAAAATGGCAAGCTGCATGGAGTTGTCGGAGTAGATATCACCATTGATGAACTTTCCACCTTTTTGAACTCACTTACCATAGGTCAGAATGGGAAAGCATTTATAGTTGATACTAACGGCAATGTCGTCGCCTTTCCCGATCTGAATGCACTTAAACAAACCTCGCAGAACAATAAAGTCCGCTTGAGTAAAATCGATGAACTACCGGATATTATATGCCGCAAGGCTTATAAATCTTTGAGCACACGTCCGGACCAACTACCACAAGAGCCAGTATTCACAACGTTCAAACATGACGGAGAGATCTACAATGCGATATTCACCCCTTTCAAAAACAAGCATTGGCCTTGGATTATTGGCCTCTATATCCCGGAGAATAACTATCTGGGCACAATCAAGGAAGAGCATACAACTAACCTTATGGCAGCAGCGTTTGCCGTACTACTTTCCGGAATCATCGGGTGGGCCGTTGCCCGCAAACTGAATGCTGCAAAGGATGAGGCTGTTGCAGCGAATCACGCAAAGAGTCAATTCTTGGCAGTAATGAGCCATGAGATCAGGACTCCCATGAATGTAATCCTCGGCACAACCGATCTGCTCAAAGATTCGAATCCCAATGAAGCTCAGAAGGAATATATTAAGCTACTTGATAATGCCGGCGAAGGACTGCTTTCACTAATTAATGACATCCTTGATATGTCCAAAGTTGAAGCAGGGCTTCTGGACCTTGAAAGCATAAGCTTCAATCCTTCAAATATGGTACGTCAATGCTGTAATGTTTTTGAACTTTCCGCTGCACAAAAGGGAATTGAGCTGGCCTGTCGCGTAGATGGAAAGTTGCCGGGGCTCGTTGAAGGAGATCCTGTACGGGTCAAACAGATTCTGCTGAATCTGATCGGTAATGCGATCAAATTTACAGAAGAAGGCGGTGTTTATGTTCAGGTAGGACAAACAACTCTACCCAATAATTTTGTTGAATTAAAATTTGAAATTCAAGATACCGGACCGGGGATTCCCAAAGAAAGGCACGGAGCTATTTTTGAGCACTTTACCCAAGCGGACAGCTCTATCACCCGTGAATACAAAGGAACAGGGCTGGGACTTTCCATAAGCAAAAAACTCAGCGAATTGATGAATGGTAAAATATCTGTATCCAGCACCCCCGGAACAGGCAGCACTTTTACTTTCACCATTGAGCTGAAAAAAGTGCAACCTTCCGTGTCGGACGAAAATGGCGAACAAATGCTTGAAGGCAACCGGACATTACCCCGCAAAGTACTGCTGATCGAAGATAACAGGAGTAACCGCCTTCTTTTCAAACACTTTATTTCTGAATCACCGCACACCATGAAATGCGCCACAAACGGCGAAGAAGGAATTGAGTTATATAAAGAATTCCAACCAGATATAATCTTCATGGATATTGAGATGCCAATCATGGACGGCTATAAAGCAACAGAAGAAATCCGCGATTGGGAACGAATAATAGGGCATGCACCTGTACCGATCATTGCCCTCTCAGCTCATGCAATAAAAGGGACTGCAAGTGCGGCTCATAAAGCCGGGTGCACCAGTTACATGACCAAACCAGTAACCAAGCTGCAATTTTTAGAACGTATTGAACGGGAACAGTACACAAAGCAATTTGGTTCAAACAGTTAAATTCTTGTTAATAAATAACAGGAATTATTATTGACAAAAGCTATAAATTTAAGCACAAGCTACTGTAAATTACAGTGCCGCTATATTAGTCTTATCTAGTCTGTTAACAGGAATAATGGCTGGAAAAACCATAAGGAGAAAATATGAATTCCAGAAGAAAATTCATGGCTATGTCCGCCGCAGCAACTGCGGCAATCCTTATGCCCGTAACCAATGCTGCCGCAAAAAAAAGCCGCCGCTACCCTTCAAATGTAGTTCATACCAGAAAAGACCCCGGCGTTTGGAACAAAAAAGCAGGCTCACATCTTCCGCAAGTGGAAGTAAAAAACGGCAAAGCCATAATCCGCACCCTGCACCCCATGACCGAAAAACACTACATCGTCCGCCACACACTTGTTGACGAGTATGGCAATATTATCGGTGCAAAAACTTTTTCCAATACTGATGAAAAAGCTGTTTCACGCTTTAAAGTTCCGGCAAACAGCAAGGGCAAAAAATATTTTGCCACCAGCTACTGTAATAAACATGATTTCTGGGTTGCTCCGGTCACTTTATAGACCTGCATCTCACGCTCTGAACTCAATCTACCTTAAAGGAGAACGCATAAATGTATTTCAAACAACTTACCACAGAAGGACTGGGCTGCTACTCATACGTGATCGGCTGTCCGGCCGCAGGTGAAATGGTTATTGTTGACCCACGCAGGGATGTTCAGGAGTATCTGGATATCTCCCGCGAGGAAGGCATGAAAATCACCCGGGTCATCAACACTCATGTACACGCTGACCACGTCGGTGGCGAACAAGAGCTCAAATCCATTGTCGGTGCTGAACTGTTTATCCATGAAAATGCCAAAGTCGGATATGAGTGCACTCCCATTAAAGAAGGTGACACAATCACTGTCGGAGCAGCCAAACTGGACTTCCTGTTCACTCCCGGTCACACTCCCAACGCCATTTCCATAATGGTTACTGACATCATGCGCGGTGATGAGCCGTGGATGATCCTCACTGGCGACCTTCTCTTTGTCGGAGATATCGGCCGCCCGGACCTTCCCGGCGATGAAATTCTTGATGAGCAGGTAGCCAACCTCTACGACAGCCTGTACATAAAACTGGGCAAACTTCCCGACTATCTGGAAGTATACCCGGCACACGGGCAGGGCTCCCTCTGCGGTAAAGGGATGAGTGCCAAGCCAAGCACCACCCTTGGCTACGAAAGACGCTACAATCCTATGCTCCAGTTTGAAAATTTTGGGGATTTTAAAGCCAAGGTTCTGGAATCTTTCCCCAGCCGTCCAAAGTCATTTACCCATATTATCAACACCAACTTTGAAGGTGCTCCCCTGCTGGAACGCTGTCCCCTTGACCGGGCCATGAACCCGGAAAAATTCAAGCAAATGATTGATCAGGGCTGCACGGTTATTGATGTCCGTGATGCTGCCGGATTCGGCGGTTTCCACATTCCGGGGAGCATCAATATCGGACTTGAGAAACAGCTTGCCAACTGGGTAGGCATGACAGTTGAGCCGGACGCAGACCTCTTACTGGTAGTTAACTCTCAGGAAGACTACGATCGCATGTGTACCGAACTGCATCGTATCGGTTATGACCGGATTTTCGGCTATCTTCACGGCGGAATTGCCGCGTGGCTCATGGCCGGATATCCGGTCGAAAGTCTGGCCCAGAAATCCGTGAAGCAGTTACGTGATGCCATGGTCGCAGGAAAAGGATTTACTTTGCTCGATGTGCGCACACCTGCCGAAATCGCAGGAGGCCGCATAAAAGGATCAATGCACAAGCCCTTTGCCAAAGTGCTGAATGAAGGAATTGACGTTGATAAAGACAGCCCGGTTATTGTCATGTGCGGATCAGGATACCGTTCAAACATTGCAGGCAGCTACTTGCAAAGCAGCGGATACACGCAAGTCTGCTCGCTGGCAGGTGGGACACTCGCCTGGACACGCTCCGGCTACGAGCTTGAATAAACCGAAACGCCCCGGAGCCATTCCGGGGCGTTTTTACTCTTCAAGAATTTCAAATACATCTTCTATCAGCCGCTGAATCTCAGGCAGCAATTCCATGACCTGCTCAGCCGTAATCCCGATTTTATCCCATGCAGTCCGGTCAATACTCCCGATCACCGGGGAAATTCCCAAGTCATAGCCGAGAGCCTGTGTAATAAAATCAGCCACATGAATGACCATTGCATCGGGGTCAGTCTTCACTTTCTGAGGACTATGATGCCCCCCGGAAGCAGAAATCAGGTGACTAGGAAATTTCCATTTTTTAAGTAAGAAACCACCCAAATCAGCATGCGTAAACCCGAGCATTTCCAACTCTGCTTTGTAAAGGCTATACCCATCACTGCCAGCCAATTTATATAACTCTATGGCCATGCTGTAATCGCTTTCAAAAATTACATGCAGGCCAATGTCATGCATCAACCCACCGGCAAAGAACCGCTCAGGGTCCCCCAGTCCGGCAGTTAAAGCTATTTCCTGCGCTACGACCCCACAAGCTATGCAATGTTTCCAGAATTTTTCCAAATCAAGAACCGCATCTTCTGAGCGTTTAAACAAGCTCAAAGAAACTGTTCCCAGTGCCAAAGCCCCTGCTTTCTCAAACCCCAACAGACCTACAGCCTTTGCCGGGGTTCCAACATCACCTTCATGACTGTAAAGACCGCTGTTTGCAAGGCGTAACACCGCTGCTGAGAGCTTCGGCTCTTTACTTATGAGTGCCGCTAAATCCTCGATAGTACTGTCAGGGTCATCAAGAATTTCCTGAAGTTGAACTTGAACCTGAGGCAATGAAGGCAGGACAAATGAACCGCCAAGAAAATCTTCCGGGCCATGCGGTTTTTCACCGCTCCAAGGCTCAATATCAGCTGGGAAAATCCGGGCTTGAAAGGCTTCCGGGGCAGCGATCATCTGCTTGTAAGTACGCTTAAAGGCTTCTTTCTTAAGCAAACGGACCAGCTCTGAATTACCGGCCATAATAAAAAGATTGTGCACATGACGCGCGGCAGCTTCTTTAATCTCAGGCCTGAGCTTGTGTGGCTTCTTGGGTTTCACCATTAAAAATCAAACTTCTTTCTTCTAAGTGGGATTAAGAATCTCAAAAATATCATCAATTACGGACTGGATTCCCGGCAGAATGGCAGCATACTGCTCAGTGGAAATACCTATCTTTTCAACAGTCTCATCATCTATCACCCCGATAACTGATGAGAGACCAAGATCATATCCTAATGCCTGCGACATAAAGTCTGCGATATGGATAATACCGGCATCGGGATCATTACGGGCTTTTTCAGGATTATGATGCCCTGCCGCTGCGATTACAAGCGACTTCGGAAAATTCCAATCCTTAATGATAACACCGCCAAGAATGGCATGATCAAAGCCAAGCAATTCGACTTCAGCATCATAGAGACTGTTGCCTTCTTTGCTTGACCGCTCATATAGCTCGAGAGCGAGGCTTTTATCACTTTCAAAAACAACATACAGTCCGATATCATGGAGCATGCCGCCTACGAAAAAACGCTCGACATCTTCATAACCGGCAGCCCTTGCTATCTCCTGAGCAATAACACCGCAAGCTATGGAATGTTTCCAGAATTTTTCAACCTGTAAAACAGAGGTTCCTTCAGAGCGCTTAAAAAGGCTGAGAGACACGGTACCAAGAGCAAGAGAACTTGCCTGTTTAAATCCAAGCAAAGCCACTGCGCGCGAGGTAGTATCAACTTCGGTGCGGAAACTGTACATAGCACTATTTGCCAGACGCAAAATAGCAGCAACCAGTTTAGGATCTTTGTTGAGCACGTCAGCAAGATCATTGGCTGAGCTATGCGGGTCATTGATAACTTTCTGAATCTCCAACAGGACCTGCGGTAAAGAAGGCAAAACTACCTTTGACTTCAAAAAATCACGCGGATCTTGCGGCTTTTTACCGTTCCAGGACTCGATATCAGCAGGACGCGGCTTAACCATGAACTCATCAGGCTCCACGACCATTTTTTTATAAATGTGCTTAAACGCTTCTTTTTTCAAAAGACGGATAAGATCAGAATCACTAGCCAGACTGAACATCTGCTTAACATATTTAACTGCAGCATCTTTTATCTGTGGATTAAGCGTTTTTGTATGTTCTACTTCCTGCATGTCTATCCTTTAAGATCACTATGGCTGAGAGTTCCTGGCCCACTCAACAGTACAGGCCAGACCATCTTCAAACGAAAATTCGGCCCTGAAACCCTCGGCGGTAATTTTACTTACGTCAGCACGTGAATGTTTGATATCTCCAGCACGTTCAGCCCTAAAGTCAATCTCTTGCGGCGCAGAAGTCAAGTCCGCTATAACAATAGCAAGCTCGCGTACAGACCTGCCATTGCCCGTACCAATGTTGTAAATACCGGTCAACGGACCGCGGCCCTGCCCATCCAATCCCGCAGCAAGCAAATATGAAGTTACTACGTCGGAAACATAGAGAAAATCCCTTGTCTGTTCCCCGTCACCAAAAATAACCATCCTTTTACCGGCAAGACCGAAATCAACAAATCTGGATATCACGCCACTGTACTGACTGGAAGGGTCCTGACGCGGGCCGAAAATATTAAAAAACCTAAGCGAGCAGCCGTATCCGGACTCAGCAATGTAAGCTGATGATTTATATTTTGCCACTCCGTAGGGACTTAGCTGTTCAACTTTATCTGCATATTCCTCTTTGACGGGCAGCCTGCCTTCTTCGCCATATTCCGCAGCTGAACCGGCAAAAACAAAACGCGATATTCCCATTTTCCTTGCAGCATCAAGCATATCCCGGTTGGCTTCAAAATTAACCCGCATCGTCAACCCGGGATGCTCCACAGAATACGGAACGCTGACAACTGCCGCCAATTGAAAGACTGCATCCAATTCAGGGTGCAGCTTTTTAAGTGCAGCCAAAAGACCGGGCTCGGTGATAGATTTTTCATAAAAAGCAAACTGTTCATGATTGATAAACCCATCCATATTATGGGCGTATCCGCTGGCAAAATTATCCACGCCGACGACAAAATGCCCCTCGTCAAGCAAAGTTTGAGTCAGATGACTGCCAATAAATCCTGCACACCCGGTAACAAGACATGTTTTGCCCATAGCCCCTCCCATGCTGCTTTAAAACAACGGCTGGCTTGAAAAAGTTATATACTCAAGATCACGCACACTTTTTGAAACAATATAAAATGAGAACATCAATGCGATAAAACAGGAATAGCAATACCCATAACCGTAAAAAGTAAATCCAAGCTGCATACTAAGCCATGTCAGCCCCACATTGCTCAGCAGGAAGACGAGAGTTACAGCCAGAACTTCCTTTCGCAAATCAAAATAGAAAAGAATAATGACAGCTACGGAAAGCATAACCTGAAGCAATGACCCAACAAGGGCAATCTGCAACAAAGGCTGCTGCAAAGGCGAAAGCCCGGCAAGATCAATAAATTCAGGTGCCATGAAAATGCAGAGCATGGTTAAAGAGCCCTGCACAATTAAAATTTCTCGCAGACTTTCCTTGAGCATTCGGATCATTCCCTGTTTTTCCAACAAGATACTGGAAAGATTTTCTTTAGAAACAATTTTGGCGAAATAGTCGTGGTAATGTTCATAGAACTTGGTTTCAATCTTAACCAAAAAAATTGCCAAAGTCGGCACAATGGTCAGATAGGCAAAGAAAATCGGACCTTCGTACGTATCGTGGGTGCGCAAATACGGGACAACCATTCTGGAATCAGACGCAAACCAGAACATGATTTTATCAACCCAGATGGCAAGGTTAAAAAACATGCCGATAAAGGCCAGTTCCCAATATTTGATGAAGTACGCGAACATCTCTGAATCCCACACCCTGCCGGGGGGAAACTCTGCCAGCAAACGGGCCAGCAACCAGAAAAAAATCACAGACTGCCCGATTGTGTACCCCAGCAAATAACCTTCAAGTCCGCCCAGCGGGAAAAGCAGGTATGCTCCCACAACACTGCATGAAGTGCCCACAGCAAAAGCCTGCACAATGGACCGGAAGTCCTTAACCGCCGAAAGAAAAATCATGGTCAGCCAAATCATGGCCACAATTAGAAATAAGCCAACCGCAATAATCTTATAGGTGAAACCCAGCTCAAAGAACCAGATGGCACTCACCCCGATGATTGCCCCTGCTATCAGGACAATTACAGAACTGGTAAAAAAGGCCGTCAGCGTTATCTTTTCATCTCCCAGATAGAAACGGTCAGCCAGATAGCGGGTCACCACCAACTGAATATAGCCCACATAGATAAGAGTAAACGCGTAGACGTAAACGATTGTGGTGCGGAAAATATCCTGATCATGACGGGAAAAGCCGGAGTAGGAGTAAAGTCCCAGCACTGCAAGGCAGAGCACGCTCATCAGCCACGGTCCGGATGAAACCATCGCCGCATACAGATAAGCCGAAACATCGGAAAGGATGCTGTCCCTGCGCAGCAATTTTCTCAGTTCAAAACCAATTCCAGCCATAGCTTACTCCAGATCATCCATTGCCATGTAATCTTTATAAATATTCAAATAAGTTTCATTAAGATCGGACTCTTTATAAAAAGTCTTCACCCGCTCAATCCCGGCCTTGGACATTTTGCTGCGTAGAATGGGACTGGTCAGAATTTTCAGAATAGCCTCCCCGGTACTGACCGGGTCCGCAACCTTGGTCACAATTCCTGACGGTCCAAGGGCCTGATCAGCAACAGTACGTCCTTCGAGTAATTCCCGGCATGAGCCTACATCCGAAGCAACAGCAGGAATCCCCGCGCAGTTAGCTTCCATGATAACCAACGGCTGAGCCTCACTGATACTGGTCAGCACAATCAAATCAAGATTCGGCAGGTAATCAGTCACCCGGACCTTCCCGGTGAACTCAATGACATCCTCAAGGTGTAGCAATCGGACAAGGTTTACGCACTCTTCGTAATATTCCTTATCTTCCTCAGTGGGCCCCATGATGTAAACCTTGAGCTTTTCAAGCTTAATCGCAACAATTTTTACGGCCCGTAAAAATGTTTTCACATCTTTGATAGGTACAACCCTGCCAACAAATCCGATGGCAAACTCGGTCTGCCCCATATAATCGTGGTCCGCCGGCTTTAGCCCAAGGAAATTATCAAGACTGATACCGTTAGGGATGATCCTGATTTTATCAGGGTCAGCACCCTCCTGAATTTCAAGATCGCGGTTCCCTTCGTAGAGAGTGTAAATTGCTGAGGAATAATCGTAGCATAAGCGGGCCAACTGCTCGAACATCCTTATCCAGAAAGTCTGAAATGCTCCAAGCTTGCTTTCAATGCGTAACCGCTCATCTTCTTTGCGGTACACCCACTCCGCCTGAGAAATTTCAATCTTACGCTCTTTGACGTAAATACCGTGCTCAGTAAGCAACAATGGACGTCCGGTCATAACCCTTGCCACAACCCCGAGCAGTCCTGCATATCCTGTAGAAATAGTATGATAAACCTTAGCCTTGGGCAGGTCGAGCGGCAGCATCTTAAAAATCGGCAAATGGGTAAAACGGTAAGTCCAAAAGTAATCAATAAAGGATTCTTCGTTAGTGTCCGGCTTGTAGCGTTCAACGAGTAAATCCCATGGCCTTTTACCGTGCATAAGCTCGGAGATAGGAAACTTACCGTCTCGAAAAAGCTCGACCATCTCCTTCATCATGCTGATATCATTGCGATCCATACGATAATGAAATCTTTTAAGCCATTCCATGTCCTTTGCTGAAATTTTCTTGAAGAAACTCCGCGACATATCGACTTTATCATGCAGGTAGACGACTTTTGGGTCCACGAAATTATCAGGTACGTCATAGCGGTATTCCGCCTTTTCCTTGGAGGAAGCGAGAATGCATACCGCCGTGAAGGTAAGCTCGGGCATACCTTTGATCAGGTTGTGAATCCAAGTGGATACACCGCCCGCAACAAAGGGGTATGTGCCTTCAAGAAGCAGGCAGACATCATACTCTTTATCCGAACTCATGACCAACCTCGCTAAAATCCGTTTCAGGCTCTACTACTTGCGCAGACGCTTTATCTACCCAAAAATTATAGATCAAAGTTTTATAGGGATCAGTTGATTTAAGCTCAGGGCGTGCCCGTAACTGCTCAACTTCCTGAAAAAGACCTATAAAGTTGCCCATGTCGAAAAATGTCCTGCAAAGACCAAGTCTGGATTCCAATTCAAGTTCCGGGTCCTTCAATGTCTCGCGGTAAATATGCAGGGATTCTTTGAAATACCTGCTCTCTACGTATGACTCAGCAAGACGCATGAGGTAATCCTTATTTTCCTGGTCCCGGGTAACTGCCTCCCGCCAATGATCGCAGGCGGAAGCCATGGAGCGTTCCTGCATATTTACCTCAGGCAGGCCGCTACGGGCATAGTTTCGATAAATTGAGGCAAGCTCGGCATGTGACTGGGCACTGTCATACTTTTCCGCACGGAAGCGGGCCTTATCGATAGCATCCGCATAATCTTCCTCAAGCCTGGTCAATGCAGTATGAGCATAAAAACGGACCTCGGCACTTTCGTCTGAGAGACTCTTTCGCAACAGGCTTACAGCTTCGGCTGAACCGATACGGCGCAACAAATTAACCGCCCCGCGTTTCATTTCCATGTCATCGCCTGACAAAATATCGGCAATGGGATGGACATCAACCTCATCATACAAAAATTCGGTAATATCCGAGGGCAGATCAACGTCAACACCAACGCCCTCATAGGCCTTTTCTTTATAGTCCTCTGCCAGACCGAGGCTCTTCATAAAAACACGTGCAGCCAAGAGGGTCACGGTCATTCCCACAAGCCCGATCAAAGGCAGGAAAACAGTAAAGACCCCTACAATCCGTGGATAATAAAATCCTATTCCGGGCACAGCACGCGGCTTAGGTGCAGTAACAACAACGAAGGAAAGACCGGAAAGAAAGTGGGCTGCAATTGCGGCATAGACGTACCAGAACATAGTTTCTCTATTCAGGTAAAACCATACGGCTCCACCCTCAAAAAGATAAGCTGCTGCAAAAGCTACCCATAAGCGCAAACGCGCTATTCTGATTACCCTACTCCGCAAAAAGAACACTGACCATATCCTCTTTCACGTTCGTGACCATTTCCTCCGGGTCTTCCATACCCATTGAGTATCCGGCCACTCCAGCCCGAAGCTCAACAAGGTTCTGGTCAGTTTCAAAAGCCATCACGCTAAGTGCCTTAAAAGAACTCAGCAGGTTATTGACAACAACCCTTGCACCCGCAGCAGGAGTAGTCGGGAGGATCAGATAAAACGATCCCGGCTCATCACTCATAAACAAAATATCAATTTCACGAATCTGGTTTTTAAGGATCATACTGAAGGCCATGAGAACTTCATCGCGGCCTTCATCGGAGGCATTGGTCAGCCCCGGAAATTCAAGCATAATCAACGAAAGGTCCAACTCATAGCGGCGTGCCCTGACAAATTCCTCACGCAATCTGCGCAGAAAATAATCAAATGTGTAAGCATCAGTAATCTCGTCTGCAATCAGCTTGTCTTTGGTCTCGGCAAATACAGTTGCGTTTTCGACACTGCTACCGCACCAGTCAGCAACAAGGCCTGCTACACGAACAGAATCGCTGGTGAATTTAAGGAAAGGCATCTTTTCGACATTCAAGACCCCGACAACATGTGAATGGTTATCAGCCATGATGGGCGCGGAGATAACAATACCGCTGGGCATACTTTCAGTGCTGGCTATATCCCTGATAGAAACGGCTTTTTTCTGCGCAGCCGCAATACTCATCAGACTCTCACCCAGAGGCACCACCTCGGGCACAAAGCTTTTGCCATGGCGCAAAGCTGTATCCAGCCGAAATTCAGTTCCGTCCAGCAGATAAATTGAGCAATCCTCAACATCCATGAACTCACGCAAAATTTCCAACACAGCCGGATAAATGCTGTCCATGCTCAGCGTACGCAAGCCCTGCGCGGCCTCGTAAAGTGTACCGAGTGTGCTTTCCTGCGAAAGAATTTTGCTGTCCAGCTCCTGCTTGGCTTCGCTGAGGATATCGTATTTGATTTTAATCTTGTCAAAAGCATCATGGTAGGCATCCCTTTCTTCACATACCCCGTTATATTCCTTGATATGCAGCTGACGCGTCTCACCAAGCACAATCCCAACTAAGAAGAAAAGGATGGGTTTCCCCCACATAGCGAGAGTCCTGAAATCGACCAGTTCAATATCAGGAATGGACAGACTTTTGAAAACAATGAAGAAAAGCGCGGACATAATACCGGAAAAGAGTCCTCCGGCAAGACCGTATCTGGATGCGGTAAGTAGAACGACAATCCAATACGGATGCGGCGCGACAGAAATAAATCCCGGATCATGCCGAAAAAAGATGAGGTTTACGGCTGTAATCGCCACCAATCCAAGAAGTACTTCGTAATACTTGGAAAGCTTATATTTCTTAGCCGCAGCCTTAGCTTTAAACATATGCACCGGCCTGAATATCTTCAATTACATTAGAAAACATAACCGATTCCCCCACTGATCAACTGGCTCTCACCGCCTCCGGCAAGACCGGAATCACTGCTGTATTCGTAGCTGAGGTCCACTTCAAATCTGCCCAACCGGATAGTCAGTGACGGGCTGCCGAAATAGCTGGGCGCATTCTTGAATTCATCAAGCCTGATTCCACCCGCAGCCTGAAAGATAATTGTATCGCAAATGGACTTGCTGAAACTGGCACTTAAGGTGTGGATGCTCTCATCTTCTACAACAGCAAAAGGCTGAAAGTTCTCGTCATCATACTTGAACAAGGAACGATAAAATGAATATGAGACAAACAAATCAGGATCAGCAAGAAGTCTGCGGGTAAGGATGATATTGTAAATTCCCTTGTTGCCGAAATCCCTATCGCCAAGCTGGTACTGGCGTAACTGTCCGTTGAGAAACAATCCCCAAGTATCGTCATAAAACCCATCATAAGTCAGGGACAGCTGATTGTAGCGCCCTTCATAATTGGCGGCAGAGGGTTCATCGAGCCACGGATTATTGTAATCAACCATGGCAGAAAAAGTACCGGGATCATGCACCCGCCAATCAAATCCAAGGGCACCGGAAACTCCGGAGGCAGTACCGTCAAATGCACCAATCCCGGCAATTCCGGTAAAGGTGCGGGTAAAATCGCGCCTCAGAAGCAGTGCAGCCTGATTCACAGTCTTGCTGATCTTCTCAATTCCGTCCCCTTCCGGGCGATATATACGGGTATTGGCGTAGTAGACTTCACCTCTGGTCTGGTCGGTAATCTGCATGGAAAAACGACTGCCCAGCGTGGTGGTTATTGACTCATCAGATTGCAGATAAACACTTGGGAGCAGATCAAGACGCGGCCTGCGCTGCATGAGCAGATTTGAGAGAGCCTGCCTTGCTTCGTAGTTATAAGGCTCGGCATCGATAAGCTCTGAAAAGCTTTCAATTGCTCCCAGCCAGTCACCACCCTGCTGAGTGCCATACGCCTTGGCGGAAATGGAATCAGTATCACCGGGACGAAGACGCAACAGATAATCAAGAGTTGCAATCTGCACGGAATAATCACCTGCCAGCAAGCGCAGGCGGGCTTCCTGCCTCAAGGCACGCGAAGAATAAGGATCGAGGTAAAGCCATCTACGCAGCATGGACTCGGCCTTTTCCGTTTCATTGTTATCGATAAGTGCGCCGATATATTCTTCACGTAACTCAACATCGGCAGGATAAATCTTTAACAGCTTGGCATAGAGCCGTATGCCCTCTTCCACATAACCACGGCGAATTAAAATTCGGGCAAGAATTACATTCTGCTGCCTATGCCCAGTAGCACGCAGCACGTCACGCTGATCCAATTCATAGAAAAGAGCTTCAGGCGCACCGACCAGCTTCGGCTTTACAGCTGGAGATTCAGCAACTTCAACAGCGGGGGCCGCGACCTGTGCAGCAGGACTTGTAACTCTGGGAGGCACTACACTCTTGCGGGAAGCCAAGGTTCGTTCTTCAAGCATGGACACAGGCATGGAGCGGATAAGATAGCTAAGTCCGGTCTTCTTCTTGAAAAGACGGCCTGCTGTCCGGGCCTGACTTCTAGTGGGATAATCACCGATCTGGACTACCCGCCAAAGACTGTCCTGATTGTCATACAGATAAACCATTGTCGGCTTATATCCATCACCACGCAGGTAAGACATGAAATCCCATGCAACATCCGAATCCTGAAATGAGTTAACCCGGACAGTCCATATAAGTTCACTCTTTGCTTCATCAGACGCAATGGTAGCATTCTCCGCCCAAAGGGGAGTTCCGTGTATGACCGGAATTAAAACCATCATCAGAAGAAAAAACAAAACAAATGTCTTCTTCAAATCACTACCTATTAGCCTTCTTTACGTCCTTGTTCTCCACACCAGCCCGTCCTTCCCGATGAATTATACGTGCTGCCCGCTTAAATTGACGGGCGGCATCATTTTCCCGACCCATAAGGCGGTAAATTTCACCAAGCTGATATCGGCCTTCCACATCATTGGGGACCAGTTTCAAATATCTACGCAACTTAGCAGCTGCACGTTTATACTGTTCCCTTTCCCCTAAGATAATCCCAAGTCCCTTCAAAGAGGTATGATTTTCGGGATTTACTTTCAATGCCGCGCTAAAAAGATCGTAGGCATCGGTCTGAAAATTATTAAACAAGGCTTCCGCGCCAAGACGAGCCAGAAAGACTTCGTCTTTATTGTACTCTTTTTTCAGCCTTTTATAAACATCGGAAGCATCATCGCCGCGCCCAGCCATCTGTAAGGCTGAGGCCAGCAGAAAACCTTCAAAACGGGGAAGCTTTTTCAGTTTGGTATAAGGCTCCAGAATCCTGAG
Source organism: Desulfovibrio sp. UBA2564 (assembly GCA_002340305.1). Taxonomy (GTDB): domain Bacteria; phylum Desulfobacterota; class Desulfovibrionia; order Desulfovibrionales; family Desulfovibrionaceae; genus Maridesulfovibrio. The sequence continues at coordinate 25,486 of DDLU01000236.1, forward strand.
GGCAGGCTCCGGTTCACGTTCCGCCAGATAAGCCCTTGCCAGCTCAATACGCTCGGATTCGGGAAGCTTTCCAGCAGCCTGTAACTCCCTAAAAATCCTGATTTGATCAGCTGTTTTACCACCAAAACCATATACACGAGCCAGATCAAGCTTCAGCGTATAATCCGTAGGCGCAAGACTGCTGGCCCGTTCATAGTAATTTGCAGAACTTTCATAATCTCCGGCATCAGACCATGCCTTGGCTGCCCGTTTGGCTAACTCCAAATCATCCGGTAGTTCGTTGGAAATTTCCCCATAAATTTGCGCTGCCACTGCAAAGCGTCCGGTCCATTCAGCCAGTCTTGCCAGCGGTTCACGGATTTCATTAAGTTTGTAATCCCGGTCATAAAGCTCCTCATAAATGCGGTAAGCCTCTTCATTCAGTCCGGCTTGGTCGGCAAACTCCGCCCACTTGTGCAGGGTTTCAAGGTTCTTTGTTCCCTTGCCTGCAAATTCTGAAATGAGTTGTTCTGCACGCGTACTATCCCCGGCAGCAGCCCAGACAGCAGCAGCCAGCAAGGCTACCTGCTCATCATCAGGACGCAACTCAATTGCAGTCTCAGCGGCATCACGGAAAATTTCCTTATCCCCGGTGTATGATGCAATCTGGATAAGATTCATCACATAATCACGGTTGCCGCCAGTTATGATCGCAGCCTTCTTGTAGTACGGATAACCATCAATTGGGGAATTCAGCCAAAGCAGAATTTCTCCGGCCTGCGCAATGACCAGTATATCGTTGGGGGCTATTTTCTCAGCATATCGGGCGGCCTCTTTACCTATCTTCAAATCCTGAGTCTCGGAGGCAGCAAAAAGCATATCGATAATGTCCTGCTGCTCCTGTTCCTGCTTAAGCAATTCCCGGTAAATCCGGTAAGCCTTCTTGGGGTCTCCGGCAGCTCGCCATGCAGTCCCCGCAGTACGCATCAGGTCGATATTGCCGGGAAAAACCTTAAGGGCCAAATCTACTGTATCTGCAAGCAGACGACTATCGGCTGTGGTTGCCGCAGCATCAATCAAACGCAGGTAGTCTTCTAACCCCGCATCAGGACTATCCACCACCTCACGTAAAACTTTATAGGCCTCACGCGGACGTTCAAGAGTAAGCAGCAAAGAACCGCGTGTCCGCAGGTAATCAGGCTCGGAAATTTCAACATTTTTCGTATCTTCAACCACTTCAGCCATAAGTGCCCTGTTATCACTGAACAGTGCGGCCCGCAGCATATCATGGGCATATGCAAACCAGTTCTCCACCCGCTCTGCCAATTTGCGAAACAGATTAACGGCTTTCCGGTAATTTCCGGTTGCCATGTAAACATTACCCAACGCCTGCTGATGCTCCTGATTCTCCGGCTCAACCTCAACCAGTTTTTCCAAAACAAGCTGCGCTAGATCGTTCCTTCCTGCGGCCTGAGACATCCAGGCTGTTTCGGTTAGCAAAACAACATTTTCCGGGCTCTCGTTGAGCAGTCCTTCGGCAATGCTTAAAGCTTTATCGAAATTTCCAGACCAGCCCAGAACCTTGACGAGCTGGACTCTGCTCTCCACATCCAGACCTGCTTTTACGTCCATACGCTCAGCGTATTCATATGCGTCCTCAATACGATCCACGGCATTGAAATACTCTAAAACATAAAGCACATATTCCAGCACATCCACTTTTTCACCATCGGAAGAGGCCTCCTTAAACTGCTCTCCGACAATAAAAATCCTTTGGATCAGAAAATCTAAATACGGATTATTCATACTTTGGAAATGCTCAACCCCCAAACGCTCAATTTCTTCATTGAGCACGTACATGAAATCACCGGTAAACGGCCTTTTACTCTGTAATGCATTAAGTTTTATAACTGCATCAACTTCATCCGCGATCATGTTGAAATAGCGGTAATACATAACCATCTGCTGCAAAGGCTTCATTTTATCCGGTTCAAGTTCCGAAATCTTCTCCCAGGTATGCAGGGCAGCATGTGGCCTCACGTTCCATTCATAAACCTTTGCCAGCTTTTTAAGTACAGGAATACGTTGCGGTTTCTGCTTGACAATCTCTTCCAGACTGGCAATTGCCCGCTCCGGCAGACCACGCTTGAGATAAACATCAGCCCCCAGAGCCAACAGCCTTAAGTCATGCGGATCCTCCTCAAGCAGTTCGCCGAGAATATCGGCAGCTTTGGATATTTCACCGCTCCGCAGGTAAAGCGGAACCAGATCCCTCGGAAAGGGATATATGAGAACGGTCGTCCCGATTATGATGAGTACAAATACGAGTACCCGCCAGAGCTTTATGTTCAAATCAAGCTAATCTCCATGGGGCCTGAAGCCACATCCCCAACTTCCAGTATCCCCTCACTGTTAGTAGAGATTTCTAAAGGAGGTCCATCATTACGAATTAGTTTGTACTTCCTGTTTGGACTAAGCCCACCCAAATCAAATTTACCTTTACTGAAACATTCCAGCTCAAACCGCACACCATTACCAGTACGTTCAAAATTACGCACCCAGCCGGAGGCATTCTTAAGGTACGGCAACCTAGCGTTAGCCTTCTTATCGGCGGTCAAAACCAGCTCAGCCTTCATAGTCCCGGGAGTAAAGTGCACAAAGATTCCTTCGGGCTGAATATCGTAGCCGAGCACATTCTGGCATTTTGCCAGATCAGGGACTTTATCCAGTCCATCAAGCCGGACCGAAAGACAATCAGCGTAATTCCAAAAAATAAACTTATTTACTGAAATTTTATGCACTTCAGCACCAAGATACCCATTAACCATTTTGATATAGGCGGAAGCGTAAACCCGCGTAGTATCCTGAGTCAGTGCCCATTCGTAAACATCCTCAAGGGCCTTTAGCGATGCAAACTTTTCCCCGCTGTAAAAATGGTAATAGATATCGATAGGCATGAGCCGTCGCGGCGATCCGGTCCGCTTCATAGTCTCAACAATGTTACGGAATCCGAAGAAAGGTCCGGTCCAAAGATTGGTCAGGATGTTCTCATTAGCCTGCCCGGTATAAATTTGATTGTGCTTACCAAGCTCACGATACAGCGGCGAAACACCGAAATAAGAATTACGGCTGGCATCGAAAACACTGTCACCGCCGTTCATGTTGAGGATTCCGGCCTCATCAGCTATAGCAACCTGCTCTTCGGTGGGATCACACATGCCGGACCAAAACAGTACATTGCAGGGCTTTTCAACAGGGGCAAGGTTTTCAGAAATATAATCGCAAGATCCTACAATTTCGTATTGAGCATTAAATTTGTACCCCGCCACTTCATACTGTCCGATCACAAAATCTTCAGCATATTCCTTTGATTCACGGACTTTGGCATTCCATGCATAGGGGTGGGTATAAGAATGGGAAGAAGTTTCAACATTATCCATTTCAAACAACGTCTTAGCCATCTCGACATTATCGATGCTTCCTTTGACCGCAGGATTTATTTCCCCGGCAATAACCGAAGCAGAATTAGGGAAATCGTAGCGTTCAAAAATGCGCTCCATAACGATTTCACCACAGACTTTATGCTTATCAATCTCTGTGAAACCGGCAAAGCCATCGCCATCGATATGTGCAAAAGCAACCCTTTTGCCGTTCAAAGTGGTGGGAGTCAGCGCAGGCACCCCTTTCAAATCAAGGGATATCCGCAAGAATTCGAAAGGATTCAGATACCACTGCTTTTGAAAATTGATTGGGTCCTGCCAGCGCATATAACCATTCAAAGCAAAACCACCACGCGGCCCCGCGCCAACAGTTGTCGCGACAGAATCAAGTTTACTCTTAACGCCAACCTTTACCCATGAGCTGACATCCTCATCCTGTGCGGTGATATGGACATAACTTTCAGGAAAAACAGGAAGCTTACGCTCAAAATTCATATTTGCCTGATCAACATTTTCATATTTCAGGCGATACTGGTCATTGGTAGCATTACCCCGATAGGAAAAACCCAAATTTTCGAAGACTTTTTTAATTAACCCGGTATTGGCAAATTTTCTATCCGGGTCAGCATAAGCCCCCAATGATCCGGCTATGAGCAGATTTTTACCCGCGTTCTGTTGTTTCACAAGCCATGAAAGATATTCGTTAGGCTTACCCATAAAATCTACGGAAAAAGTGGTAAACACTGCCCCGTACTCTTTCATTACTGAATCAGGCGGCAAAGGACGCTCTGCGACATCTCGCATTTCATACAAGAAACCAAGGTAGTTCAATGGTGCGGCAAAGCCTTCAACAAAACTGTTTCCTCTTGCAGACCTCCCTTCCTCACTATTGTAAAGGACCAGCACCTTGCGTTTGACCGGCTCCGCATAAGCAGAAGACAGGCCGAGAAAAACAATCAGGAATGCAAAGATAAGCCTATTCATCAAATTCATGAATAAACACCTCATTTAATTGGGGAGTGCTGACATAAGGAACAAAGCCATGTGTCCGGGAAAACTCGTAGGCTTTCTCTGTTTCCAGCTTATCTCCGGCAGGAATGTAGTCGAGAGTAAGGACCACAATTTTGGGATTGGCCTTAGCAGCGACTTGCGCTTTGGCAATAAGAAACCCACGGTCCCCAGCAGAAACATCAGTACGAGTTAAAGTGGCAATATCCATGGAACTGCTCAACCCCTCAATTAACAAATAATTGAGGTATGGTGCAGTACGGCGGATAATTTCGAATCCCCGGTTCTGGCAAAGTAATAATTTTGGGAAGTTATCCCTGATTGCCCGGACTAATTCCACACAGGCACGCTCAGTCCCTTTGTACGTATCCGGGTCGCGGCGTTGCATATCTATCGGCGAATCCAGCGTATCAAAAAAAAGCCCGTCATACCCCGCAGCCAAAGCATCGGGGATAATACGGGCAAAAAGCAATTCCTGCCATTCAGGGCGGCGCACATCCACCACCCATGAATCCCAATTAGAATTGTGGCGCACAAGCAGCCCTAAACGTCTAGCCTCCTCATAGTAAGGACCGTTTCCGGCAACCTCGCCGAGACTGACATAACTCAGGACTTTTACGCCTTTTGCGCGCAGTGGAGCAGGATCCTGCCCATCGGGAGCTAACACTAACAGATCAAAACCGGACAATTGCCCCGTCCGATCCTCACTTCCGTAATAGCAGGCCCATGATTCGACAGCAGGACTTCTACCAAAGGCAAAAGTCCTGCCGAACAAGGAAAAGGCAACCACAAGAAATACGGCTATTGCGCAGAAATGTCTGACATTGCTGCCACCATTTCCGCAAGTGTTTCCTGCGCTACGCTGTTCAGGGATTCCGTACATCCGAAAAAGCACCCCCCGCTCTTGGAAGAAGATGAAGCCCAAAGCACGTTTCCGGAAGATACATCAATCATACGCAGGTTGATACCAACAGTGGGACTCTGGTTAACCCCGCGCTTGTACTGATATTCGGTGACAGAACCGTAAACAACGGTATCCACACCGAGTTTACTGCCCAGTTTCTGAGCCACGACATCTTCCATTACGAACTCAAGGTCATCCTCATTACCTTTGATGCGCTTAAGCATCTCAGTTGACTCCATAAGATCGAACTCGGTGGAGGCGTAAAGTTCCGTGGTCAGCAGATCACCGACCATGCGCCCCGCATTGGGAGTGTTAGTCAGGTTTACCAGCGGCAGAACAGCTGCATGGCGAGCTTCACTGGCAACCCCGTTGGGTTGAACATAGTCTTTCACGTAGGTACCGGAACAACCGGCAAGAAAGAGAATAAAAATAAAAGTAGTGAAAAAGCTCTTTTTCACGCCACCCTCCTTAACTTATCAAAAAAATTAATTTTTAATCCACCTTAAATATACGCAGCCGAAGCAGGTAATTGTCCCCGTAAAAAAACTTAAAAAATAAATCTAATAATTAGGCTGTTTATTTCGAAACACTATAAGCTTAATCCATACCTATGCAAAGTATTATTTATTTATAACTCGACTTTCGGAGATA
>DDLU01000047.1 GCA_002340305.1 Desulfovibrio sp. UBA2564
GCTTTGGCTTTGAGACCTGTGGCGTTGCAATTGCCATATGTGCTTTGGAAAGCATTATACAGGCTTTGCGGCTTCATCTCGCTGGCAGGGGGGCTGACCGGAGTTCGAGTGGCACATCCGCCAAGCGCGAAGATCACGATCAACAGAATCAGGGCCGTGCAGCGGGAGTTGTAAATCATAAAGCTTTAATTTTTTGGCGAATCTGATCAGCGTTTTCAGGCTTAAGTTTGAGAGCTTTACGGTAGCCTTTGGCTGCGGATTTCTTTTTGCCCAATGCAGCAGCAATGTCGCCGTAATGGTCCCAGAGTTCCGGCTGTTTGGGGCGCAAAGAGACTGCGCGCTTGATAATTTTCCAAGCTTCTTCGAAATTACCCATGCGGTAATTTACCCAGGCAAGTGAATCGAGAATGTAGCCGTTATCCGGTTCCAGTCTGTTGGCTCTACTGATCAGAACCATGGCCCGGTCGAGCTGTTCGTTGCGGTCTGCAAGGATGTAGCCGACAAAATTTAGGGCATCTGCGTGATCCGGGAATCTGGAGATAATCTGTTCCATGTACTTTAAAGTCTGGTCCAGATTTCCTTCCTGTTCTTCCATCACGCCGAGCTGGAAAAGAATTTGCGGATGTCCGGGGACATTATCATTGCCGCGCAGCAGGGCTGCTTTAGCGGATTTGCTGTCTCCGGCTTCTGAGTGCAGCCCAGCTTCCAGCAGATAGAAATTTACTGCATCAGGAAATTTTTCTTCACCGGCCCTGATAATTTCAAGGGCTTCCTTGTAGCGGTCAAGATCCATGAGCAGGTGCGCCCGGAATTGCAGGCTGCGGTCGTAATGCTCGCTTTTTGTGGAAATTTTATTGAGATAGCTTAGTGCCTTCGCCGGATCATCTTCTCCTTCGTAGGCAATGGAGGCCTTATAGAAGTAGTATGAATCGGGGATGGTTTTCTGCTGTGCAAACAGGTCCAGCAGGATGGAGGCCTGCCCGTAAAATTTTCCGCTGATGAACAGCTGCGCAGCTTCCAGCAGAAAGGATTTGTTGCGCGGACCTTCCATGGCCAGCTTAAGTGCTCTTTCCGGGTTGTTAAGCTTGAGGCAGAGCTCCATGAGGCGCAGTCTGATATGACTGGAAACATCCGGGAACTTAAGCATCTTGGTGTAAATTTTTTCAGCAGCGTCGTAATCTTTTTCCGTTTCGTACATGTAGGCCAGTTCGCCCCATGCTTCAATGAAATCGGGTTTTGCTTTGACTGCCCGGTTCAGGCTGCGGATGGCCTGTCTGGTCAGCCCCAGTCCTGCGCTTGCTTTGGCATGCAGGTAATGAATCTGCGGAGTTCTTTTATCTTTGGGTATGACTTTGAGGATATCAAGAGCCTGCGCAAATTTCTTTTGTTCGAGATATATACGGGCCAGATGTCCGGTAGCGATAATATCGTCAGGATTATGGTGCAGGTAATCTTTGAGCACACCTTCGGCGGCATCGTTACGGTTATCCACCAGATAGGTGTTGGCCAGACTGATATTCAGGTCACGGCTGTTGGGATATTTTCCAAGTGCTTCCTTAAGGGTCGCCCTTGCTTCATCAATCTGCTGGGTAGTCCAGTAAAGAGCGAATTTGTCGAGATAAAGATTTTCCTGCGGCTCATTGGCAATGATCCGGTCAAGAACGGTCATTGCTTCTTTTTGCAGTCTCGCAACTTCATTGATTTTCCGGGGTGTTTTCAGACCGCTCAAGGTTTGTCCCAGTCTTGAGCGGTAATCCATGTAGACCAGATAATCGTATGTCAACTGCGCATCAGGGCTTAGAGGCATCCTGAATTGCGGTTGGGTGGCGGTCTTCGATGCGCAGCCCTGCAGCAGAAGTATGGCAAGCAGGGCGGCGACAGCTAGATATTTTAGCGAACAGCGGGATGAGCCGGTTGTTTGTCTCATAAAAGCCTTTCAGGTTCTTCCTGCGGAAGATATTTGGGATCTTTGGATAATTCGACCAGCTTATCATAGATTGCAGAGCCGATGTTGATGCCCTGAGCGATCATTTCAGGACCGTATTCCTTTCCGGTTTCAGTACGGAAGGTGGATTCAATGGATTTGATGATTTCAAGACCCTTAGGGAATTTTTCAATAATCTCCTCAGCAGTCCAGTCTTCGTAATCACATATTTCCCAAAGTGTAGTGGAGAAATTATCCGGACCCCAGCGGAATTTATCCGCATCATAGAGTGCGCCGCTTAAAAGGGCCAGCTCGGGGTCATTATCAATGGGTTTCTCCGGTTTGAAAGCTTCGTGGCGGGCAATGGACTCAGCGATGAGTTCTTTGTCCCGCTCGGAAAGAGGATAATTATTAAGGATTACCTTGGAGGTTTCGGAGCCGCGGATGGCGTGGTTCTCGTCGAGTCTGCAACTGTCGTGAAGCAGGCCGCAGAACTGAGCCAGCAGGACCAGCTCGCGTACGCGGTCACTGTCCATGTCGTCACCTTCCTTAAGGATGATGGCTCCGGCTTCGATGGCTACCTTTTTGGAGTGGTAGATGCCGTGGGCATATTCATCATAAAGAAAAGGAAGAACATCTTCCTGAAGTCTGATGATCAGGGGATGATCGAAAAACATATCCCTTGCAAATTCAATCTGGGTTTCCAGATCGCGATAAAAAACAGGTACAGGCAGGGCCGAAGCCATTGCCTTAGCTTCTTTCTTAAGGTCGGTAAGCAGCTTATTCATTTTCAGGTATCCAGTCCTGTGAAAAGTCTTTAACTGATTCAGCCAGATGTTCCCTCAATTTTTTCAGCAGTCTTGCTTCAATCTGGCGAACTCTTTCCCTCGTTACCCCGAACTCTTCACCGATTTCACGCAGTGTTCTGGGCGAATCGGAGAGAAGGCGGTCGTTCAGGATCACTTGTTCCTTTTCATTGAGATTTGGAACAATTGCCCTGAGCTGGTCAAGCAGTAATGTGGAAATCTCCTTGTTGGCAAGGGTTTCTTCCACTCCGGGACCAAGATCAGGCAGAAAATCCATGCGTGTGGCTTCGGAATCCTCCCCGAACTTGAGGTTCAGCGAGAGGTCGTTTTTGGCCAGACGCTGGTCCATTTCTGTAATTTCCTCTTCGCTGACATTCAGTTTTTTTGAAAGCTCGGAGGTAGTGGGATCAAAGCCTAGAGCCTGTAATCTCTGGCGTTCTTTGTTCAGGTTGTAGAAAAGTTTACGCTGGGTCTGGGTGGTCCCGATTTTGACCATGCGCCAGTTATCCATGATGTATTTAAGGATATAGGCTTTAATCCAAAACGCAGCATAGTATGAAAATTTGATGCCTTTATCAGGATCAAATTTATTAACAGCCTTCATGAGGCCGACATTACCTTCCTGAATTAGGTCGAGCACATTTTGCATCCAGCGACGTTGGAAGTCCATGGCGATTTTGACCACCAGCCTCAAGTGTGAGGAGACCAGTCTGAATGCTGCTTGCTGGTCGCCGTTTTCCTGCACCTGTTTGGCGAGCTGGAATTCTTCATCCGGCTCAAGCAGGGGAAAACGGCTGATCTCCTGCAAATATAAATGGAGAGGGTCCTTGGTGGCGACTTCTCCCTTGGCTCTCGGCGTGGGCAGGAAATCGTCCTTGGGAGGAACCTTTACCTCTTCATTTTCAACAGGTTCAAGCTCTAATGGTTCTTCTTTTGATGACATTGGCAGGTTTATATTTTCCTGTTCGACTGAAATTATTTGAATATTTTATCGTAAACAAAAGTTCTTATCTGTAACTTACAAGGGTATAGTTTTTATTTGTCCTTTTCAATGTTTTTAAGTATTAGCAATTTCACCTTCCTTATAAGACAATTATTCAGCAAAAAATTAATTTTATGATCAGCCTTTCGGTTGAGATTTAAATCAATAAAATTCGTGGAGCCTTAGACATGCCTGATTTTCGCAAAGCCCTCAGTGATGATAAAATATATTTCTTTGACGGTGGTTACGGAACTTTTTTGCAGAGCAGAGGTCTGCCTGCAGGTATGTCTCCTGAAATGTGGGGTCTGGAGCGTCCGGATGTAATCAAATCCGTACATAAAGATTATGTGGCTGCCGGGGCTAACGTATTGACCACCAATACATTCGGTGGCAGCAGGCCCAAGCTCGGTGCTGAGGTTGATGTCATCGGTTTGAACCGTGAAATGGCTATTCTCGCCCGTTCAGTTGCCGGGGATAAAGTTTTTGTCGGCGGTAGCGTCGGCCCTACCGGACATTTTGTGCAGCCTCTCGGTGAAATGACCTTCAAAGAGATGGTCGGGATTTACAAGGAACAGATCACCGGTCTTGTAGAAGGCGGTGTTGACCTGATTCTCGGTGAAACCCATTTCGACCTTGCTGAAGCGCGCGCTGTCGTCATTGCTGCCCGTGAAGTTTGTGATCTTCCGGTTGCCCTGTCCATGACTTTTGAATCTCCCGCCGCATGCCTGACCGGAACTCCTCCGGCTACTTTCATTGATACCATGCAGAACATGGGTGTTGAACTTATGGGTACCAACTGTTCTGCCGGACCGGAGCAGATTATGGAAGTGCTGCAAAACATGCAGCCCCGGCTTTCTTCCCCTTTGCTGGTAGAAGCAAACGCCGGGCTTCCTGAGCTGGATGAGAACCGCAATACTGTTTTCCGCCTCCAGCCTGAGCCATTTGCTGAGCAGTCCGCTAAATTTGTTGAAGTCGGTGCAAAATTTATCGGCGGTTGCTGCGGAACCGGACCCGATCATATCCGCGCTCTGCGCAATAAAGTAGGGGATGCCAGATGGAAGCGTCCTGTGCCGCAGGAAGATTGCCAGATGGTCCTGACCTCCCGCGCCCAGTCTGTAAAAATCGGTTTTGAGCAGCGTGGCGTGATCATTGGTGAGCGCATCAACCCTACCGGGAAGAAGCAGCTTATCGCAGAACTCCAGAAAGGCCAGTTCACCGAGGCTATGAAATTTGCTGAAGAGCAGATTGCAGTAGGTGCGCCTGTTCTGGATGTTAACGTGGGTGCTCCCATGGTTGACGAAGTCGAGATTCTGCCTGCTCTGGTTAAAGAAATTTTCGCTCAGCATTCCGCGCCTCTTTCCATTGATTCCACCAACGCGGATGCTGTCGAGGCAGCACTTTGGGAATACCCCGGCTCTGCGCTGGTTAACTCTATCAGTGGCGAACCCGGACGTATGGAACGTCTTGGGCCGTTGTGCAAGAAGTTCGGTGCTCCTTTTATTCTGCTGCCAATCGTTGGCAGTAAACTTCCTATTACCTGCGAAGAGAAAGTCGAGGTTGTTTCCGAACTGCTTAGACAGGCAGACGAAATCGGTATTCCGCGCAGGCTGATTATGGTTGATGCTCTGGCACTGACCGTTTCGTCTAAGCCCATGGCTGCCCGTCACTGTCTTGATTTTATCAAGTATTGCCGTGAAGAATGGAACCTGCCCACCGTACTTGGACTTTCCAATATTTCTTTTGGCCTGCCTGCCCGAGAGCTGCTTAACTCCAGCTTCCTGACCCTTTGTCAGGGACAGGGTATGGCTGCTTTTATTTCCAATCCCAACTCAGCGCGTCTGCGTGAAGCCCTTTACGCAAACGAGGTTATGCTTTGCCGTGATCCGCAGGCCGAACAGTATATTGACCGCTACGCTGATTGGACTCCTGCCGGTGACGGCGGTCAGTCCGGTGCTGCCGGGGGAGGTAAAAAGGGAGGAAAAACCGGTGCAGAAAATCTTTTTGATGCTGTAGTCAGAGGGGATCGCGGCTCCATCGTTGCTCTTGTTGAGCGCGATCTTGAAGGTGGTCGTAAACCATTTGAACTGGTCAACGAAGACCTCATTCCCGCGATCATGGAAGTTGGTGAAAAATACGAACGTAAGGAATATTTTCTGCCCCAGCTTCTCCAGTCGGCAGAAACTTTACAGAAAGGCTTTGATAAACTTAAACCCTTGCTCGAAGCTTCCGGTGAGGTTGAGGAAAAGGCGACCATCATCATGGCTACCGTTGAAGGTGATATCCATGACATCGGTAAAAACATTGTCTGCCTGATGCTCAAAAACCATGGTTACAATGTAATTGATCTTGGCAAGGATGTCCCTGCCGATGCCATTGTTGATGCTGCGGAAGAGAGCGGCGCAAAGATTATCGGTCTTTCCGCGTTGATGACTACCACCATGGTCAGAATGGAAGATACCATTAACCTGATTAAGGAACGTAATCTCGACATCAAAGTTATGATCGGCGGCGCGGTAATTACCGGAGGATTTTGTGACTCCATCGGCGCAGACGGTTGGTCAACTGATGCCGTGGCAGCGGTGAAGGTTGCCAAAGACCTGCTTCAGTAAGCTCTGATATGGATTTTTGAATTCTTTCATGGAATCTGCTACTGCTGTATAGATCATATTGGATATTAAATCCCCGTGGAGGGAATTATGAATATATTTAATAAAGCAATACTATTGCCGGTTCTGCTGCTGGTGCTTATGGCCGGATGCAGCAAGGCTGAAACATCTGAGGGTGTTCAGACCATAAATGCTCAGGGTATTCAGGATGTTATCGCCAAGAATAAAGGTAAGGTAGTGCTGGTTAATTTCTGGGCGACATGGTGTCCTCCATGCCGTGCGGAGATTCCTGAGCTTATTAAATTACGCAAGAAATTCTCAGATGATGATCTGGTAATAATCGGCGTTTCAGTTGATCAGGACAGTGATGATGTGAATGAATTTATGCTCAAGGGTGCCGGGTTCAATTATCCTGTTTATTTTGCCGGAGATGATGTGGGCAGTGCTTTTCGCATTCAATCCATCCCCAGAAGCATGATCTACGATCCTGCGGGACAGAGGGTTTTCGATAAGGAAGGAAGCTACCCCGGAGAGATGTTTGAAAGATATACCAATAAGATGTTAAAGGATCGGTAAGTTCGGATGGTGAAGATTAGAAAAGCCCAGATGGAAGATGCCAAGCATATCCATTCGATTATTAAAGACCGGACCAGAGACGCAATGGTTCTACCCCGGCCTTTGAACTCTATTTACGGGCATTTGCGTGATTTTTTTGTGGCAGAGAATAAAGACGGTCAAATTATCGGTTGTTGTGCTCTTGCCATTAGTTGGGATTGTCTGGCAGAAGTGCGGTCTCTGGTTGTTGTACCTGAAGCGCGCGGTTCCAATTTGGGAGCGCAGATGGTGGAAGCCTGTCTTCAGGAAGCGTGCGAACTCGGTGTTTGTGACGTGTTTGTATTGACTAATATTGAGAAATTCTTTGCAAAGCTCGGTTTTGTGGAAACAGATAAGCATGTGCTGCCCCAGAAAATCTGGGCAGACTGTATCAACTGTCCACAGTTCCCTGATTGCGATGAAATCCCAATGATCATGAAACTGAAATAAATAAGGAAAACTGTCATGGGCCATAGCCTCAAAGAAGTTTATTCCAAAGAAATAATTGCTGAAAGAATTAAAGTACTGGGTAAGGAAATCTCCAAAACCTACGGTGAAGAGCCGCTGGTATGTGTGTGCGTTCTTAAAGGTGCGTACCTCTTTTTTGCAGATATCACCCGCGCCCTTTCTTCCGATCCTGAGATCGATTTCGTGCGTCTTTCCAGCTACGGAGCAGGAACCAGCCGCACCGGAAACATGAATTTTTCCAAGGACCTCGAAGTTTCCATTGCAGACAAACATGTTCTGATCATCGAAGATATCGTTGATACCGGACACTCCGTTGAGTTCCTCAAGCATGTTTTTGAAAAACGTAACCCCCTTAGCGTGAAAACCTGCGCTTTGATTGATAAAAGAGAGCGTCGCGAGATTGACCTGGAAGTTGAATTCCCCGGTTTTGTCCTCGACCATGGCTTTCTTGTGGGATACGGAATGGACTATGCTGAAAAATACAGGTATTTAAGTGCAGTGTATGAACTTGAGAATGCCTGATTTTTAGGCTCTCTGTTCTTAAAGTTGTAATAAATAGAGTCGGTTAAACCTATTCAATAGCAGGTATAGTGGTCCATGATTATTACGTGTTCAAATTGCGAGACCAAATTCAATTTACCGGATAGTAAGATTCCGGCAGGCGGGGCAAAAGTTAAATGTTCCAAATGCGCGAATGTTTTTAAGGTAACACCCCCGGCTCCTGAGCCGGAGGATGAAGTTGAGTCCATGCTTGAAGAGGAGCAGCAGAAGCCTGCGCCGGAACCGAAACCGGAACCCAAGCCTGAACCGAAGCCCGAACCTGAGCCTGAACCCGAGTCTGAGCCTGAGCCCGAACCCGAGCCTGATTTTGATGACGACCTCTTTAATGAGGCTGCTGATGAATTAGGTGACGAGCTGGGTGATGATCCGTTCGGCGATATCGGGACTGATGAGCCCGAGTCTGCATCAGCTGCTGACACTGATGATCTTGAAGATGACCTCTTCGGTTCTGACGATAATTCTGCTGATGCTGAAATCGGTGCCGACCTTTTTGATGACGATGATGATCCCTTCGCAGAGTCTCCCGCAGAAGAACCGTCTGCTGAAGAGGAAGATTTTGATATAGACGATGAACTCTTCGGCGGCGATGATGAAGCCGAAGAATCTGCCGAAGCTCCTGCAGAAGAAGAGGCCGGCGACGATCTTTTTGACGATGATGACCTTTTCGGTGATGACGATGACGGTGCCGACCTTTCCGAAGATAATCTCTTTGATGACGATGAAGAGATTGCGGAAGATGACGGCGAGTATGAAGCGGAAGATTTCGAGGATGGTGAAGATTTCGGGGAAGAGGATTTTTCCGACGAGGGCTTTGATGAAGATGACGGTCTTGCCCTTGATGATGGCGAGATAGCCGGATTCGACCTCGATGATGATCTCGATGCTCCTCCGTCCAGGAAAAAAGCTAATAAGAAAGGCAAGAAAGGGTTGATAATTACCCTGATTATCTTGATCCTTTTTGCCGGTGGTGCAGGAGCGGCTTGGTATCTCAAGCTTTGGGAAAGCCTGCCTTTCAGCATCCCCTTCGTTACTTCCGACGATGCCGGAACTGCCGACTCCAACGAGCCGCCTTCCAAGCGTTTCAGCAAGTTCTCCTTTAAGGATCTGCGCCAGTTCTATGTGAACAATGACAAGGCCGGACAGCTGTTTATCATTGAAGGTAAGGTTGTGAACAACTTCAGCAAGCCTAAAGAGCTGATTGAAGTTGAAGCGCAGCTCTTCGATGACAAGGGACAGGTTCTTGATTCCAAGCGTCTGCTCTGCGGAAATACCCTTTCCCTGTTCCAGCTGGAAGTGCAGTCCAAGGAAGAAATCGAGGTCGGGCTTGGTTCCAAAGTGGGCATACTCTCCAACAACACACTGCTAAAACCGGGTATGGATACACCTTTCATGGTCGTATTCTTCAAGCCCTCACCCGCAGTTAAAGAGTATGTTATTAACGTAGTAGATGCCAAGAATCCGCCTAAGAAATAGTTTTGCCTCTTAGGAATGTAAGTAATGGCGGGAGATTTGCTTTTAAGGCTAAATCTCCCGCCTTTTTATATGCGAATAAAATTTAGGGCATTAACACATGAAAACTAAAGACGTTTTTGTTTGTACGAATTGCGGAGCACAGGCACTGAAATGGCAGGGCCAGTGTCCTCGCTGCGGTGAGTGGAACACTTTGCAGGAGAAGGTTGTGGTCCGCCGTAAGGGTGGGGTGAGTCATGCTCCTGCAGATTCATTGGCTGTGGTGCTGGCAGATATCCCTGTTGAGCATACTGAGGCCCGTTCGACTGGATTCAAGCCGCTTGATACCGTGCTGGGTAAAGGTTTTGTTCCCGGAGGTGCGGTGCTCGTGGGCGGTGAACCGGGCATCGGTAAGTCTACTTTGCTGTTACAGCTCGCGGCTGAGCAGTGCCGTATGGGCAACAAGGCGGTTTATTTTTCAGGCGAAGAATCACTGGCCCAGATTAGGGGCAGGGCAGATCGTCTGGGCGTATTGCAGTCAGGCCTTCTGGCAGTGGCTTCAACCAATGCTGAAGAGGCCCTTTCCATTCTGGAAGCTCCTGAAAAGCCGGACCTGATGATTATTGACTCTGTGCAGACTTTGACCTCGCCGCGTGCGGATGGGATTCCGGGCAGCGTCAGTCAGGTACGTGCGGTGTCTTCTGAGCTTGTGGAAGCAGCCAAGAAGACCAGCACAACATTGGTCATTGTGGGCCATGTAACCAAGGACGGGCAGATTGCCGGGCCGAAGTTGCTGGAGCACATGGTGGATACTGTTCTGTACTTAGAGGGAGACCGCAAGCACATGATGCGTATCATGCGCGTGCTTAAAAATAGATTCGGTCCCAGTGATGAACTGGTGGTCTTTTCCATGCGCCAGTCGGGCATGGAGATTGTGGAAGACCCTTCAACTCTTTTTCTCGGCGATCGTGATGATTCCTGTTCCGGGGCAGCGGTTGTCATGGGCATGGACGGGCATAAACCTTTTGCCGTAGAAGTGCAGGCCCTTGCCAGCCGTACTGTACTTTCTATCCCGCGCCGTACCTCCCTCGGTTTTGACACTAACAGATTGAACCTTATTTTGGCTGTGCTGGAAAAACGGTTAAATTTGAACTTGGGTCAGCTGGATATTTATGCCAAGATCGGCGGCGGCTTGGCCATGCGTGATCCCGGACTTGATCTGGGAGTTGTAGCTGCAATTCTGTCTTCGTTCTATGATCGGCCCCTGCAACCTGGAGCAGTTTTCTGGGGTGAGGTAGATTTGAACGGACGTATCCGTCCTGCTTCGGGCGGGGAAACAAGACTCAAGCAGGCTCAAAGACTCGGCTATGGCCCGATCTATCAGTCCGAAACCTGCCGTACTTTAGATGAATTGCAGGTTAAATTGTTCGGGCCTGAGTAAATTTGAATGCGCTGCGCGCTATTAAGAATGAATTGATTTTGCCTTCGGCGACCCTCCGGGGGCCAAAGAAACT
>DDLU01000031.1 GCA_002340305.1 Desulfovibrio sp. UBA2564
TTTATAATTCAAACGGGTTGTCAAAAAGAGAATAGTCTTATAGATATTTTGCGGGTGCAAACTTGATAAATTATTGCCATATGTATAATGGAGGTTTTTATGAAAAAAGCTCTGATTTTTTTTGTGGCTGCGGTGTTGGTTCTAATTGCGTCTGCCTACTACGCCAGGGCTAGTCAATCTCAGGATATTTGTTCCAATAATACTGATTTCATTTCAATTACTTTGGCCGGCTAGGCACGTAAATAGATAATTTTATACATATTTTTTAGAACTTCACGCTTGCACAAGTATGCAAGTTTACCATCATTTTCTTCAACATGGGCTTTAACTATTTGCGGGTGAGCCCATGCATAATATTGTAAGGCCCAATTATTCCTGATCCTTAAAATATTGAACATTGTTACGGTCAGTATTGTTGATATGGTTGATAATCCAATCCTGCAAAAAGGAATCAATACTGTCCGAGAATATGTATTTCTTATCGCGGTTCAGATCCATAACTTCGCGGGTGATGCGGCGATGTTCTTTCATGTGATTTTCGATTTCAGGAAATCCGCGTTTTTGCATGAATGCTTCTTCACGGGCAAAGTGACTGGATGTGTATTCCAGCAGACGATCAAAAAGGCGGGCAATTGCATCATGATCCTGACCATCGCGAAGAGCACTCTGAAAATCTTCAGCATATCTAACAAGCACACGGTGTTCAGCATCGATGGAGGGAATTCCAAGCAGCAAGTCTTCGGACCATTTAATATTACTTTGCAGTTCGCAACTCGCCCCATCTTTTTTGACTAGTTCGAGAACGGAGTCTCCATAGTCCAGCTCTAATTCATCCGCTGGATTTTCAATGTCGGTTCCATCTGCCCGGTGCAGCACCAATGCATTAATTGCTCCGGTTTTTTCTTTAACCTCAGCTACAGTCAGCGGAGTGTTATCGTAGTGTGGAAAAATTTTCAGGCTGTACCCCATAACTTCATGGGCTGCCGGACCTTTCTCTTCCGGCTCTGTAATTCCGGCATGCCGGGCAAGGATATGACCGATCTGTTCTCCACCAAGGTCAAGAGGGTAGACCACTGTGTTGGCTCCGGCGCGGAGCATACGATATTCAATAGACGGGTCAGTTCCTCGCGCTACCACAAAAATGTCCGGGCTAAGCTCCCGCGCTGCGAGAGATATATTAATGTTACTGGCATCATCATTAATACATAAGACAATAAAATCGGCACGGCGAATTCCGGCAGATAACAAAACTCCGTCAACAGCACCATCGCCATGCATAATTTTGTAACCACGCTGTTCAGCCTCAGCCAGTCGTTCCTCATCATGATCCAGAACGACGAAATCCAGCCCAAGTTCATATAATTTAAGAGAGATGGCCCGACCGATTTTACCGTAACCGCAGACGATGGTGTGTTTGTTTAGTTTGCTGATTTTGTCGTGCATTTTCTTTTTCTCGTAAAGGTTTCTGATTCCAGATTGAACAATAACTTTTGCAACTTGAGCCACGAAAACTGCGGCAAGACCAAGTCCTGCAAAGATCAGGATTATGGTAAAAATTCTTCCGGCGGGTGAGAGGTCATGAATCTCCCCGAATCCGATTGTGGTAATAGTGATTACGGTCATATACAGAGCATCAAGTACGGACCAGTTTTTTTCAAAATAAAGATATCCCGCAGTTCCGCCTAAAAGGACAGTGAAAAAAGCAAAAATGAGTTGAATATTTTGACGTATGTTTGATGACATCTTGCAGCTTATATCCCGATATGTTTAGATACTAAGTTATTGGTTTTGGACATAGATATTGTAA
Source organism: Desulfovibrio sp. UBA2564 (assembly GCA_002340305.1). Lineage (GTDB taxonomy): Bacteria > Desulfobacterota > Desulfovibrionia > Desulfovibrionales > Desulfovibrionaceae > Maridesulfovibrio. The sequence goes on from DDLU01000031.1 coordinate 1,808, forward strand.
GTCTCCTTATTAATCAACTATTGGTAACAGTCTGAAAGAGATGATTTTCATAGACATGGCAGATCACACGCAATACAATTCAATCCACCCGTAAATAAAGAGAATTTCATTTAAAGGAGTTTTATAAATGAGTGATATCAAAAAAAGTGTAGATTACATTTTTCATGGTCTGGATGCGCTTGATGTACTGCTTTGTTCCAAGGAAGCCGAGAATCTTAACGTTCGTAATATCGTTGGACTTCTCCATCCTATTCTTGATGATGCCAAACGCCGGGCTCATACAGAAATGTCCGCTCGCAGCAGTAGTAAAGATAAAGAATCTTAAGCCTTAAGGTAGTTAAATGGAGCTTAGTAAACTCGTTCAAGATGAATTGGATGACCTTGTAAATATTTACAAACACCTTCACGAGAATCCGGAACTTTCCCATGAAGAGAAAGAATCCTCTAAATTAGTTGCCGGACAATTGGAAACGTGCGGTATTTCCGTGACCCGAAATTTTGGTGGTCATGGTGTCGTCGGTATTCTTGAAAATGGTGAGGGGCCGACGGTTATGGTTCGTGGCGATATGGATGCGCTGCCTATTACAGAAAATACCGGTTTGGATTATGCAAGCACAGCTAGAGGCAAGGATCCGTCCGGTAATGATTCCGGTGTGATGCATGCTTGCGGTCATGATGTTCATATGACAACCCTCGTGGGTACTGCCCGAGTTTTGTCGAAGTCCAAAGATAGTTGGAACGGAAAAATAATTTTTATAGGTCAACCCGCCGAAGAAGCCATGTCCGGCGCACGACTGATGATTGAAAAGGGCCTTTTTGAAAATTTTGGTGCTCCTGACTACTGCCTCGCAACACATGTGATTCCTAAGCTTGAAGCAGGAAATATCATGGTCAAATCCGGCCCGATTATGGCTGGTACTTATCAGCTGAAAATAACAGTTCGCGGAGTAGGGGGGCACGGTGCCATTCCTCAAGAGTGCATTGACCCCGTTGTGCTGGCCGCCCGGATCGTGACTTCTTTGCAAACAATTGTCAGCCGTGAATTCAGCCCGCTTGATCCTGCCGTTGTCACTGTCGGTTCCATTCATGGTGGTACCCGCGCCAACATTATTCCCGGTGAAGTGATTATGGAAGTGACTGCCAGGTTCTGCAATGATGAAGGTCATAATCGGATTTTTGAATCCGTAAAGAGAATCTGCAAATACGAAGCATTGTCCATGGGATTATCTGAAGATTTGCTGCCAATTGTAGAATTTGATGATGAAAGTGATTTGCCTGCTACAACTAATGATAGCGGTCTGGCAGAGATTGTTCGCAGAGCTGCCGGGGAATATCTTGGCGAAGATAAAGTCCATGAGGCAGAAATGGTCATGGGTAGCGAAGACTTCTCCTTATTCAGAACAGCAGGAAGAAAAGAAACTCCATCATGCTTATTCTTCACTGGGGCAACTTCTGCCGAAGAAATGGATTTGTTTCATGAAAAGGGTATTAACCCGCCGTCTCTTCACAATAGTAAATTTTTCCCGCCACCGGAACCAACCATCAAAACTGCCGTCACCACCATGGCGGGAACTATTTTGAAAATTTTGAGTTAAAAAGAAGGCCCTGCTAAAAAATATTAGCAGGGCCTTGTAGTTTTGTTGGCGTAGGCATACTTTAAAACGGAAAGCTAACTTTTTTCCTCGCCCCAACTTTTGCCAGCTTGGTATCGATGGCATTAAGTCGGGCTTTTGCAGCTTCTTTTTGTGCTTTGCGATCAGCTCGTTTGATGACTGTTTTAAGAAAACGCTTGGCAGTTTCGAACTGTCCCTTGTGCTCATAAATCATGGATGCACGATACATAGCGGTCACGGCCCAGATATTCTGCTCCGGGAATTTCCACGCTAATTCAAGGTAATGCTTAAGGGCCTCTTCCTTTTTGCCCATGGCATGTTCACCTTCAGCAATCCAAAAAAGTACCTCCGCACGTAACTCATCATTTTCCAATTGGTCGTGACCGGACCAAATTCTTTCAAGTATTGCTTGAGCTTTTTTTAGATCGCCTTTTTGCTGAATCATGAGTGCAAGCTTCAATTCTTTTTCCGCCGGAAGTGTTCCGCCGGAATTAAGAATTTCATTGTAGGCTTTCATAGCTTTGTCATCTTTGCCTACGGCGAGGTCGTAAGCAACCGCTGCACTCAACCATTTCAAACGAAGTTCCGGTCCGAACCTATCCTGATCAACATGTTTCAGGTAATAAGCGGACAATTTAAAATCTCTGTTCTGAGCAGCTTGGTCGGCAAGGTAAATAAAACTTTCCGCTCCAAGTTTGGACTTGGGAAACAGGAGAGCACAACGTCTGGCAATTTTAATGCTTTGTTTCTTTTGTACCTGTTTTGCCAAGTCGGTATAGACTAGTAGTCTATCCAGTGGATTGGCATTGATTACCGGATTGAGTTTTTTGGGTGAAATGGGTTCCCAAAAAGGAGTGTTTATTTCATTGAAGTATTCTATTCCAGCGGCTTCGCTAAGACCTGATATGATAAATAAGTGTTCATTTTTTCCGTAATCTGCGGAACTGAGCACTCTGGATAACGGAAGTTTAAAAGCGATCCCGCTGGCGAGTCTGAGACTCATTGGTAATGTTTCTTTATCCAAACGCTTCAAAATATTCTTAGCCAGATCCATGTCTCTGGTTAGGAAAGCAAATGCGAGACGGTAATTTTGCAACGCATTGACCAAGTCGCTGGAAAGTAAGAGTGATCCGGTCTCACGGTCGATAGTTTCAAGTGCTTCCCGTGGCTCCATTTCCATCAGTTTTTTGCGGAAAACATTCCATGCCGGAGATGTCGGAGCACCAAGCCGCCAAAGGGTAGGGGAGAAAACTACCGGTTCCAGCACCTCCGCTTTAAAAAAAGAAGCTGGGCGGATAAGGTTCCCTTCATTAAATATAGCGGCTGGCTCCGGTGATTTACCGGATTCAAGATTCCGGTTAACAGATTTCCAAAAGGTTTGGACTGTGGAATTGGAAAGTGAGTCTAAAGCCCGTCCTGATTTTTCCCATTCTCCAATACTGGCTGCGGCAAGTGATTGAGCTATGGCTTGTCTGTCGTCGTCATTAACTGCTGTTGAATTGCTCACGACTGGAGCTATTTCTGAAGTGATGCTCAAACTTACAAGTTTAGATTTACTGTTAATGACAAAATATGTTTTTGGCCAGACCTGCTCAGCTTGTCCGAAGGTTTGCTCAAGTAACATCTTACGGGATTCGCGGGCTGATTCGGGCGTGATACGATACCCCCAGTAAAGGGAACGCCATACATCAAACCAGATGCTTTTGAGATGAGGGTCTTTTTTGAAGCTTGAAGCCATTGCACCTTGATCCATAAGCCGTGCAGCCTGACTGAACCATATTACACCTTTAACAGGGTAACCAAGAGCACGCTGGCATTTTCCACCTAACCAAAGGCGAGTAATTTCCTGGCCTTTATCGGTGAATGCCGGAGTGGATTGCAAGGTCTCAAGACATGCTGAATAGTGACCGAGGTTGAAGGCTGTTTCAGCTCTTTTCAAAATAAGTTCAGGTGTGTCGCCAGTCTGGGAATAGTTTTGTTCAAGAATGTCCCAGGCTCCATACTTTTCAAGCCATGATTCAAATGAATCTTTTTTGTTAGCCGAAGCGGCAAAAGCATTTCCTCCAGTGCCAATCAAAATAGATGCAGCCAGAAGAGAAGGTAATATCTTTTTCTTAAGTCTCAAACTCATGAAAACCTCATGGATTTAGATTTCAAGTCAATGTGAATTATTAGTTACCACTGAGATAAAGAAAAGTGCCCCAAGAGGCAAACTTAATTGTCCATACTGTTTATTTGAAGGCTCGCGGAGGGGGCAGTGGGTAAATAAATTGGGCTTAATAGCTTTGATTTATATCGATAAAGGTTAACTTCATGAATTTTAATATTTAATTTTGTAAAAGCTTATCGACCTAAATAAAAGATGTGTTGAATATTGCACTTCATATTTCGGCTTCATTTATCAAAGTTTACATAATTTACATTATGAGACAATTGAGTAAAGGTAATAATATCAGTAACTTAAATTAAAAATGACACAAAGTTATTTGATTGTTGCCAAAATATACAAATTTTCTCTCTTTTGACTTCATCGCAACTTCTTTGGGGCTGATTTGTTTTTTTATTCAATTCGATTTTTTTCTTGGATCTCTGATTGGAATTTTTTTTTTAAAACGCTTAGGAGCTAAATCTGAAAGGCTTGTTTTGGTTTATTAAAAGAGTCTTGCTAGACAATCGGTCTAACAAGGCTTCGAAGGTAAAAAAAATGTGACGGCTAACTTAACACTAACTGTCCAGACTCAGCAGCGAGGTCTTTTTATTCTCTATCGACAGGAAGTAAACTGATGCCGCTGATCAAACTGTATTCAACTGCTTTTTTCACTTCATAGAGCGTGCATATTTTAAGATGGATTTTCATGAGACTACCCTGCCCTTTTTAGACGCAAAAAAAAGAACCCTTTTAACTCATGTCAAAAGGGTTCACGAAATATTGTGGATTAAATTATTCGCCGCTATCAGCCTCAAGGCGTTTGATGAACTTATCACGACATTCGTATGAGCAGAAACATTCAACCTTTTCTCCATTACGAACCCGGATATCTCCGTCTTTGGGAACATAGGCCCCACAGATGGGGTCTTTAACCATCTCGCCGGTTTTGACCTTCTTATTGAAATCCTTGCCGGCTTTTTCTTCTTTCCTTTTTTGATCGCCGGTAAACAGCTTCCACATAACAAAAGCAGCAATGGCGATAACAACAAATTTCATCATAACTTCTTACACCTCAATAGAAAAAGGCCGCATCTGCAATAGATGCGGCCCAAGAATTAATCCTGATAAATCTTCATACCTTCAATGCGGTAATCAATTTTCTTCAGAGCGTCAGCAACGGAAATTCCGTTGGGGAAGACAAGTTTTGGATCAATGTCAGCTATGGGCAGGAGTACAAATGCTCTACCCAGTGCCCTCGGATGGGGAACTGTTAAATAGTCGCCGCTATCAATGACCCGATCTCCGAAGAGAATAATATCCAGATCGATGGTACGTGGGCCGTTTTTAACTTCCCTTACTCTATCCATCTGTCCTTCCACAGCCTGAAGCGTGGACAAGAAGCCTTCGGCGGACCAGAGTTCGGGATCAACTTGAAAACGGACCACCTGATTTTTAAACCACGGCTGATCTTTCAGTCCCTGAGGTTCGGTCTCGTAAGTCTCAGACCATTTTTCAGGTTCAATTCCTTCATATTTTTCCAGTCTAGCCACAGCTTGGTTCAAATTATCATCAGAGTCTCCGAGATTTGAACCGAGACTGACATAGACGTCTATAGTTTGGATATCCGTGATACTGCCTCCTTGAGCCTTTCGGTATCAACAGTCAGCGAAATTCTGAAATACCCTTCACCGGATTCGCCGAAGCCGTTACCGGGAGTAACAACAACACCGGTTTCCTTCAGGAGCTTGGATACGAACTCGGAAGAAGTGTAGCCTTCGGGAGTTTTAGCCCATACGAAAATGGACGCATCAGGCACCTTGCAGGAAATGTTAATCTTTTCCAGAGCTTCGATAACGCAGTCACGACGCTCTTTGTAGATCTTGCGGAATTCCTTAACGTAAGGTTCGCCCTCTTTTAGTGCAACAATTCCGGCTTCCTGTACAGCCTGAAAGATGCCGGAGTCGACATTTTCTTTAATTTTTCCAAGTCCTGCAACGAGTGAGGCATTACCCACTGCCATACCGCAGCGCCAGCCGGTCATGTTGTAGGTCTTGGACAGGGAGTGAAATTCGATGGCGACATCTTTTGCCCCGGGAGTTTCTAGAATGGAAATGGGCTTTTTGCCTTCATCGTAGTAAACTTCAGTGTAAGCAGCGTCTGCAGCGATGATAACGTTGTGCTTTTTAGCCTTGGCAACCAGCTGCGCGTAGAATTCAGGAGTTGCCGTAGCGGATGTGGGGTTGTTGGGGTAGTTTACGAAGAAAATCTTGCACTTATCCCATTTTTCGTCGCTGATGGATTCGAGTTCGGGCAGGAAATCGTTTTCTTCCAGCAGAGGCACCGTTTCAACTTCACCGCCTGCAAAACCGGAAGCTACCGGGTAAACCGGGTAATTAGGAGAAGCTACCAGCACGAGATCGCCGGGGTTAACAAAAGCCAGTGGGAAGTGTGCGATACCTTCTTTGGAACCGATCAGGGAAACTATTTCGTTTGCTGCGTCCAGTTCCACATTGAATCTTTCTTTATACCAGTCAGCAACAGCCTGACGGAAAGTCAGCATGCCTACGTAGGAAGGATACTGGTGGTTGACGGGATTTTTAGCTGCTTTGTGCAGGGCTTCAATAATAAAATCGGGAGTCGGAAGGTCAGGATCGCCGATGCCGAGGCTGATGATATCCACTCCTTGAGCTGCTACTTCAGCTTTCAGTCGGTCAATTTCAGCAAAAAGATACGGGGGGAGTGTTGCGAGTCTGTCGGCAAGTTTAAATTCTGGCATTTCGATATGCTCCTGTCATTTTTTGGTTAAATTATTATCAAATTTGTTTAATTGTGCTTGTCAGCCCTGTCAATCAACTTGAGCTGTCAAGGTCATATGTGTAAAGAGTAAAGGATATGACCGAGAACGAAAACACGACCTGTAAACATCAATGGATTGACCGTTATCTGGAATACCTGCTCATAGAGCGTGGTCTTTCGGAAAACAGCCTTAATGGATATCTGAGTGATCTGGAGTCTTTTCAGTCTTTTCTGGAAGAAAGGTCTGCGAAAATAGAAGACGCCACAAGTCAGACACTGCTGCTCTACCTTACATATTTAAGGTCGAAAGCATTGAAATCAACCTCGCTGGCGAGGCATCTTTCGTCTTTGCGGGGGTTCTTCGCTTTCTGCTCGTCACGAGGCTTCATTAAAGAGGATCCCGCAACACTGCTGGAAAATCCGAAGCTCCCCAGAAAAATTCCTGAATTCCTTTCACCGGAGGAAATCGGCCGCATACTTGCCCTGCCCAAGCTGACCGAAAAACTGGGTTTTCGTGATCGTGCAATGCTTGAGCTGCTTTATGCAGCCGGGATGAGAGTCTCCGAGCTGATCAATCTTAACATTGAAGATTTTGATCCTCAAACCGGAGTTCTCATTATTTTCGGCAAAGGTTCCAAGGAACGGCTGGTGCCGATTCATTATGTGGCGCAAAATTTTTTAAACCAATACATTAAGGATTGGCGTCCTGCTTTTAATCCCAAGGTCAAGAACATATTCTTAAACAGATCAGGAAAAGGACTGACCAGACAGGGTGTCTGGAAACTGATCAAGAAGTTCGCACTGGAAGCAGGGATAAAACGCTCAATATCTCCGCACACTTTTAGGCATTCTTTTGCCACCCACTTGCTGGATGGCGGTGCGGATCTGCGCACAGTCCAGTTGCTTCTTGGTCATTCAGACATTAATGCTACCGAAATATACACACATATTCAAGCCGGAAGATTGGTCCAGCTTCACAAACGTTTTCACCCCCGTTCTGTAATGTGAGATTTTAAGAATGTCAAAAAATGAAAAGCTTATAAAAGCGGCAACAATAATTACTGGACATGTAAATGCGGATTTCGATTGTCTAGCCGCGATTGTTGCTGCCGGAAAACTCTATCCTGACGCTACACTTATTTTTCCCGGCAGCCAGGAAAAAAACCTGCGTAATTTTTATATGGAGAGCGCAACATATTTCTTTAATTTCAAACAATTAAAAGAAATTGACAAAAGCGCAGTCAAGTTGCTGGTTATCGTGGATACTTCCCGGCGCAAAAGGATAATTCATGTTGATCCTATTTTGCAAAATCCGGGACTGAAAATCCATATTTATGACCATCACATGAAATCTGAATGTGATCTTGACCCCGAAATACTAATCAAGAAACCTTGGGGTTCCAGCGTAGCCATTCTTTCACATGAGATCCGGGAACGCGAAATTGAGATTAATCAGGAAGAAGCTACCATCATGGGGCTTGGTCTCTATGAAGATACAGGCTCTTTCAGCTTCAATTCCACCACCGAACATGATTTTGAGGCTGGGAAATGGTTACTCAAAAACGGCATGGAGCTGGATGTAATCACCGATCTGCTCAACCGTGATCTTTCCGCACAGCAGATTACTTTGCTCGGCAGACTTCTTGAGGGGGCTACGACACATACTATTAATGATCTTGATATAGTCATTTCAGAAATCAGCACCTCAGAGTATGTCGTTGATTTTTCCGTGCTGGTTCACAAATTCATGGATGTTGAGAATATCAAGGTTCTCTTTGCCTTAGGGCGCATGAATGACCGCATTCATCTGGTAGCCCGTTCGCGCACACCTGATATTGATGTAGGCGCAATTTGTACTGCCTTCGGTGGAGGTGGACACGTCTACGCAGCTTCGGCAACGGTCAAAGACCGTACGCTTGCTGAAGTTCGTGATGAGCTTTTTGCCCTGCTCTATTCCAAGGTTACTCCTCGGCTGAATGTGGAATCCATTATGTCAAAGCCCCCGGTGGCAATCCCCCGTGACATGACCATTTCCAAAGCTGTCGAGCGTATGACTCAGTATAGTCTAAAAGGTGTGCCTGTTGTGGATTCCATGGAAAATATGCGTGTGGTGGGTTTATTGGAGCATAAGACTGCGGATAAGGCCCTTGCGCATGACCTTGGTGAAGTTGAAGTGGAAATTTACATGCAGCACCCATTTTCAACCATCAAAATCGATTCAGGTATGCATCGGGTTATGGAAATTATTCTTGGGCAGAAACAACGCTTGGTTCCTGTGGTTGAGAATGATCGAATTGAGGCCGTTGTCACCAGAACCGATCTTATTAATATGTTGGTGCAGGACCCTGCGCGTATTCCCGAGTCCCTATTCCCGGATCAGAAGCAGGAACGTAACATTCGCAACATCATGCGTAACCGCTTGCCCAACAAAATTCTTGATATTCTTGAGACTGCTGGTGAGATGGCTGCGGAGATCGGCACAGAAGCTTATGTTGTCGGCGGATTTGTGCGTGACGTTCTGCTCACCAAGACAAATTTTGACCTTGATCTTGTTGTCGAAGGTGATGGAATCGCCTTTGCTAAAAAGTTGGCTAAGAGCATGGATGGTCGAGCCAAATACCATCGTAAATTCAAGACCGCCGTGGTTATCCTTCCTGACGGTCAACGCGTGGATGTGGCAACCGCACGTCTAGAATATTACGAATATCCCGCCGCTCTACCCACCGTTGAGCTTTCATCAATTAAGATGGACCTTTATCGTCGTGACTTTACTATCAATGCGCTTGCTGTACACATCAATCCGTCCAGTTTTGGTAAGCTGGTGGATTTCTTCGGCTCCCAACGTGATTTGAAGGACAAGACCATCCGCGTGCTGCACGCTTTAAGCTTTGTAGAAGATCCTACCCGGATCATGCGGGCAATAAGATTTGAGCAGCGGTTTGATTTTAAGATCGGTGGGCAGACTCTGAACCTGATTAAAAATGCGCTCAAGCTTAATTTAATCAACAAGCTTTCGGGATATCGACTAACGCATGAAATGCGTATCATCTTAAATGAAAAGAATGTGCTGCACAGCATCGAACGCATGAATGAACTTGGTGTACTTGAGGCGATTCATCCTTTGATGGCCTTAAATTCAGCCCGCTCGCAGGTCATCGGTGAACTTGAAAGGCTGATGAGTTGGTACAGTTTGCTGTATTTGGAGCCTCCCCTTTCTGTTTGGAAAACGTATTTTCTTGCTATGTGTATGGGAGTTTCCAAGGCCAGGATGGAACAGATTTATGATCGTTTCAACTTTTCACCGACTGAACGCAGGGAGTTTGTACACCTGCGTGATACAGTGTTCTGGGCGGCTGGAAATGTCATGAACATCAAGCAGGAAATGAAGCCTAGCGAAATTTATGAAACTCTTTATCCTGTTCCGTTGGAAGGAGTGATTTTTATCATGGCCCGTACAAAACGGGAAATGATCAAGAAATACGTTTCGCAGTACCTGACCAGTCTCAGGTTAAAAAAGATAGATGTAACCGGTGAAGATTTAATGGAATTAGGTCTGGAACCCGGGCCGCTTTATTCAGAACTGCTGCATCAGGTTAAGCTGGCTTATCTTGATGCTAAGATTAAAGGAAGAGATGAACAACTTTCTTTTTTAAAGGATAGGATTAAGAAACTGAGAATGTAGGTTTAATTATAAGCTGCGATCGGCATTTATATATCATATCAATTGCTTGAAAATGGGTTTCCCTTGCTCTTGGGCATTAACCCGTGTAGAACATGCGAACTTTTGCTCCCGGTAGGGTAAAAATTCCTTTAGCGATATTTTTTTTATGATTTAGGCGTTTTTTCCATATTTATTGTTGATAATTAGCTGGTATTTAATTACTGGAAATTAATATTGTTTGATAAAAGACAATACGAACAATCTCTGCTTCAGCTTAGCAGGGGAATCGAACAATATCTTCACTGCCGTGAAAAGGTATTGTAAAGGTTGTTTCACAGATGGACGTATTATGGGCACCGTGGCGAATGGACTACATTCTTGGGCCTAAGCCTGATGAATGTGTTTTTTGTATCCCGGAACACACTGACGAAGATGAGGAAAAATTAATTCTGCATAGAGCGGAACACTGCTTTGTGATTATGAATAAATTTCCTTACAACAATTGTCATTTGATGGTTACGCCCTATCGTCATGTCAGTAAACTCACTGATCTTGAAGAAGCGGAAGCTTCCGAGATCATGAAATATATAACCATAAGCTGCGATATTCTGGAAAAGGCATGCAATCCTCAGGGAATAAATGTCGGCCTTAATATTGGGGAAGCAGCCGGAGCTGGGATCGCCGCCCATCTCCATTTTCAACTAGTGCCCCGTTGGAACGGGGATGCATCGTTTATGGCAGTTTTCGGAGAAACCAATGTTATTCCCGATCACTTGTCCTCAACTTATAAAAGGCTCAAGCCGTTATTTGACAGCTGCTGTCGTTAAGTAACACTAAGGAGGGTTTCATGCGTTACTTGAAGGTTTTGGCTCTGGTAGTTCTCTTTTTCCTTTCCATGGTATTCTTCATTCAGAATACCCCTGAACTTTCTAAGGAAGTCACTCTGTCCATCGAACTGTTTAGCTACAAGTTCATGAGCCAGCCTCTTCCGTACTACCTGTTGATCCTGATCGCTTTTGCTGCAGGCTCCATTCTTTGCCTGCTTTACTTCATGTGTGATAAAGTTCGTCTCGCCGGTCAGCTTCGCACCTGCCGCACCAGAATGGCTAACCTTGAGCAGGAAGTAAATTCTCTCCGCAACCTGCCCCTCGATGAGGGCAACTATCCCTCCGCTGAAACTAGCGAAGAGAAGCCTGCTGAATAAGTAAGCGCAAATTACGGAGTATACGTGTCCTTTTTGAGCGTATTTAAAAAGAAAAAAATGACGGCGTTCGATAATCGGGCGCCGTCATATTTGTCTGGGGCCGGAAAGGGTAAGTCCGGACTTGCCGACACCCGTGCAGCCATTGATGAACTCAGTAAGGTTGTAAAAGATACTCCGGAAGCTGTTGAAATTTATCTAGCTCTCGGTAACCTTTACCGTTCCCAGGGGGAAATTGAACGCGCCGCACAGATCAGAAACAGTCTCATTGTACGTCCCGGTCTGGATCCTGAAATCAAAGCCCGTGCCCTCTATGAACTCGGACGTGACTTTAGTCGTGGCGGTTTTATGGACCGCGCAATAAGTGCTTTTGAAAAAGCGCGAGAAATAGTAGGTGACTCCCCGGAAATTTTGACGGAGCTGGCGGAGCTGGCCGCAGGAGGACGGGAGTTTGAAAAAGCCGCAAACTACTATTCCAAACTGAATCAGCCTGTTCAGGAGGCGCATTACCTTGCCCGTTTGGCAGAAAATTATAACACTGACGGCGAATACGCTCTCGCTAACCGCACTTTGCGCAAAGCCATTGATGTTTCTGAAAGTTCAGTTGAATCATGGCTGCTGGTCTTGACCAGAATGAAGCAGGAAGGCACTCTTGAGAAATTCAAGGCCAAATTTTCCATAGCCCTTGCCAGGGTTCCCGACAACTTGAAGTTTGTTCTTGTTGAAGGAATTTTGGCAGAATCCCTTGTCTTCGGGGAAATTCCCATCAAAGTAAAAGATCTTGAAAATGATCGTAATTATCCTTTTTATGAAGTGATGGTTGAAGAAATTTCCAAGTCTGACCCGGATGTAATCATGCATTACTACGGGGCAAGACTGCTGCAACTCTGCGGTAAACAGGAAGAAGCCGGTGTCTGGCTGGAGAAAACCCTGATGCTTAACCAGAATTTCTGGTTGGCACGCCTTGAGCTTTTCAATATTGCTCAGGATCAGCAGGAACTGACAGTATCTTTTAAGAGTCAGTTGGACTTCTTCGTGAATGTCGCGAAAAAAGTGCAAAGATTCACCTGTTCCAGTTGCGGCTTTAAGCGGGATAGAATCTTTTTCACCTGCCCAAGATGCCGCAGTTGGCATTCAATTTCGTTCCGTAAAGAACTGAACCAGTAAGCCCCAGATATATATTGTGAGCAAAACTAAACTCACTCCCATGTTCGAGCAGTACATGCAGATCAAGGCTGAACACCCTGATTCTCTGCTGTTTTTTCGCATGGGAGACTTCTATGAACTTTTCTTTGAGGACGCTGAAATAGCAGCGCGTGAACTGCAGATCGCCCTGACCTGCCGTAACCCCAATTCTGAAGATAAAATCCCCATGTGCGGTGTTCCGCACCATGCTTCACGTAACTATCTTTCACAGCTCATTGAGAAGGGGTATACTGTTGCACTTTGTGACCAGCTTGAAGACCCTAAACTAACTAAAGGACTGGTAAAGCGCGGAGTAACGAGGGTTTACACCCCCGGTACTGTTGTTGAAGATGATACTCTTTCCGCCAAGGACAGTAACTATCTTGCCGCCCTGCTCTGGGATGATGCAAAGTCGGCTGGCGGTCTGGCGTGGATGGATTTCTCCACCGGACAATGGTCCGGACTTCAGAGCAGGAATGAAAATGATCTTTGGCAATGGGCAATCAAAGTCAATCCCCGTGAATTGATTCTTCCACAGGGCAAAGCTATTCCCGGACAGTATGGTGATATAGATGCCCGAATTGCTCCAGCACCTTCTGCTGGATATTTTAGCTATAAATCAGCCAAGGATAATGTTCTCGAAGCTCAGAAAGTTGCTGATCTCGATTCACTGGATCTTGAGGATAAACCGCAGCTTACTCAGGCCTGCGGAGCACTCATTTCTTACCTGCGCCAGACACAAATGCAGGATTTTGATCATCTTAGTGAATTCAAGCCCATGAATTTAACCAAATTCATGATTCTGGATGAAGTCACTGAACGAAACCTTGAGTTGTTTAAACGTTTGGACGGCAAAAAAGGTAAAGGAACCCTGCTTAATGTGCTGGATAAAACTATCACTCCCATGGGCGGACGCCTCCTTGCCGTTCGTTTAAAGCAGCCTTGGCGGGAGATTTCCCCCATTGAAAATAATCAGCGCGCGGTAACGTTCTTCCATGGTGATGATACCCTGCGTACAAAAGTCCGTGAGCAGCTTGATACTGTTTACGACCTTGAGCGTCTTTCAACCCGTGTGGTTCTCGGCAGGGCAACTCCAAAAGACTTTATTAGTCTGCGTCAGAGTTTAAAGACCCTGCCCCCGGTTCATTTTCTGCTGCATGAAGCGGTGTCCAGTGCAGACGAAGATCGTCCGGTCACTCCGGCCTTGAAGGCTATTGTAACAAAATGGGACTCCATGACCGATGTGGCCGAGTTGTTGGAGCACGCTCTTGTGGATTCCCCTCCTCCGGTCATCACTGAGGGTGGGTTGTTCAAGGCTGGATTTAACGATGAATTGGACGAACTCATTGAGCTGACTGAACACGGCGAATCAACTCTCGCTGATCTGCTTGAAAAAGAAAAATCCGCCAATGAACTTCCCAAGCTCAAGCTGGGATTCAATAAGGTTTTCGGCTATTACTTTGAAATTTCCAAAGCCTTCAAGGGACAGGTGCCGGACTACTTTGAACGCCGCCAGACCCTTGTAAACAGTGAACGCTACATCACCCCGGAACTCAAGGAGCTTGAAGAAAAGCTCATTTCAGCTTCCGAAAAACGCAAGACTCTGGAATATCACCTGTTCCAAAAAATTCGTGAAAATGTAGCAGGCAACCGCAGTCGTTTTGTCTTTATGGCAGATGCCATTGCTGCTGTAGACTTTTGGCAGGGACTTGCTGAAGCCGCTCGTGCCAACCGCTGGTCCTGCCCGGAAATCCATCCCGGCATGGAAGTGGTCATTGAGGAAGGTCGCCATCCCGTGGTCGAAGCTGTTCAAGGGGCTGCCAACTACATCCCAAACAGCCTGACTATTGATGAAAAACGACGCATCCTTCTCATAACCGGCCCGAACATGGCTGGTAAATCCACTGTGCTTCGTCAGGTAGCTCTTATGGGCATCATGGCCCAGATAGGTTCATACATTCCTGCTACTCAGGGACGTATAGGCCTTATGGATCGTGTATTCTCCCGTGTAGGTGCTTCAGATAACCTCGCGCAGGGACAGTCTACTTTCATGGTTGAGATGATGGAAACCGCACGCATCCTGCGTCAGGCTTCCAAGCGTAGTCTGGTTATTCTTGATGAAATCGGACGCGGAACTTCCACCTTTGATGGGCTGGCATTGGCATGGGCGGTAGTTGAGGAGCTTTCCAAGCGTGCTCGTGGCGGAATTCGCACCCTTTTCGCAACTCATTACCATGAGCTGACTTCTCTTGAAGGAGTGATTGACGGGCTTCGCAACTTTAACATTGCCGTCCGTGAGTGGAAAGGCGATATTCTTTTTCTGCGCAGACTGGTTCCCGGTCCGGCGGATAAAAGCTATGGTATCGAAGTTGCCAAGCTTGCCGGGGTACCCAAACCTGTAGTAGTCAGGGCAAGGGAGATTCTTGCGAATCTTGAAGAAAAATCGCAGGATGCGGATGGTCAGCCTGTTCATCAGGCACCGTCTGTGCAATCAATCCTGCCCGGGATGATTTGCAGCGGAAACGAAAAGAAAAATGAAGCTCCGCCCGAAGATCACGCAGTCATCAAAGAACTGCGCAATCTTGATGTAAACGGACTTTCACCCATAGAAGCCCTTACCCTTCTGAATCAGTGGAAAAACTCACTGGGAGATAAATAATGAAATTTCATGCCTTTAAAAAACAAATGCTGTTGGCTGTTCTTGCTCTTATGCTTCTTGCAACTGCCGGATGCGGCGTTAAAATGTGGCCTGCTCCTACTCAGAGTGAAGACCTTTATACTTTTACATTCGTAGAAGGCCGTCGCGTAGGTGGATGCCTTAAAGTTGTTGTAAAGGTTGACGGCGCATTTAAAAATGTGGACAATTTAAGTCTTCAATTTCAAGCTGACGGATCCGGCCCGGGAGAAGGCTGCCCGACATGTCCTTTCTTCCCGGCTATCAGGAGAGATTTCACTCCCGGTTCCGAAGGTATTCAATCTGACGGCTCCACTTTCGTCTTCAGCGAATGTGGACTTGATCCCTCTAAAAGCTATCGTTGGAGAGTCGTAGGACGCAACGTCTATGACGCACTCGGAGTAGTAATTTCCGACGTTTACACAGCTTTACCCTAATCTTTTAATGGAGTCCTTCCACAATGCATCATTTTGAAATCAAAAATAATGAGCTGCATGCTGAAAACATCAGCATCACCGAACTTGCCGCCGAATACGGCACTCCCCTCTACGTTTATTCCGCTGCTACCCTGCGCAGACATTTTCAAGCTTTCGATTCCGCCTTTACCGGACTCGACCACATGACCTGCTATTCCGTTAAGGCTAACTCCAACCTTAGCGTACTCAAGCTTCTGGCCGAAATGGGCGCAGGTATGGATATAGTTTCCGGTGGTGAACTTTTCCGCGCTCTCAAAGCCGGTGTTCCCGCAAATAAAATCGTGTTCTCCGGCGTAGGTAAAAAAGCATACGAAATCGCTGAAGCACTCAAGGCCGACATCCTCATGTTCAACGTTGAATCCGTGGGCGAAATGCACCGTATCAACGAGGTTGCCGAGTCCATGAATAAGGTCGCACGTATCAGCTTCCGTATTAACCCGGACGTTGATCCAAAGACCCACCCCTATATTTCTACCGGGATGAAAAAGAACAAGTTCGGTCTGGATATGGAAACCGCCAAGGAAGCCTACAAGACTGCTAAGGATCTTTCTCACGTTTCTCCCATTGGTATGGACTGCCATATTGGTTCCCAGCTGACCACCATTGAGCCTTTCCTTGAAGCCCTTGGCAAACTCCTCGCTTTCCGCGATCAACTCGGCGAAATGGGCATTGAGATCGAACACCTCGATCTCGGTGGCGGACTCGGTATTACTTATGATGAAGAAGAGCCTCCGCACCCCAAAGAGTTTGGTGAAGCTCTTAGTCAGGCCCTGACTGGTAAAGGACTTAAAGTAATACTTGAACCTGGGCGTGTAATCGCAGGTAACGCAGGAATTCTCATCGGTGAAGTTATCTACACCAAGAAAACCCCGACTAAAGATTTTCTTATCGTTGATGCGGCGATGAACGATTTGATTCGCCCTTCTCTGTATCAGTCTTATCACCGTATTTCCGAGGTTGTGCAGAACAACCGTCCTGAAATTGATTACGATATTGTCGGTCCCATCTGCGAATCCAGCGACTTTCTCGCCAAGGATCGCGTCTTGCCCGAAATAAAGCAGGGTGAGCTCATCGCTGTTTACTCTGCCGGTGCATACGGTTTTACCATGTCTTCCAACTACAACTCCCGCCTGCGTGCAGCTGAGATAATCGTCGATGGTGATGATGTCATCGTAGCCCGCCGCCGTGAAACTTACGAAGACCTTTTGAAATTAGAATCTTAGGGATATGGCCTCCGGCGGTCCTGCCGGGGGCCTTAAACCCTTTTAGGAAAAGGGTTTAAGAATCCCAAAACTTTTTATTAGGGCTTCGCC
>DDLU01000237.1 GCA_002340305.1 Desulfovibrio sp. UBA2564
TTTCCAGCAATCGAGACACTTATATACTTGTATGGCGAAAGGGAGTTCCTGCGCCAGAAGGTTTTAATATATCGGGTCGATGGTGTTGAATATATTCTTCCCGCTGTGGAATTGATCCGCGCACTTTTCCTGCACAATAAAGCTATGTGTGAAGCTCTTATGCAGCCATCGGGGATAGATCGGCTTTACCAGCGTCCTGTGTCCACCGATGATTCCGTATTTGAGCTCAATTTTTCGAAATTGATTTCCAGCAGGTTGGTTAATGAAGATTTTGCGGAATACTTTGCCTGGATTGTTGCGACTCCCCAGATTCTGAATTCGTGGAACTCAATTTATGCAGATATGATGAAACAGCGTCGTGGCCATACCCAAGGCTGGGGTGTCCAGATTTGTTTGTCTCCTCCGCCGATAATTGATTGTAAATTGATTCTCCATGGTCTTTTCCCAGGGAAATAAGTTTCTTGTATCGGAAATTGAGTCTGTTGGTGGGTTGGAATATTCTTTTGAAGAATTGGTGTTCCGCCATCCATCAATAAAATATGTCAACCAAATTACACCCGGTGAAGGCCGTGGAAACGGTTCTCGTTCAGGTGGCGGAACGGAATATATTATTGGAGTAGATGGATCTCCTTCGGCAGGTGGACCTGATGGAATTCTTTATCCACCTAAAACTTTCACCGTATTTAAAAAAAGAGCCAAAATACGCAAAGATTACTTTGAATCTACGACATCTAACAGAAGTGATGAAGGCGGCAAATCGGGCGGGAGTGAAGGAGGCCAGAACGACGGGGAATCACCAAAGATAAAAAGAACAAGTTCCCGACGGCCTAACCCTTTTGCGAGTAGCAAGCTTAAATCAGTAGAGTACAAGGGGCTTGAAGTTTGCCATGAACCTCCGGACAACGCTTTGCACGACTTTACTGAGGCAGTGAAGTTGATGCCGGCTAAGCTTAGAAATCTGGAAGTTTCACATTCAACGGTTTACCTGCCGAGGGGGACCGGTTTTTCTCAAGCAGGATCCAGACGCAGGTTGTGCGGTGTTGTCGAACTTAAGATGGAAGGCAAGCAACCTATTTTTATTTTGGAGCCTGAAAGAACCGGCGGAAATGCTCTTAAGACAATTCTTTTGTGTCCAATGCAGGATTGTGGGCAGATAGGTGTTGAAAATGTCTTAACAGGGCTTTTACGTCGAATTACTGCCTATTCTGGTCGTATTTTGGATGACGATATTGAAAGTCTGTCCGGAGCGTGGAAAATTGTTCGATTGGCGCATTGTCGCAGAAGACGCAGAGTCGTAAATCCGGATGCAGATTCTTTACCCGGAAGGTGGGCGGAAAGATTGATTGTAGCTGCTGTTGAGATATGGCGAGGTTTAGGTCAGTGATGTTGTATGTTCTCTGAGATGTTATAATTTAATCCTCCAGATATTTTTCCTACCATATGAGAAATGCCGCTCTGGGCGTCTGCCATGGTACTAAGAGACTTACTCGATTTTTTTGTGTTTAGATCGACACGTAATCGGCCGCGGAAAATTTAGTGGGGTAGTAAGTTGGGCAACAAACAGCAAGCTCCACCATGTTTCCTCTCGTCTGGGCTTTTCTCATAATGGGTGTTTAATGAGCGGATATGGCTTGCAATTAAAAAATCTTGTGATGTTTTTAAAAAATTTAAATACCTAGTGTTGTCCTTCATTTTAGCCCACGCTTCGCCATCAAAATGTGATAAAACAAAATCAATCCCCAGAAAAATGTCCATTGGGTAATGTGGAAGTCGGGGGCTATCGAGAATTAAAAGTCGTCCGACATCGTCATTAAGTTCTTTTAATTGATGGCCACCAAAATGGAAGTGATAAAGAGGGTGAAGTGAGTTGACAGGTTCCTCCGTTTCACCAACATGGCGATCTAGATGCCATGCTCCCAGGAATTCATTGCTTTTTCCTGCCCTCAATACAACATTTAACTCTAGCAGATTAAATGGGTCGTAGGCTTGGCAGTTATTGTCACTCTTGGCTCGCACAGAAAGGAAAATGTTAATTTCTTTTGGGGCATGACTTGGAGTATGGCCAGTTGATTTGATTCGAAAATGTAAGTCGTCCATGGCATAAAAAAATTGTCCTTTGGCCAAGTTGGCCCGGCAAAGGTTTGCAGCTTGAAGAATCGGCCCGGGATCTAGGCAGATACTAGGTAACTCTCTCACAATGGCTTGCGCCATTTGCGGAAGGACACTAGCCTGTTTCCGCCAGTATTGTTCTATTGCTGTGGTCTTCATTTGATTTTCTGTAATTCTGCTTTGAATTCTGCGAACCTCTCCCGTTCCAGCGGGTGCAATTTGATTCCATTTCTGGCAGCCGTTCTATCTAATAGAGCCTCTGCTGATACGTACTGCTGTTCCAGCCAGGGCAAGTTTTGTTTGGAACTAACCATATAGCCATCGGCAGGATCAAGTGCTTTGCGATAGGATTGGCAAATAGTCCAATGCTTTGTGCTGTAATTTTTGTTGATAGCTTCAGGTAATTCAAGGTTCTTCAGGCTGAGATGTTTTTTCAGAAGTTCAATACGTTCTTCTGCCTTGAGACTGCGCAAAGATTTTTGTGCATCATCGAGAGAAAACCACCAGTCTTCAATTTTTGTTGCCCACCACCTTGGCCATGCGTCAGAGAACGCTCCTGTATATTGGAGCTGACACACTTTTTCTTTTAACGCACCCCAGTCTGCCGATTTCATCGAGACACCTAAGCGGGCTGCTAGGATTTCTTCTTCAATAAGAATACCACGAGGCTTTACAACGTTGCTGATCACATAATTAGCGAACTCGTGATCAGGAAGTTTTGGCTCTTCCTCAAGTTCAATTCCTACCCTTGGGTCGAGCCATTTTTCATGCTCTTCTAAACCTAAGATTTTATTGATTGGATTTTTAGTATCACTACGTAAAGTTTTCCATATAGTAGAGTAGCCCCAGCTCAACTCAATAAGTTCTAGAGCGACTTGATCAGGGTAGTCACTGACAACAGTGTCTTTCTCGTAAACTTGGTCAAAAATATTTTGTGCAGATTTGATGTTGTTGTAAGATGTTGTAAAATTAGTTTCAACTGTCCACATTACAATTGGGACAGGTGCAAAACCGCCTTCTCCCATTCGAGTTCGTAACTCTTGAGCAAGAGATGTTCCCCTAAAATCAACGGTGTTGCCTTCATCATTAGCTACTTCATCAAGACGAAGGTCTATTATCAACCCAGCTGCACTTTTCTCTTTAATTATTGGAAGAAGTTTTTTGAATACGTTTGGTTTGATTACTTCAATTTCGAGCTTGCCTTCGGAAGCCCCAGTAACTTTTTCAGTATATTTTGAAATCATTCCGGTTTGAGCATCATCAATGCATATATATTTAATAGGCGTCATCAGGAATCTCCTCTGGTGCTGCTTTGGGGACTTCAATTAAAAAAGATGTGCTGTACCCTTGTGGTGGCTCAATAACTTCGACATGTCCTCTGGCCGTACGGATAATGTCTTTAACCACTTTTAGTCCGAGTCCAGAGCCCGTCAATTCCTCAGAGTAGGAAGCTGTGGTTCCTGGCTGTGGGCTAGTGGTGTAGAAAGCATCAAAGACCTTGTCCCAATTTTCCTTTGGAATTCCTATTCCATTGTCGGTGAATTGAAGATTAATTTTTCCATTCTGCTCGCTGATCTCGATCAAAATTTTACCTTTTCCGTCCATTTTTTTGATCGCTTTCAGTGCGTTGCTATAAAGGTTAAAAAGGATAGAGGTCCATTCTGAATTGTGCATTGGCTTGGTGAAAAGATCGTAATCTTTTTGAACTACCTCAATTTCTATATTAAGTGCACCAAGTCTTGGGCTAACAATTTCTTTGAAATCATAAACGATTCCAACCAAATCCACAGGCGCTAGCCCCCTGTGGGCATTGTCAACGATTGCGTGATCGAAGTATCTAGCAAATGATTGAACTGACTTAAAAAGAGAACTAAGATCATCCAAAGAGTCTTGTCCTGATTCTGAAACATGCTTTCGCATTAAGTCTAGCGCATTGTTTACTGCACCAAATGTAAGCTTGATCTCATGTGTAAACTCTCCGATCATAAGTCCAAGGCCTGCAAGTACTCTAAGCATAGGAATTTCAGAAAGGAGTTTGTTGGCTTCCTCTGCGGCCTCTTGCATTTTTTTGAGTTGTCTTTTTTTTACTGGACGCTTTTCCAAAATATTTTTGGATAATTTAGTAGCCTGCCCCATAAAAGCATCAAGTGCCTCTTCGGGAGAATTGTAACGCTTTATTGGCCTCGGGAGAGGTTTTCTATTTCTCTCATGTGCGACAACGACAGCAGCCCCTTTTAGGGCTTTGGCTATGAATTCTTGTAGAATGAAAAGGGCCTCGTTTTCAACCAATCCTTCGCGACTTGCTGTCTCTTGGAATAATTTTCCTTCAGGATCTTGTAGGCTCACAAACCCCATAAAATTATTATTGCGATGAGGACCAAGGACTTCACGGACACTAGAAGAGTGGTTTAGGCGGAGCCAGTCATCATATTCTTCCCCATATGGTAACACTCTAAAGCCGTTTCTATACAACCTAACGCCACCATTAGTGTCTAATGTCTGTCTTACAACAGTCCTGTAATTAGTGGGGAGATAGTCTGGGTGGTCAATGAAATAGTGTGCTTGAAAAGAAACTCCACCAGGTATGCGCTGTTTGTATTCTTTGTAGATATCAATAGGTTGATTATCTATAAAAAAAGATAATTGTGTGCCTTCAAATGACCAAAAGGCATTCCCTTCATTGGTGATGTGCCCTTTTATAATGCCAACAGCGTGTTTTAAAATTACAGAATCAATGTCAGCTATGGTTTCAACGTCATTATCTTTTTGAAGGTAGAACGCAGTTTTAAATCCTGGATCATCAGCATTTCCTTCTTTTTCTTTCGAAAGAGGAAAAGGCTGAAGTAAATCCGAAGTGTATCTGTATGCTCGTGTTATTTGAGATTTGCTCCATGAGTCCCGCAAATTGTTTATGATTAACAGGGTTCCTTGCTTTCTTCTCTTTTTAACTTCCTTAATTTCATGAGAAATTGTTGCTAAGTCTTTGTGGGGTTCATATTTCCCCCAGTCTAAGGAGACCTCTAAGGCTTTAGATGAATCAGCAGTTTGTGTGACTATGGTAAGCTTGGTTCCAAGTCTTTGAGCGGCAAATCGTCCAATGCCTTTTCTGCCCGCCCTTTCTTATGCGGCACGTTGT
>DDLU01000083.1 GCA_002340305.1 Desulfovibrio sp. UBA2564
ACGCGCTTCCCAGACAAGCTGATTACCAAAAGGATAAGCAAAAGCAGCCACAAAAACCGGGATAGCTCCTAAGAGAACTGTATCCAAAGAGCTTTCGCCCATGCTTTCCAGATTAACCAGCAGCACTCCGGCAAAAATTATAAGAGTCAGCAGCATGGCCCTTAATGGCACCTTTTTCCCGAAACCAAGCAAAACCAGCGGGGTGGCAAGAATTGTGGTCTGCCATGTGGCGGCTACCACCCATCCGGGGGTGTAAGATGCACTAAAGGTTATCAGCGCATAAAAGACACCGAATCCTACTCCTCCGGCAAGAGTCCAAAATTTCCAATGCCGCAGATACAGCTTGATTGATCTGGTCAGCAGGCTTTTCCGAAATAGCCCTAACCCGATAAAAAGAAATCCCAACATCCAGAAGTAGCGCAGGCCGGCTGACCAAACCCAGTGCCCGCCATCCAGACTCATAGCCCGGTTAAGAACAAAGGTTGAGCTGAAAAAGAAAGCCGCCAAGACACCTATAAGAATAATCTGCATCAGATTCTCCGTTAATTCACACTAAATCCCGCCGCCCCTGATCATACTTGAAATCTTTAAAAGATCATCCGCTGTCGGTATGTAACCGCGATGAAATGCCGGAGCATGGGCGCGGCCCCGCAAATGATCTTTAGCCCAGCCCAGAACAGCTTTATTGAAAAATCTTTCGTTATTCAAAACTATTTGAGCCTTGGCAGCACCGTCTTCTTTTTCCGCTTGCTGGGAAAAATTGCCCTCATGGACATGGTGAATATAGAGCGGTTCTTGAATATGTTTGAACTTCGCACCGAGCATTAAGCACTGCACCCAGTAATCCCAATCCTCATAAGTCGTATTCTCCCTGTAGCGAACCCCGGCTTCCCAAAGTTCACGCCGATAAAGGGCTGCTGTTGCAACAGTATTCTGGGTTCTTAAATATACGGGTTTAAAATCAGGCAACAAGCGCTTGAATCTACCCCTAAGGTGAACTTCAAGATAGTCACAGAACACCACAGCAAATTTGGGATGGGCTTCAAGAAAGTCGATACATGTTTGCAAAAAACCGGGTCGCAATTCATCATCAGGATCAAGGCAGAGCAAATATTTACCACTGGCTTGCTGCAAACCGTGATTGCGGACCGGACCGGGTTTACCGGACCTCGGCGGAGTCAAAATTTTAAACTCCCGGCACTTAAGATCATGTGCCCATTTCCGGGCCTGCTGAATGGAATCGTCACTGCTGCCATCATCAACAAAAATTATATCCACATCTTCAAGAGATACCGTCTGTGCTGCCAGCGAACCAAAGAAACGGTCAGCAAAATGTCCGTAATTATAATTGGGGATGATGATAGAGAGCAGGGTCATATGTATGTGTCCATTATAAATTGTTTTTTACACAGATACACCACTCGCCTGCATTTGGAAAGTAGACGCAAAAAAGCCCGAACCGTTAACGGTCCGGGCTTACGCTTGCTACTTAAACAGCTTCAGATACTCACCATATCCTTCAGCTTCCAAATTTTCCAGCGGCACAAACCGCAAGGACGCTGAATTGATGCAGTACCTAAGGCCTGTTGGTTGCGGGCCGTCATCAAAAACATGGCCCAAATGGGAATCTGCCTTACGTGAGCGAACCTCTGTGCGGGTCATGAAAAAGGAACGGTCTTCCTTTTCAACAACCCCCTGCCCTTCAACCGGACGGGTAAAACTGGGCCACCCGGTACCGGAATCAAACTTATCCCGTGAACTGAACAAAGGCTCACCGGAGACAATATCAACATATAATCCTTCGCGGTGGTTGTCCCAGTACTCATTACTGAAAGCAGGCTCAGTGCCATCTTCACGGACAACCTTGAACTGTAAGGGAGTCAACATTTCCTTGAGCCTTGCATCATCTGGCCGCTTGTAGCCGTCAACACTGCTGACAGGCCGCATGTTTTCCTTCACATTACCCCAGTGCTTATCAATGAAAGAGTCTCTGCCGGAGAGATAGCGATACCAGTTGTAACGCACAGGATTCTTCTTGTAGTAATCCTGATGGTAATCCTCGGCAGGATAAAACTTTTCAAAAGGAATAAGCTTGGTGGCTACGGGCTTATCAAACACCCCGGAACCGTCAATCTCTGCCAAAACGTCTCCCGCTACCTTCTTCTGCTCATCATTATGATAAAAAACAGCAGAAGAGTATTGAGTTCCCCGGTCATTAAATGAACCGCCCGGGTCGGTGGGGTCGTGGTGCTTCAGGAAAATCCGTATGATCTCTTCATAAGTTACCTTCTCAGGATCGAACAGGACCTTGACCACTTCCAGATGTCCCGAATTACCGGCACTGACCTGCTCATAGGTGGGGTACTCAAGTTGACCGCCGGAGTAACCGGACACAACTTCGACAACTCCGGGAACCTTTTCAAGATCGGACTCTACGCACCAGAAGCAACCTCCGGCCAGAGTCGCCGTTTCCAGATTTTGATTTGTATTTGGCATCTTAACTTCCCCAACTTTTTGAACAGCAAAGGCAGAACCTGCAAACAAAACCATACCGAACAAAAACAATGATAGTAGTCTGATCATTTTTACCTCTTTACTGATAACAATTACTATTAAACTACTACCTATTTAAATTTAGTCAATCCGCATAAACAAAATAATAAAAGCGCAGCCAAGACTGACTGCGCCTTATATGATAGGCATTCCCGGAATTTTGTCTGCTAACGGATGAGGAACAGCACCCTATAAGCGATAGCCACCCAAAAATATATAATCCCAAACCGGATTGAGCAAAAGTCATTGCCATACCTATACCTAAAATCCCAGCACATATTTTAACGATCAATGCGCTCGCCCACAAATCATTACTCTTGAAACAGCACACGTCAAAAAAAGCGTTGGAAATAATGGGCTCACATAACAAAGGTCTTTCAGCAAAAAATTACCGACGCAGAATGCCCCTGAAGTCTGGAAAACAACAAGTAAAACAATGATTAATATCATTTTAATGTACGTACACCAAAATTTAAAACACGTTGCATGAAAACAAAAACAAATATACACTTGTGACCGTAAATATTCGTAACAATGATGGTTTACATTAAATGAACTCAATATCTATGATAGCAAAATCAGACAAGCAAACATTGTTTTTCAGACTAATAATTATACTGTTGTTCGTAACATATATTGTGTGCAGTCCATGTGCAAGTTATGCCCAAAAAACAATTGTTGCCATTCCCAAAGCTACAATTTTGAATTTTTGGCGCATTGTCTGTTTAGGTGCCCATCAAGCTGTAGACACCCCGGATATAAAATTGATCTGGCGAGGTTCGCGTGTTGAAAACAAACCGGAAGCCCAGCAACACCTACTTGAATATTATATAGCGCATAATGTTGACGCAATTGTCTTGGCCCCAACAAATTTGAAAGAGCTCAACCCATACATAGAAAAAGCAACGAAGGCCGGAATCAAAGTCGTCTTGATGGGTTCTCCCGCGACAACCGATAGTTACGACAGTTACATCGCGACAGATAATTATAAAGCGGGTGAAATTGCCGCTGAATTACTATTCAAAAGGCTTACGAAACCCGGGCCTGTTCTAATAATAGGCAACTCACTGAACAACGGTTCATGTGCTTTGCGCACACAGGGTTTCATTGATAAAATGCAGAAAATCTCTCCGGGCCGCAGCATCATCAGCATCCATATGCGCGATGGCAGTGAACGCGAAGCGCGGATGGCCACAGAAGAACTCATGATTAATAACCCGGACCTGACCGGAATATTTGCGGTTAGTGAGTCGACGACAGACGGTGCTTTGCACACACTCACAAATCATGATGAATCCCGTATTCCTTTCATTGGTTTCGACTACAACCGCAAATTGATTGAGGCTGTGCGTGACGGCAAAATTGATGCGCTAATTACTCAACGACCTTACGCGATGGGTTTCTTCGGTGTGCGAGCCGCAATGGACCTATTGAACGGCAAGGAAGTTCCAAGAAATATGGAGAGTCCGGTTACGGTTCTTACCCATGAAAATTTTGAAAACGCCATGAGCCTGCGCTGCTTAAGCAGAATCACGGATATTGAAAAAGCGGACTGTCCTATCTGCTTCAACTGATTCTACCTCGATATTACAAAAAAAAGCCGCCCAATACGGACGGCTTTAACATAAACACATACGGATATAATCAGCCGCCGAACCAACCGGGAGCCAATACTTCCATCGCCTTGGTGTAATGCACACGCAGATCTTCAAGCTTACCGGAAATAACCTTTTCCTGCTCACCAAGACTGGTGGGACAAACGTCTTTCATCTGTTCTACTACCGCTTCAAGTTCTTTCATTGTGGACTTGAGCAAAATAATCTGGTCTTTAAGGTTGCCGGATTTGTCGTCAGCAAGAACGTCATAAAGCCTTGATTTCCAGGCATTCAGTTCCATTTCCAAGCCTTTGCAGTAATGATTCACAGCTTGCTTCTTACCTTCTTCAGTGCTGCAACCGTCGATTCCTATACAACTGGGACAAGGGCCGGGATAATCCATATTCGCCATAATGAACCTCCAAATAATAGATTTTAAAGACCCTTTAATATTACCACATCGTATAGATGCTGACATTATTTTTTTATAAAAAGAGCATCCCCCTATAACCACCCCTGATTGCAGACATTATAATCTTTTTGCACAAACCGGACAAAATAAATCAGGACATATACCGCATCAGACTACGCGGACTCCACTTCGCTATGTAGGCATCCACATCAAATTTCCTGCGACATCCACGATCATTCATATAACGGATAGAGCCAAACACAGGACGCTTTTTCCAGCCCCGGTCATGGACTCCAGCCACAGACCATAATGCACCAACATAGCCATTAGGATCGCGACCATCCATTTCAAAACGGTCATTGAGCGCAATGACAATACGTAAGGCTTCTTCAGGTGATGCGGACCACTCCAGAATCTTCTTGGCCCAATACATCCGCATGTATCCATGCATAAATCCACTTTGCACCATCTGATTCTGGCAGGCATTCCAAAGAGCTGAATGAGTGCGTGCTTGTTCAAAATCCTCGTAGGAATAGGCATAATCCCGGAGGTCAGCGGCGTGTTCAGCCAGAGTTTTTAATGCCCATTCAGGGGCTGAATCCAGGGAATCATAATTGGGAGTATGGAGACAAAAATTATCGGAAAGTTCCCGGCGGATAACCAGCTCTTCAATATATGCCTCCACCCCGGGTCCAGAAGGACAGGCAACCACATTCAAAGCTGCCCGTTGCGGCGCTAACTGTCCGAAGTGATAGTAAGCTGAAAGGCGTGAAGTTCCCTCAGCGTTAGGATCATTTCGATCCTCGGCGTATTTTACAAGTCTCTTGGATATAAATTCATCAAGTGCAGTATGGGCTGCAGCTTCTCCGGGAGCGAGATCAACAGGACTGACAGTTTCATCCACCCGCAGGGAACTAAACACCTGTTCCCAATCCGTTGCAGGAAAGCCGGCACCTTTAACTTGCGTTGTACCCAATGCGGGGAATTCTTCCAGAAATTCCGGCATCAACCTATGAATTTTCGGCCTGATGGTGCGTGCCCCATATTCCCGTTTACCGGAAACAAAACGTGCAGGGACAACGTTGTGTCCATCCATCTCAATCAGGGGAACTTCAATTTCTTGCCCAATGCCGGCCTGCCACTGCTGTTTTATACGCAAGGGATCAAAATCCGTAACTACCGCCCCTGCTCCAACTTCGCGCACAAATTCAGGCAGCACTTTATCCGCAGCACCGCTTAGCAGCACGAATTCATAACCTAAAAACCGCAAGTCACGCTCGACCTGCTGCAATCCGCGAAGCATAAAATCGTAATGCCGCATGGTTGCGCCAACAAACGCTGGGGCAAGGCAAAAGACTACAATTAAGGGATACTTATCACCAGCCAGCTCTCTTGCATGCAACAATCCCCAGTTATCACGAACACGTTGTTCGCGGCTCATCCAATAGATCACAGGGCCATCCGCAAACTCGGCTTGATTGAGCAGGCAGCCCCTTCTGCGATCAACTTTAATCATTCATCTCACCTTTACTTCCGGGGATGCGACAACTTGGCGCAGGTCCTTCCAATAACTCCGGCCCTTCCATAATTCCGCACCCCGTCTTTTCTGCTAAAGAACGGGCCATCCCTTTAAAAACAACTGAATGTAAAGGATACACCGACCACCAATACAAAATTCCACCCAATCCCCGCGGGAGAAAGCGCGCGGTCATGGTCAGCTCAGTATTACCGACATAAGTACTCTCCAGATTGAATTCCAGTAGAGCCTCACCGGGAAGTTTCATTTCAGCCAGCAATAGCAACCTCTCACCCGGCTGCACATCAAGTACCCGCCAGAAATCCAAAGCATCACCGACATTTATATCCGAAGGATGCTTACGTCCCCGCCGTAAACCAACGCCGCCAACCAGTTTATCCATCCATCCGCGCAGCGACCAGAGCGTGTTACAACAATACCAGCCCTCATCACCGCCGATTGATATTATCTTCTTCCAAAGATCATCTGCGCAGCCACCTAATTTAATCCGATACGCAGAATGAAAAACTGCCCCACCGGAATAACCGGCATCACCGCAAATAGCCCATTCAGGAGTGTTGAGCGTTCCGGCATCGGACCAGCAGGTATCGACAACTTCCTGTGCCACCCTATCAAGAGCACGGCGAATGGCAGTCCGGCAATCAGTTAACTCGCGGGGCATAATTTCACGTATACGGAAATCTTTACAAACCACACGGTTACGCAGCCCCTGCACAAGCGGTTTGGCAAGCGAGGCAGGAACCGGGGAAACCAATCCCAGCCAGTATGATGACAGCTTCGGCGAAACAAAGGGAACAGGAATGATCAGACGTTTACGCAATCCGGCTTCTTCCTGATAAATGCGGAACAGCTTTTCATAAGTCTCAATAAACGGTCCGCCAATGTCATAGCTGTTACCCGCTGTTTCGGAATGTTCAAGACAGCCGCAAAGGTAAAATAAGACATCCCGGATGCTGATAGGTTGGCTTTCTACACGAACCCAGCGCGGGGTAATCATTACTGGCAAACGGTCCACCAGATAGCGTAGAATTTCAAAAGACGCACTGCCTGAGCCCAGAATTACCGCTGCCTTTAAAGTTGTGCAGGGAACGCTGCCACCGGCAAGGATATCCCCGACCTCAGCACGAGATTGTAGATGATGACTGATATTAGGATCGTCTGGAACCATGCCGCCAAGGTAGATTATGCGCTCCACCCCGGCCTTCTCAGCCGCCGCAACAGTATTCAGGGCTGCAGCTCTATCCTTCTGGGCAAAATCAGAACTCCCCGGTTGCATGGAATGCACCAGATAGTAAACCACAGCACAACCTTCCAAGGCTTTTTCCAAAGACTCAGGATCAAAAAGATCGGCCTCGATGATCTCACAATTTTCATGAAAGCTGTAAGGACGATTCCGCAGTTTTACTTTTGACCGTCCTACTGCGCGAACCCGCCAACCTTTATCAAGCAATTGCGGCACAAGACGGCCGCCGACATAGCCGGTGGCCCCCAGAACACAAATCAATTTGTTTTGTGGATCAGACATGGTTCCTCAGCATCAGCTCCGCCGGGTAAGGGTTGAGATAAATCTGCTGCGCCAAATATGACTTCCCATATTTTTTAACATAATGGTTAAGCATTGTTACAGGAACAATCAACGGGATCATCTGCTTATGAAATCGATCTATCAATTCCAGCATCTCCTGTTTCTCACCAGCTGAAATATCCTTTTTAAAGTGTCCCAAAGTGTGGGTCAGCACATTTACATGTTTCTTAACTGTGGGCCTGTAGTTCAGTGCCCGGAACAGCAAAGCCGAATACTCTTCAATTAAACTGTCAGCATCGGCACTTCCGGCAGTTGCCACAAGTTTACCCATTTTGCGGTAAAGAGTTTCATTATGGGCCATGATCAACATCTTATGCCGGGTATGAAAATCCACCAGTTTTGCTGGTAAAAAGCCATCCTGCAAAACATCACGCCAGCGCTTGAAAGTAAAAATACGGTTGATAAAATTCTCTCTGATTCCATTGTCATGCAGGCGACCGTCATCTTCGCAAGGCAGCGATGGAAAATGATCCATAACCATGCGTGCCCAAATCCCTACGCCGGAATAGTAAATACGCCCATCATCACCGAAAACCTTCATCCGGCCCATTGCCCCTGAAGGAGAACCATGCTTCAGGATATAACCGCTGAGATTTTCCTGCTCCAGTTCCGCCAGTTTTTTACGCCCCCACTCCTGCATGCGATCAGTCCAGTCTTCACCGGAATTACGCCCTACTAACCGGGGGTTTTCGAGTTCGCCAACCAATCGAATGGCTTCGCGGGGAACGCCCATCCCGCATTCAACTTCCGGACAGACCGGAACCCATTCAACAAACTGCCCCAATACATCCCGGATATAACGGTCTAATTTCTGACCTCCATCATAGCGGACCTTTTCGCCCAAAAGACAACGCGCAATTCCAATTCTGATTTTTCCATTTTCTGAATCCGGCATTGAAGCCCCCTTTGTATTTATTGTATTGTTTTTCTTAATATAAACAAACCCGAGCGGGATATAAAAAAGCACATGATTCTACGCCAGGTCCGGCACAATATTACCACCATTTCCATTATAAAATAACGATCTTTCTTAAATCTATGATAGAAAATTGTTCTTTTTTATCATAATATTAATTCGCGACAAAAATTATAAACTACATAGCATTATGGAAGGTCCGGCAAAAATGAATCCATCCCAGGAAGAACTCCTGCAAGCAAGAAAGCAGGCTCTTGACGCTGAAAAGAACATCAAAGCACTTCTTGATGCGAACACTCAGTCCATTCTGATTTTAGAAAACGATGGAACTGTCATTCACGTAAACCAAACAGTTGCACAAATTTTAAATACAACGCCCGCCGAGCTTAAAGGTAAAGATATATTCTCATGTCTGTCACCTGACTTGGCAATCTCCAGACGTGAAACATTCACTAAAGTAGTTGAAAGCGGAGAGCCGGCAAAATCAAGAGATGTAAGAGATGGCAGGATAATACTCAACTCCTACTATCCCATTTTAGAAAACGGTAAAGTAATAAGGGTTGCGCTTTACGCTGAAGACATAACCGAAGTCATCAGCAAAGAACGTGATCTTAAACGAAGCCGTCAACTTCAGAACCTGCTTTATGAAATAATCGGTCAATTCAATACCGCCGGAACCTTGAGTGAACTCATGCATTCTGTTCATAGGATTATGCTGCATGAATTCAAAGCTAATAATTTTTATATCGCATTAATTGATGAGGAACACGAAGAACTGGTTTTCACTTATTATGTAGATGAAGGGATTGATGAATTTCCGCCCGTCCGGAACATCAACGATCCAGCCAATAAAAGACTCAGCCTCCTGCCAATCCAACGCAATGAACTTATAAAACTGAACAAACCAAGAATTGACGCTGAGATTGCAGATAGAAATCTGGAAATTTTGGGACGCACCCCGGAAGTCTGGGTAGGTGTTCCCATGCAGGTAGGCAACAAGTCAATCGGAGTTTTGGCCGTTCAGGATTATAAAGATCCTCATAAATTCTCCCAAGAAGACATCCAATTTTTCTCTGCCTGTTCCCAGCAGATAGCCCAAACAATTGAGCGCAAGAAATACGATTTCGCCATGCGGGAAAATGCAGAGCAGTACCGGGCTCTTTTTGAAAATAACCACTCGGTTATGCTGATTATTGAGCCTGAGACAGGCAACATACTTGATATCAACAAAGCAGCAGGAAACTTCTACGGCTATACAAAAAATGAGCTGAAGACCCAGAAAATATTCGACATTAATCCCCTTTCACGCGAAGAAATATCCCGAAAGATGGGGAAGGCCCAAAAGGCTAAACTGACTAAATTTATTTTCAAACACCGCCGCAAATGCGGTGACCTACGCGATGTGGAAGTCTTTTCCGGACCATTTAAACATAGTGGTAGAATAAGACTGATATCCATCATCCACGACATAACTACGCGCCTTAAAAATGAACGTGAACTATCTGAGGCTAAAGAAGCTGCGATTCATGCCAACAAAGCCAAGGATGAATTTCTTGCCAACATCAGCCACGAGATACGTACCCCACTAAACGGTGTCATGGGCATGTTGCACCTCATGGACTCCTCGGACTTAAAGACCGAGCATAGAAACTGCATCAGTGTTGCCCTGCAATCATCGCGCAACCTGCTTCGGGTCCTTAACGACATTTTGGATTTATCAAAAGTCGAAATGGGAACCCTCGACCTTTTCGAGAATCCTTTTTCACTGCGCAGTGTAGTGATGGAAAGTGTGAACCTGTTTAAGCCGCAGGCAAAGGAAAAAGGACTCGATTTATTGTTCTTTATTAATCC
Source organism: Desulfovibrio sp. UBA2564 (assembly GCA_002340305.1). Taxonomy (GTDB): domain Bacteria; phylum Desulfobacterota; class Desulfovibrionia; order Desulfovibrionales; family Desulfovibrionaceae; genus Maridesulfovibrio. The sequence continues at coordinate 10,450 of DDLU01000083.1, forward strand.
GGAAATCGACAATTCCTACGCTGGGGATGAAGGACGCATTAGGCAGATACTCTTCAATCTGGTAGGCAACAGCATTAAGTTCACTGACCATGGCTCCATAAAAATTAACGTCGAAGCAGCCCCTACAAACCACCCCGGCAAACAAAGCCTCTCTTTTTCAGTAAGTGATACCGGAGTGGGAATTCCTGAAAGCCATCAAGAGCGCATCTTTGATTCATTTACTCAAGTGGACGGTTCGCTTTCCCGCAGGTACAAGGGGGCAGGATTAGGTCTTTCCATTGTAAAAAGGCTCATTGAATTGATGGACGGTTCTATTGGAATCGACAGCACACCAAACGTCGGTACATCAATAAATTTCACAATTTCTCTCAAAGTTTCAGAACCTGCGGTCAGTGCCGAAACCGTCCAGACAGAGACACCGGACAGCATACCTGAACTTAAAATTTTATTGGTTGAAGATGAACCTGTAAATCGCATGATGGCCCAAAAAATACTCGAGAGAATGGGACATCGCATAGTCAGTGCGGAAAACGGTTTGGATTGCTTAAAAATATTAGGTAACGAATATTTCGATGCTATCCTCATGGATATCCAAATGCCGGTTATGGACGGTTTACAGGCAACCCGTACGATCCGCACCTCAAACGATTATATTAATGTAAGGGATATCCCTATCATCGCTTTATCTGCCCATGCAACCAAAGAGAGCCGATACTCTGCTCTGGAAGCAGGAGTGAACGGTTACCTCTGTAAGCCCTTTGAACTCAAAGACCTCGAAAAAATTCTCGCCGAGACAGTACGCCGGGCTGCACAATAAAACAACTAATTCAACGCACAAAGTCAACTTTCCCAGCCGTACGAGAGTTGACATATGTGCACTTTCAAAGGCATCTATTGTAGCTTGGCGGATTACTCAAATAAAACAAAAACAAATGACCGGAGTTATCATGACTCAGTATGCAGATATTTTTGATCAGCAGATGATGGATTCTCTTTTTCCCGAGGGAAGAACTAACGATTTCTTTGAGGCCCTTTTCGGCGATGCGGAAGAAGGCAGCTACGATATTTCACTGGCGTACGCCGGCGTAAACGGCGATACACTTCAATTTGAACTTCAGCTTCGTCAGCGTCCGGGCTGCTGTCTGGCATGTAACCTTACTTATGGTTTACCGCAGGTTTTCTCCCGTCACCCCATCATTAATATTCAGGGTGTTGCGGAAAAAATTGGTGAGGCAGTAGGCAAATCTGAAAATGTAAGCTGGAAGCTGGGTGCGACCCAGGAGAAAAGCAGGGAACTCCACGTAATCCCCCTTTTCATCAGCCTAAGCTAAGAGAACTGATTAATTTGTTTTTTCTAAAGGGGTCTACTTTTATATAGTAGGCCCCGAAAAGCTTAAAAGAAAAATCATGAACAATATTTAGGAATTCTATTGAATAGAACCTAACGAGAAGGTAATATATATAGTAAAATTAACCACTTCAGGAGCAGGGAATGCTTGAAGAACTTCGTTATGGTATTTTTTCCAATAATTCAAAACACATATCTAATGACAGATTAACATTGGTCGGCTTAGGCGCATCTGAAATATATGTTTACTCAACTTGGGACAACGCTATCAGTGCACTCGAAAACGGTGAGATTGACGTTGCCATGGTGGATGAATCACTGCATGACACTTCCGGCGCAGACTGTGTCCGGCAGATGCGCAGACACGCCATGCGCTCACTTCCTGTGATTATGGTCACCCCGGACCAACGCAAAGAATCCGTACTCAATTCCATTGCCGCCGGTGTTGGGGGTTATGTGCTACGCCCTTACAGCATGGAAACCCTTAAACGCCACGTTTTTGCAGCATACTTGAGTGCCAGCCCTGATGAAATTGAAAAGGAACTCCTCAACTCATCATGGGATCTTGTTGCTAACGGTAGTTTTGATGAAGCAATCGACAGTTTCTCTGAAATAATTGAAGAAGTTACCGAGTCAAACGACAATCCGGCTCAAGAATATTTCGATAAGGGTCTGAACTTCCTTTCGCAGGAAAAATTTGGCAAGGCCATCATTGCTTTTAACAAAGCAATCGCCCTCAATGAAATGTATGCTGAGGCATACAAAGGTATGGCTGATGCCTATAAAGGCAAAGGCGATATGGGGAACTATCAGGACTACCTGAATAGAGCTGCTGAAATTTACGCAGTTCAGGATAAGCTTGATAATGTGAAGGAGCTTTTTGTCGAAATCCTGCAAAATGAACCTGATGCAGTAAACCCATTCAACAGGCTGGGCGTGAAGCTCCGCAAGGATGGCGACTATCAGGGAGCAATCAAAGCCTATCACCAAGCCTGTACTTTCACCCCGAATGACGCGAATCTTTATTACAACATGGCCCGCGCATACACCTATGCGAAAGACTATGAGAGTGCCTTAAACTATACCGAACTTAGCCTGCGTCTTGATTCAAGCCTTGAACCTTCAAGGAATCTTCACAGCCAGATTGTTAAACTGATTGAAAGGCAACAGCAAGAGGCTCCGGCATCCGAAGCTGAAGCACGCAAAGTAGAAATAGATGATGAGCTTGAAGAGTAATTTTTTTCGGGATTAAGCTTTAGCCTCAAGGTCCAGCAACTTCTGCTTAATCTTTGTACCATGCGCAAATCCCGCCAGACCGCCGTTAGCTGCGATAACACGGTGACAGGGAATGATCAGCGGGATAGGATTTTTGCCATTCGCTGTTCCGACAGCCCTGCTGGCATTTTCATTACCCAAAGCAATTGCTACATCTTTATATGAGCGGGTTTCCCCGCAAGGGATCCTGCGCAGCTCATCCCAGACCATCCTCTGAAAATCAGTCCCCTGTGGATTCAATCTCACATCAAATTCAGTTCGCTCACCTGCCAAGAACTCATTGATCTGCTTCGTAATCCCCACAAAAAAATCGTCGTTGCGAACCCAGGATGGATCAATTTCAAAAACACGATGTCCTTCCCCGGTCTGCATATGCAGATGCGATAATCCTTGTTCATTCCCAGCCAGTATTATTTCGCAAAGCGGGGTCATAAAACTCGTATAAAAAAAACTCATTTCTATTTCTCCAAGCAGTCCCCAAAACAGGAAGGTAGAGTAAGGACCATTTTTTGATCTCCATGCGTTAGGATGAGAATCCAACCACATTGACAAATTCGATAAAAATCATCCAAATTGTTGATTATTGATGTTTCAAAAGAAAATACAAGTACGCATCAGAAATTACAACCCTCGACCCGGAGAAACTAATGATAACCCTCACAGCAAAAGTACAGGCCGCAAACGGCAAAGAACAGGAAATGGAAGCAGTTCTGCGCGAACTGGTAAAAGGAACCGCAACCGAAGAAGGAGTAGTTGAATACAGACTGCACCGCCTTATTGATACTCCCGGTGCTTTCCGCTTTGTTGAAAAATTCAAAGATCAGGCAGCATTCGACATCCACTCCAACTCTACACACTTTAAAGCAGCAGTCGAAAAAATCGGCGTACTGGCAGCAGGTGAAGGAGAACTGGAAATGCTGGAACTCATCGATTTCATTCCTGAATAATCAGTCCATTCAGACATACTTTGCTAAGATTGGAGAATACGCTGCGTCATAAAATGAAAACTCGCGTATGGACACATGCGCGAGTTTTTTTACTTAGATATCACGTAACTTTGGTTCAAACCATAAGTATAATACTGATAGCTGGAATTAATACAGAACAAACATTAAGGGTTTATTTTTAACAATCTGAAAATGGAGTTCTCCCATGCGTAAAGCAAACCTGTTCTTCTCGGCTATTGCTATCGTTGTCATGCTTGCTACAACCGCTTTTGCAGGTGATGTGAAAAAGACCCTTCCCGGAGACCTGACTCTCGAACAGGCTCAAGCAATTCTCAAAGTTGCCCAGGCCAAAGCAGTGGATATCAAAGTTCCCATGAATATCGCTGTTGTTGATGCTGGTGGCAATCTCAAAGCCTTCTATCGCATGGATGATGCCTTCATCGGCAGTGTTGACATTTCTATCAAAAAGGCAGTAACCGCCCGCTATTTCAATATGCCCACCCGTGCACTGGGTGCAGCTTCACAGGTTGGAAAATCACTATACGGCATTGAAGTCAGCAACGACGGTCTCATTCTCTTCGCCGGTGGTGTACCCCTTGTAGACAAAAACAATGTTATCATCGGTGCTATCGGTGTTAGCGGCGGCAGTGTTGATGAGGATGAGTCGGTTGCCATGGCTGGGGCTGCGTGCCTGCTCAAATAAATATTTTTCACCATACCAGTAAAAAAGGACTGCCTGTAAGGCGGTCCTTTTTTTATACCATATTTATCAAGCACCCCGTTGCCGCCGGGTCATCCACAGCAGCGCGACCAACGGTACGACACCGCCGATAACCCCCATCTCACCTATCAGATTAGTTTTTGAAGGCCAATCAAAAGAAACCAGCTCCATGGCAACGGCACCAAAGATGAAATAAGTGAAAGTCAGTAATGCGGACGCAGCACCGATATCACGGTCAACAGTATCAAGAATCATACTATTGCTGATTGGCCTGCTGACTCCGATGGAAAATGTCATCAGAAACATAGTTGCCGCAAAAGTATATTCCGATCCCCCCATCATCAGCACACCAAGACTGGCACACATAACACCAATCAATGAGACCTTCAAAATAGACATGGATGAATAGCCCACACAAAGTCTGGAACAGGTGAAAGATCCAGTCATAAATCCGATGGCGTTAAAGCCGAAAAACAGTGAATACTGATGTTCACTTAACCCGAATCCACGGATATAAATATCCGCTGAACCCGCTAAGAATGCGAAAAAACCGATCCCGACCACCGAAAAGGAAAAGCAGTAAGTACTAAATTCAACATTTTTCAATACTACCAGATAGCGGGAAAGCATGGACCAAATTCCACCCTCGGTCTTCTCGAACTCCGGTTCTTTGAACACCAGAGTACCGTAGAAAACCATAGAAGCCAGTACGGCCTGACAGGCAAAAATCCATTTCCAAGACAAAAATTCAAGCATCATGCTGCCCATCATAGGTGCTACCATGGGGCACAAGGGAACGATCACCCCGATGTAGGCTAATACTTTCTGCCGTTCCGTTCCGCTATAAAGATCTTTTGCCAGTGCCATGGAAAGAGCCGATGCCGAAGCGGCTCCGGCAGCCTGAACAATACGGGCCGCAACCAGAAACCAGATATTTGTGGAAAGTGCACAAAGCACACTGCCCAGCACATAGATTCCCACCCCGCCAATAAGCACAGGCTT
>DDLU01000010.1 GCA_002340305.1 Desulfovibrio sp. UBA2564
AAAGGAGAGGGGAAAACACTTTGCTAGCACCAAAAGTGTTTTCCCCTCTCCTTTGGCCGCCGGAGGAAAAAAAAATGCCCCCTGCGAAAATTCGCAGGGGGCATTTAAATTGTGCGTACTTAGATAACGTCAGCACCTGCTTTGAGTGCTTCTGCGTTTTTGGGGATGAGGTGGTGGTAGTGAGCGGAGATCACGTTTTTGAGGGAGTCGATGACTGCCTGCAAATCCATGATTCCGGTTGCTTTGATGAAAGCACCGAGTGCTACCATGTTTGCCATGCGGGTATTACCGAGTTTGTCAGCAATATCGTTGCAGGGCACCATGTAGGATTTGATGCGATCGTTATCCACCAGCTCTGCGTCAATGAGAGAAGAGTTGACGATCTGGACACCGTCGTCCATGAGCATGGGCTGGAATTTATCCAGAGAGGGACGGTTCATGATGATCAGGCTGTGCGGACTGCGGATGATGGGGGAACCGATTTCGTCTTCGGAAAGAACGACTGTGCAGTTCGCGGTACCGCCGCGCATTTCAGGACCGTAAACCGGAATGTAGGTTACGTTAAGTCCGGCATTCATGCCTGAATAGGCCAGCAGATTACCGATGAGCATAACGCCCTGTCCGCCGAATCCGGCAATGATGCTGTCGAGGTATTTGCTCATCTTAGTCCTCCGCGGTTACGTCTTTATATACACCCAGCGGGAAGTAGGGGATCATTTCAGATTCAACCCTTTCGTTCGCTTGAACCGGGGTCATTCTCCAGTTGGTGGGGCAGGTTGCCAGCAGTTCGATGAAACCGAAACCGAGACCTTTCTGCTGCACTTCAAAAGCTTTTTTCATAGCTTTTTTAGCCTTGCGAATGTTTTTAACATTGTTCAGGGCTACACGTGCGGAATATGCGGTACCACCAAGCTGGGCGATGATTTCAGCCATCTTGATAGCCTGTCCTTCCTTCATGGGATCACGTCCATTGGGGGAGGTGGTGGTCTTCTGGCCTTCCATGGTGGTGGGAGCCATCTGGCCGCCGGTCATACCGTAAACAGTGTTGTTTACGAAGATGATGGATACTTTTTCACCACGGTTGGCGATGTGCATAATCTCAGCCATACCGATGGAAGCGAGGTCGCCGTCACCCTGATAGGAGAGGACGAACCTGTCCTTGCGGGCACGCTTAACACCGGTTGCAACTGCGGGTGCACGTCCGTGTGGTGCTTCCACACTGTCCACGGCCAAATAGTTGTAAAGGAATACGGAACAGCCGATGGAGGTGACCAGAAGGGTCTCTTCGGTCAGGCCCATTTCGCTGAGCAGTTCACCCGCAAGTCTGTGGGCGATACCGTGCTGGCAGCCGGGACAGTAGTGGGTGGGAACGTCTACAATTGCGTCAGCCTTATCAAAGGCGAGAATTTCTTGTTCGCTCATTCTTATTTCCCTCCAAGGCTTTTGAGGATGGGTTCCTCGAAATCGTCGGGGGTAGGCAGGTTTCCGGGCATGAAGCCGAAGAAATCACTGTCGGTAACGGTACGGATAGAAAGACGAACGTCTTCAACCATCTGACCGAGGTTATGTTCAATCGTCAGGAACTTCTTACCCTGCTTGGCGAGCTTGTTGAGCTCTTCGGAGGGGAAGGGGTAGAGGGTGATGGGACGGAAAAGACCGACCTTGTGACCCTGAGCGCGCAGTTTGCGCACGGTGCTCTTTACGATACGTCCGATGGAACCGTAGGCAACTACGATAAGTTCGGCATCTTCGGTTTCGAAGAGTTCCTGTTTGGTATTCTTGGCCATGTCATCATACTTGGCCTGCAGGGATAGGTTATGTTCTGCAAGTGAACCTTCGGTAAGGAACAGAGACTTGATGATGCGGTGATCACGGTCCTTGGCACCTTCAATGCGCCATCCGGTTCCTTCCGCTGCATCATGTTCTTTGATTTCCCTTGTGATTACGGGTTCTTTCATCTGACCGACGATGGCATCACCGAGGATCATGACCGGGTTACGGTATTTGAAAGCAAGATCAAAAGCTTCGATTACGAGGTCGTAGCATTCCTGACAGGTACCGGGAGCAAGAACGAGGGTACGGTAGTCACCGTGTCCGCCGCCTTTGGTGGCCTGAAAGTAGTCTCCCTGACTGGGACCGATGTCGCCGAGTCCCGGTCCGCCACGGGTCATGTTGACTATGACCGCGGGGAGCTGGCTTCCTGCGAGGTAGGAGATAGCTTCCTGCTTGAGTGATACACCGGGACTGGAGGAAGAAGTCATGCAACGGGAACCGGCAGCAGCTGCGCCGATGAGCATGTTTGCAGCAGCAACTTCACTTTCAGCCTGAACGAATTCACCGCCGACTTTCGGCAACTCCGCGGACATGTATTCCGGGATATCGTTCTGGGGGGTGATCGGGTAGCCGAAGTAGCATTTGAGTCCGGCTGCGATAGCACCTCGGGAGATAGCCTCGTTGCCTTTAATGAAGAGCTTTTCGCCGTTCTTAGCCATACTATTCTCCTTTGGCCTTTTGGGTTCTGTAAACCCGGATAGCAATATCCGGACAGATCAGAGCACAGGAAGTACATCCGGTACACTTTTCCATATCCTCAGCCGCGACTTCAGCAACTTTGTAACCGTGCTGGTTGAATCGGTCGGATTGCCTTATGATTTCCTTTGGACAGACGGTAGTACAGAGCAGGCAGCCCTTGCACCGTTCTTCCAAAAATTCTACTCGTGACATCCTAAACTCCTGTTACCGTGGACAGAAAAGCCCGTTATATTAACGGGCTGGGACCAATAGAGTCTTATTTACTTGTGGGTAGTACATTTGAGAAATGTGACTGTTGAGAAACAAGGTATAATCATTTGCGTTCAGGTGCAAATTTTTCCGAAAAAAATACGCCGGACCGTTATTTCTATTTTATTTTATATACATTGAGTCGCCATAAGAGAAGAATCTAAATTTATTATCGACTGCTTCTGTATAGGCCTTCAGTACATTTTTCCTACCGGCGAGAGCTGAAATCATAATGACAAGGGATGATTCTGGCAAATGAAAATTGGTAATCATCCGGTCAACAACATTGAATTTGAAGCCGGGATATATGAAAATACTGGTCTCACCCTTGAACTCACAAATTTCACCGGCCTGCTGAAATGCCCCCTCAAGTGTACGGGCCGAGGTGGTACCCACGGCGATAACCGGACGATCTTCCTGCTTGGCTTTGATCACGGCTGCTGCCGTTTCTTCGGGGATTTCTATGTATTCACAATGCATTTCATGATCACGGATATCTTCAGCACGCACCGGACTGAAGGTTCCGTAGCCTACATATAATGTTACCTCCGCCCGTTCGATGTTTTTGGCTTTGAGCTTTTCGTTGATTTCCTCAGAGAAATGCAATCCGGCTGTTGGGGCCGCCACGGATCCGGCTTTTTCGTCGCAGGCATAGAGGGTCTGGTAACGTTCGGTATCTGTTTCATCGGCAGCGCGGTGAATATAGGGTGGGAGGGGTATTTTACCGCATTCTTCAAAGATTTTAGTAAGATTTCCGCTCCATTCAATCTCCACATCGGAAAGACCGAACTTGCCTTTGCCGAGCACAGTCAGTTTAAGTCCACCGTCAAAGAATACTTCGCTGCCCGGTTTAGGGCCTTTTGACGCACGGAGCAGACCACGGGCCTGTGCTTTGAATCCACCGGGTATTTCTTCAGCTTTGATAAGGGGGAGGGGGGTCAGCAGCAGAAATTCTACCCGTCCGCCAGTAGGCTTTTTACCGAAGATACGCGCCGGGACAACTTTGGAGTTGTTGGCGACCAGCAGGGCTCCTTCCGGCAGAAGATTAACGATGTCTGTAAAATTTTTAATTTCGGTTTCACCGGTCTTTTGATTAAGGACCATGAGTTTGGAGCCGTGGCGCATTGCTGCGGGACATTGTGCTATCTGCTCTTCGGGCAGTTCAAAGTTGTAGCTTTTAAGGAAAAAGTCTTCTGTATTTATGTTCATTTTTTCAGTTTTCTTTATTGATGATAATCTGGTAAGAATCTTTACAGCAGACACCTTCAAGGTATATGAATGCTGTGTTTGTTCTTTGATTGCCCAGTCAAACAAGTTGTTTGATTGTCACGTTGATCACCAAATCCGGATTTGTTTATGAAATGGTTGTCAGTAGCTGAAATATCCAAGATTACGATGATCCCTGCTCCTACAGCTAGGCGTTACGCTTCGCTGTTCAAGGATTTTCTATCCAGTAAAAAAATGGGCCGGGTAACCAAGTACCCGGAATCCGCTGTAGAAATTTTCAAGCGCATCGTCACATTATATAATGATGGGATGGTTACCACGGAAATTGAGCAGCAGCTCCGCTCTGAATTTCCCCGCACAATCGAGATCAGCCCCTCTGAACGTGGTATACCCACCCAGCCGGTAATGAATGTTCAGGCCGAACTCAGCGGTGCTTTTGCCGAGATGATGGACAAGATGAGCAAGTCACTTGAGGTGATTGCCGATCAGAAGTCAATCATCGAAGAGCAGCGCGAAGATATTTATAAGCTCAAAAAAGCTTTTGTTCTTCTTGCTCGCAGTCAAAAAAAAATCAAGGCTTTACCGCAGCTGGATATTAAATCACTTACCGAAGAGTACGACGAGCGAACCAATGCTCTGGAGCAGAAAGATGTAGAGCTTGAAGTTGCCACAACTGAATTAGCCCAGGAAAACAACAACTTGAAGCACAAACTTGAAGTTATGGAATCTGAGTTGATTCGTTTGCGTAAAGATCGCCGGGAAATGGAAAATTATTTTCTTGATAAAATCAAACGCATGAATGGTTGATTTTCCGGCTTGTGGATTTGATTTTTTGCTCTCATAGCTGTAGAAAAAGTCTAGAAGTTGCAGTTGCAGTCCGTGATGAGGAGTGCTTTCTGTGTATATTTACAAATTATGTCCAGCAGAGCTGGTCTGAATTTCAATATGCGTCGGCATTAAAATCGGAGGATTAACCATGCGTAATTTTATTAAAATGCTTCTCGTTTCCATGATCTTTGTGGGACTGACCGGTTGTCTGGCCGGTACAAATACCAAAAGCGAAGAACCTGCTGCAACTGTCAGCGGTGCAACCGAAAGTTTTGAAGAATTTGTTCCTTATACTGAATTTGACGATATCGCAGTTCCTAACGAGCTCAGCAGAGTGCCTGCCCAGTCCTATGTTGCAGACGGAAAAGATTTCAAGTACGGAAAAATTGTTTTGAAAGGGCGTGTTGAAAACCAGTCCCTGATCGATTTTTTCAAGAACCAGATGGCTAAGGATAATTGGACTCTGGTAAGTGCTTTTACTTCCACTGTTTCCGCTCTCACTTTTGAAAAGCCTTACAAGAGTTGCACCATCAGAATTTTTGACGGATCTTACAACACCGAAGTCGAAATCTACGCCGTTGAAATGAAGTCCGGCCCTATGTCTTCTGACGGCATGCAAGAACAAAATATACAGTAATGAATGAACATCTTAATTTTGACTGCTTTTTAGGAAAACGCATCCACCTGGGTGTCAGCGGTTCCATCGCAGCTTACAAATCATTGGATTTGCTGCGTATGTTTCGCAAGTCCGGGATCGAAGTGAGTGTTACGCTTACTTCCGGTGCGCAGGAATTTATCAGGGGCCTCAGTTATGAGGCCCTTGGTGCGTTTAAGGTCTGGGAGAAAATGTATCCCACCTTGGATGATACCTTCGGACATCTTGAACCCGGTCAGGCTGCTGATGCAATGCTCATTGCTCCGGCAACAGCATCCGTACTGGCGCGTATGACCCACGGTCTGGCTGACGATATGCTTTCCTGTCAGGCACTGGCCTTCAACGGTCCCAAGCTCGTGGCTCCGGCAATGAATCCCGCCATGTGTGATGCTCCGGCTACCCGTGACAATTGTCGTGTACTCGCTGAAAGGGGGGTCGAATTCATTGGTCCTGATTGCGGAGACGTAGCCTGCGGTGATCACGGGCGTGGTCGTCTTGCTTCTCTTGAATCTATTTATTCCCATGGTTTACGTGCTGTTGCTCCTGATGATATGAGCGGTAAGCATGTGCTGATCACTCTTGGACCCACCCGTGAGAAATGGGATGCGGTCCGCTTTTGGTCCAACCCCTCATCCGGTTTGATGGGGGCTTCCATCGCCATGGCTGCATGGCTTCGAGGTGCGAAAGTTACCGTTGTATCCGGTCCGGTGAGCTGGTGGTTTCCTGAAGATATTAATGTGATCAAAGTTGATTCTGCACAGCAGATGTTTGATACCGCCACTGAAGTGTGGCCCAGCTGCACCACCGGTTGTTTCACCGCTGCCGTTGCAGACTTCAAACCCATTCCGCATGGTGAGGGTAAATTCAAGAAGGCCGGTAATGATGCCTTGAGTGTTGATTTTGACACCAACCCTGATATTCTTAAAACCATTGGGACTATGAAGAAGGACAGCCAGCAGCTGATCGGTTTTGCTGCCGAAACTTCCAATATTCAGGAATCTGCCAAGGGTAAGCTGGAACGCAAGAATCTTGATCTGATTGTTGCCAACCCTATCAACAAGCCCGGAGCCGGATTCGAGTCTTCCACTAATTCTGTCTATGTTCTGGACAGGGCAGGGCGGTCTGAGGAATGGCCCGATCTCCCCAAAACTGAGGTAGCGTGGCGCATATGGGATCACCTTCTGCTGAATTAAATGTACTTGAGAGCACCAGACCTTGGTATCAGAACGGTCTGCAATATGTTTTCAAGGATGCACTGCCCGGTATCGAGGAACTCGAAAAACCGAGAAGGCAGAAAAGGACCGGTGCGCCTGCACAGCCTCGTCAGCAATATGCGCAGCAGGCTCCTCGCAGGCCGCAGCAGTTTGTTGAGCAACAAGCCCCACCCGCTCAACAGCGTGTACAGCAGCCTTCAGCACAAAATCGGGCCCCTCAGGGACAACTTGCGCAACCACAGCAACAGCGTCCATCGTTTGACCGTACCCCTCCGGCAAAGCCATCACGGGTACCTCAGCAGCGCAAGGCCCCGCCCCAGCCGCAGGTAAATTTTCCTGATCCACATAGCTGGCCTGCACCGTGGTCTAACCTTGCTTCCCGCATCACACTCCGGTTGCAGATTTTCTGGACTTATTCCCAGATGGGGCAGGATTTATCCGGTCAGGCAGATGCTGAGCGCAGGAAACTTTTCCAGTCCTTGATTGGATATATGGGATTGCCTAAGGGGGCTATTTCTTTTTGGCCTTGTACAGCTTGGAATGGCAGTGACTTTGAAAACAAGTCCGAGATTTTCTGGAAAGGGGTCCAGTCCTACGGTGTTAAATTTGTCGCCTGCTTCGGTGATCAGACCCGCTCCATCATAGCACCCGATGCACCTCCATCTTCCGCTTCGGTTCATATTAACGGAGTGCAGGTGCTTATGTTACAGGACCCGGACTTTCTTAAAAGTCTTCCTGCGGATGAGCAGCAACTTCTTTGCATTTCTCTTTTGCGCTTACCGCTTTTCTAGATTTCAGCCAGTCTTAAATTTTAGGCCCCGCTTCCTTGAGTACATCAGGAAACGGGGTTTTCTTTTTACCTTGTTTATTTATTTCCCACGATTTGGCATTATGGATAATAAAAATGTTTTTCGCGGGAGTTGCCATGCATGGTTTAAATAGAGGCTCATGTTTCATTTATTGTTTGATCATCATTGCAATGCTTATCACTTTTACGGTCGGCAGTTTGTACTCTGCTGACAAAGTCAGTGTGCTGCTGGTTGAGTTGCAGGGCGGTATTAGCCCCGCGCAAGTCCATCTCCTTGAGGATGCCCTTGGGCAAGCTGATGATGACGATCATGATCTTTTGCTCTTAAGACTCGATACTCCGGGTGGTTCAGGAATATCTATGCGCGATCTGGTTAAGCTGATCATGAACAGCAACATTCCTGTTTGTGTCTGGGTCGGTCCCGAGGGTGCCCATGCTGCTTCTGCCGGAGCTTACATAACGGCAGCGGCACAGGTTGCTGCCATGGCCCCCGGTACTTCCATCGGTGCAGCAACTCCTGTTTCCCCGTCAGGTGAAGAGTTACCTGAAACCATGAGTAAGAAAGTTGTCGGGGATATGGTCAGCCTAATTAAGGGGATTGCCCGTAAACGCGGTCACAACGTTGAATGGTATGCCAAATCTGTTTTGGAAGGGGTAAGCGTTGATGCTCAGGATGCTGTGACTTTGAATGTTGTTGATTTCATGGCTCTCTCCATCGATGACTTTTTGGAGCAGTTAGGGGCGAGGGGATTGCTCATCGGTGGAGTGAAGGTAAGATTTTTGAAGGACACAGTAATTGTCAGTAAATTCGATCCGGGATTTAGGTATTCAGTTCTTTCATGGTTACTCGATCCGCAAGTGGCATATTTTCTTCTGTTAGGTGGGATGCTCGGTTTATTCTTCGAATTTTCACACCCCGGTGCAATTGTGCCCGGTGTGGTCGGTGCTTTTTGCCTTGTCACCGGACTTTACGCCATGTCGATTTTACCCACCAACGCAGCCGGTTTGATTTTGCTTCTTCTGGGGGCAGTTCTTTTTCTCCTCGAAATATTTATAGTCAGCTATGGGCTGCTCAGCCTTGCTGCAGTGATCAGTCTTTTTATCGGGTCACTGGTTTTGTTCAGGGAGGGGACACCAGGCATCCCCATGGCCACAATTCTCGGGACTGTGCTGGGTTTTTCCGTATTAGTCGGGATTGTGCTTTATTTAATCACCAAGTCCCAGATTTTACGTTCCGGTGTCGGTATGGAAACCATGATCGGTCTTGAAGGTGAAGTTCTAGATATTAAAGGAGAGCGAATGAAGGTTCGTGTGCGCGGGGAAATTTGGAATGCCGAAGCTGAAGATAAAACTTTTTTTGAACCCGGAACAGCGATTAAGGTTGTTCAGGCCCATGGTCTTACTCTGATAATTGTAAAAATGAGTTGATCAAGCTAACTTTTAGGGAGGTTTTTATGACTTTTTTTATTCCCGTGTTGTTACTGGTAGTCTTATTTCTGATCACAGCATTAAAAGTCCTGAACGAGTATGAGCGTGGTGTGATTTTTAGGTTGGGAAGAGTTATAAATGCCAAGGGTCCTGGGCTGATCATCCTGATTCCCGTTGTCGATCGCATGGTCAGGGTCTCTTTGCGGATCATGACTCTTGATGTGCCTAATCAGGATGTTATCACTAAAGATAACGTGAGTATCAAGGTTAATGCCGTGGTCTATTTCCGGGTGACTGATCCGATCAAGGCTATTTTAGAGGTAGAGGATTTTATGTTTGCCACTTCTCAGCTTGCACAAACCACCTTGCGTAGCGTATGTGGAGGCGTTGAACTTGACGAGATACTTTCCCAGCGTGAGAAAGTGAACAGTGAAATTCAGGAAATACTGGACACTCACACTGATCCTTGGGGTATCAAAGTAAGCACTGTCGAGCTCAAATATATCGATCTTCCTCAGGAAATGCAGCGTGCCATGGCAAAACAGGCCGAGGCCGAGCGTGAACGTAGAGCGAAGGTCATTAATGCACAGGGTGAGTTTCAGGCTGCAGATAAGTTGTCGGAGGCTGCAGAGATTATTTCATCCCATCCTGAAGCATTACAGTTGCGATATTTGCAGACCTTGAGGGAGATGTCTGCTGAAGGAAAATCTTCCACCATAATTCCCCTTCCTCTTGATTTATTAAAGATGTTGGTGCCGGTTAGCGGCAGGGGAGGGGTAATGGATAAAAACGACCAAGAGAGCGATTAATAATGAAAGTCCTTGTTACAGGAGCAGCCGGTTTTATCGGCTTTCACCTTTCCAAACGTCTTCTTGCTGAAGGCCACGAAGTTGTTGGTCTTGATATTCTTAATGATTACTACGATGTAAACGTTAAGAAGAACCGCCTCAAGCAGATTGAGGACAACGAAAAATTTACTTTTGCTTACATGGATATGGCAGACCGTGAAGCCATGGAAAAGCTCTTTGCAAAAGAAAAGTTTACCCACGTCGTAAACCTTGCGGCTCAGGCTGGTGTTCGCTACTCACTGATTAACCCGCAGGCATACATTGATTCCAACGTTGTCGGTTATATGAACATTCTTGAAGGTTGCCGCCACAACGGTGTTGAGCACCTTGTTTATGCTTCTTCCAGCTCCGTTTACGGCCTGAACACAAACATGCCGTTTAGCGTACACGACAATGTGGACCACCCCATCAGCATGTATGCAGCGACCAAGAAGTCCAACGAACTGATGGCGCACTCATACAGCCACCTCTACAATCTGCCTACTACCGGCCTCCGTTTCTTCACCGTATACGGACCTTGGGGTAGACCGGATATGGCGCTGTTCCTCTTCACTAAAGCAATTTTTGAAGATAAGCCCATCAATGTTTTCAACCATGGTAAAATGCTCCGTGACTTCACTTACATTGACGATATCGTAGAAGGTGTTGTTCGAGTAATGAAGAACACAGCTACTCCTAATCCTGATTGGAATGGGGATGCTCCTGATCCGGGAACAAGTCCCGCTCCTTTCCGTATCTACAACATCGGTAACAACCAGCCCACAGAGCTTATGCGTTACATCGAAGTGCTTGAAGAGTGCATCGGCAAGAAAGCGGACAAGAACATGATGCCTTTGCAGGCAGGCGATGTTCCTTCTACTTATGCCAACGTTGATGACCTCGTTCGTGACGTTGACTTCAAGCCTGAAACTACCGTTGAAGAAGGTATCGCCAAGTTTGTTGAGTGGTACAGAGGTTACTACAACGTTTAGTTTCTAGATCCATATAGATTACTAAAGGCCGCTCTTGGAGTGGCCTTTTTTTTGTGATGATCATTTAATTTTCTTGTTTTTTAAGTTTTCGAAATGTTTCATTTATTCATTATTTGTTGCTGATTATTAGCTGATATTCCGGTTTTAACGACCCTTTTTCTATGTCGCTTTTCTTGATTTAAACTTTTTTTCAGACTAGTTTGGCGATGTTGTTTTTGTGTCAACTTGGTTGATATGTTTCACGTGAAACATGAAAAAATTGAAATCTCATGAACAAGGTGGTTTCAAGTGGCAAAGAGAATTGTTGTGGCCAACCAGAAGGGTGGGGTAGGTAAAACTACTACCTCTATCAATCTTTCCGCTTCCCTTGCTGTGATGGAAAAAAAGGTTCTGCTCATTGATTGCGACCCACAGGGGAACGGATCAAGCGGGCTTGGTTTCTATCCCGGTGACTCCAGAGAAAATGTATACTCTGTTTTATTCAATCCTGAGAGAGCAAAGGAAGCAATATACCAAACAGATATTCCATATCTTTCGCTTATGCCTGCAAGTCAGGATTTAGCCGGTGCAGAAATTGAACTTATAGACAAGATGGGACGTGAATATTACCTGAAAGATCTCGTCGAAACAGTTGATGGAGAATATGATTATATAATCTTTGACTGCCCGCCATCACTTGGGCTGATGACCGTTAATGCTCTTTGCGCAGCCAAAGAGTTGCTGGTCCCGCTGCAAACAGAATATTATGCCCTTGAGGGGGTAGCTCAGCTTTTGATGACTTTTGAATTGGTCAAGAAAAGATTGAATCCTGATCTGTCTGTGCTCGGCGTGGTGCTGACCATGTACGACAAGCGTAACAGGCTTGCCAGACAGGTGAAAAATGAAGTGCGTAAAGCCTTTCCGGATAGTCTTTTTGAAACGATTGTTCCGCGAAATGTGCGACTTTCAGAGGCTCCAAGTTTTGGAAAACCGGCTATATCTTATGACGCTAAATCCAACGGGGCTATGGCCTATCTCAGTCTGGCGCAGGAAGTTGTAAAAAGACACAGCGAAGATTAGTTAATGAAATAAAAAAGGCCGACATCTCTGCCGGCCTTTAGTTTTTTATCTTGAAGGTGCTATTTGTAACGAGCTTCGTAATTAGTATCTTTTTTTTCAATGAAAGGTGTGCATTCAACGGTAATTTCATCTTTGAAATGTTTTTTGACAACGCGTGCATTGCACCCGGTGCATTTAAATGAAACCAATCCGCCGAGGTTGCAGGACATGAGCCTAAATTTACGGGGTTCATCTTTTCCCCAATCTTCGGTCTTGTTGCCGCATAGTTCACAGTGGACATCGGTATCAACCGGGTAGGGGAAGTCCCAGTATTCTTTAAGGGTCTCCCATTCTCCGATAGGTTCAGGGCGTTCCGGTTGATCTTCCTTGGGAAGCAGGTCCTTGATCATGGGCTTAACTTTGACCCAAAGGTCTGCTGTAAGCAGGGCACCAATCGGGTTTCCGTTTTTATCGAAAAGTTCTGTAAGATTATCATCGTGTTTAGACATGTAGCCTCCGATGTCGTTTTAGTGATGAGTTCGGGATACAATAATCACGGTAGCGATCAAGTCAAAGGAAATATTATCAGGCCCGCCTGAGCGGTGCTGAAAACATAAGGAGAAAATCCATGGCAGGTGTCACTGGCGGTTTAGGAAGGGGACTTGATGCCCTTCTTGGTGGCGGCAAAGGCGATGATGAAAACTTAATCTCTGAGTCATCAATTGATGCCCGGAAGATCGATATTGATATGGTTGTGGCTAACCCTAACCAGCCGCGTAAAGAGTTTTCTCCAGAGGCATTGAAAGATCTTTCTGAATCCATTCGGGCAAAAGGTGTCCTTCAGCCTATTCTGGTGCGCCCTATTCCCGGACGCAAGGATCGCTTTGAATTGGTTGCCGGGGAGCGTCGTTTGCGTGCTTCCAAGCTCGCAGGTCTCGGTGAAATTCCCGCTCTGGTTAAAGAAATGACCGACCTCGAAAGCATGGCTATTGCTTTGATCGAGAACCTGCAGCGTGAAGATCTTAACCCTATCGAAGAAGCTAAGGGATATCAGGAACTGATCACCAAGTTCGGTCTGAGTCAGGAACAGCTTTCCGGTCAGGTCGGCAAGAGCCGTTCTGCTCTTTCAAACTCAATGCGTCTGTTGACTCTCACAGAACCGGTCCAGCAGGCGATCGGTGACGGTAAAATCTCCGCAGGGCACGGTCGGGCTCTCATGGCGGTCGGTGATGATGATGCCCGTGATGAACTCTTTGAACGACTCATGCACAGCGGCATGTCCGTTCGCCAATGCGAAGGTGCTGCAACATATTTTAAAGAACATGGTGAGCTTCCTGAAGGGGATGTTGTTGCCAAGCCAAAGGCAAAGAAAAACAATCAGAAGGAACCCAAAAAGGTTGATGAAAATCTTGAGAGAATCAAGGGCCGTCTTGAGTCCGCCCTTGAAACAAAGGTGAGTTTTAGTGGTTCCCAAAAAAAAGGTAAGATGACTATCAGCTACGCTAATGAGGAAGAGCTTGAGCGTCTGGTTGCTATCCTTGAACTTCGTTCTTAGAGGAAAAGAAAAGAATGGATAATAAAATTTTAAGCATTCTCCCGGAGTTGAAAGACCGTAAGGTACTCATTATCGGGGACGTGATGCTTGATCATTATGTGATCGGTTCTGTTGAGCGTATTTCACCTGAGGCCCCGGTACCAGTTGTTCAGGTTACTGAAGAGAAATACCTGCTCGGTGGAGCAGGAAACGTTGCCCGTAACATCTCCGCTCTCGGCGGAGAACCGCATCTGACCGGGTTTGTCGGTCACGACGGGGAAGGACGGGTTTTTGAAAAGCTCTGCTACGAATCCAATATTACTTACTCTTTATATGAGGCTGACGATCGCCCGACAA
The DNA here is from genome assembly GCA_002340305.1 of Desulfovibrio sp. UBA2564. Classification (GTDB taxonomy): domain Bacteria; phylum Desulfobacterota; class Desulfovibrionia; order Desulfovibrionales; family Desulfovibrionaceae; genus Maridesulfovibrio. The sequence continues at coordinate 13,690 of DDLU01000010.1, forward strand.
CCAAGAAAACGCGCGTCATGGCTCATAATCAGCAGATGGTCAGGGTGGACCGGGAAAAGACACATGATTTTGCCGAATCACTAATGGATGAGCTATTTGAGTTTCTTGAGCGGGAAATTTGTGATTATAAGGTGGTGATCCTTTCCGATTACGGAAAGGGGCTGCTCTCCGATACATTTTTTGATCGTTTTTGGGCTCTGCTGGATAAGAAGAGTCACAAACCGCATATCCTTGTTGATCCTAAAACCGTTAATTATGACCGTTACCAGTCTGTCAGTCTGCTAACCCCCAACTCCAAGGAAGCCGGGGAAGGCGCGAACATGCAGGTTAAAACCAAGAAAGATGTTCTTGAAGCCGGACGCAGACTTTTTGACCGCATCGACCCCACTCATTTGCTGATCACCCTTGGCGGTGACGGTATGGCCCTTTTTGAATCCCGTGACGTGGTCAAACATGTGCCTACATTTGCGCGCAAGGTTTTCGATGTTACCGGGGCAGGGGATACGGTTATTGCAACCCTCGGACTCGGCCTTGCAGCCGGTCTTGATTCGCTTGCTTCCGCTGTTCTGGCAAACTATGCTGCCGGAATAGTTGTCGGGCAGGTTGGAGCAGCCACTGCATCTGTTGATGAATTGGCTGAAGCTGTGCGCAACTGGCCCAAGCCGGAAGTTAATGTCTGGAGTGAATAGGAGAGTATAATTTCAAAACAGCTTGAAATCGTGTACTCTGGTTATTCTATTTAAATTTACGGGTGATCGGGGGGGGAGTTTTGAACACACAGGCTAACAGGCTGAAGAAATTGATTCAGGCCAATCAGGTTTTGGCCAGTATTGAATCTTTGGTTGATCTTCTGCCTCAGCTTTTACGGCTGGCGCAGGATGTCACTGGTGCACAAGCTTCCTCAATCCTGTTGTACAATGAGGATAAAAACGTTCTGGAATTTGCTTGGGCCATGAATGATATGCTCGGCGACAAGGCTATGAAGAACCTGAAAACCGGATTTGAATTGCCCATGGGGCAGGGGATAGCCGGATGGGTTGCAGAGCATCGCGAAGCTTTGAATGTGGTCGATGCCCAGAACGATGAACGATTTTCCAAAGTCGCAGATAAGAAATCCGGGTTTGTGACCCGGTGTATTCTTTGTACTCCCATCATCCATCAGGATAAATTACTTGGCGTTGTTCAGGTTTTAAATTCTCTTGATAAGGATTGTTTCGGTCGGGAAGACAAAGAACTGCTTGAAAGTTTCGGTCATCTTGCCGGGGTGGCATTGGTTCGCTCTGAACTTATGCTGCAACGCCTTAATCAGCAGAAATTTGAAACCCAACTCGAAGCCGCCTCCCGCCTCCAGAAACAATTCAATCCTCGCCAGCCTGAGCTTGAAGGTGAAAACCTTATTTGGGGCAGTTCTGTCCCGGCCCAGTTTGTTGGTGGGGATTTGTACGATTTTATACCCAATTCTGATGGAAGCTGGTATATTTATTTGGCTGACGTGTCCGGTAAGGGTCTTCCCGCTGCTTTGATCATGTCCGCTTTATGGACCCGCATCAGGGCCGAAGCCTTGGTTGAGCGAACTCCCGGTGAGATGCTCAAGGCGGTAAACAGAGGTGCTTATGAATTTATGGGCGGCGAAGTCTTCGCGACCATGGTTCTGTTACGCTATTACCCTGAAACCGGAAAATGCGAATACGCAGTGGCAGGGCACCCCTCACCGTTACTGGTCAGCGCAGGAAAGGCCGATCCTCTTGAGCGTCCCTTTGGGTTGCCTGTAGGGATTCTCGATGATGGAGATTTCGGCACAAATGATTTCCATCTGGATAGAGGGCAGTCCTTGATCATCGTTACCGATGGTGTTGATGAGGCGCGTGCCGGTGATGGACAATTTTTCGGTGAAGAACGTATGGTTGAGACCCTCAAGCAGGTTGGCGCGCCACGCGCCGGGGAGAAGCTTCTCAAGGCCGTTGCCGACTGGAGAGGCGACACCCCTCCCAATGATGATACAACCGTAGTTGAAATATTCAGGGCTTAGAGCTGCTTGATTGGAGCAGTAAGGAGATGTTTTATGGGGGCAGGTTGGAAAATGGAATCCTCAATCGAAGAGGTTCTGATCAAAGTCAGCGGTGAAGTAGATTTTACCGGAACCCCTGACTTGCGAAATGAAATGCATGCTTTTGTAAAGCAGACGTCCGGTGAAGTACGGGTGGACCTTTCAGAACTGGAATATCTGGATAGCTCGGGGCTTGCTTCACTGATAGAGCTGCGCAGGATTCTGGATAAGGACGGGCGTTCTGTTAAGATAATCGCTGTAACTGATCAGGTGGACAGGCTGTTAAATCTTACGCAGGTAAAGTCATTGTTCGGTATGGACTAGATTTTAAGTCCTTTGACCGGATGGGGAGTTGATCGGGATGAATGGATTACAGGTTCTCGCTTGGATGGTTTCCAGACTCCTCGGCTGCCTGCGTCTTAAACCCGGAAATAAGAAATCCTTTTACCGTAAAAGACTCTTACGTGATCTGGCCTCGGTGGGGGCGGATTCAATCCCCATCGTCAGTGTCATCTCTGCCTGTACAGGCATCATTCTCGCTCTTCAATCCGCCCAGCAACTGGAAAAGGTCGGGGCCATCAGCTACGTGGCCAACCTTGTCGGTGTGACCATCATCCGTGAGCTGGGCCCCTTGCTCACCGCTATCATCGTTACCGGTCGTTCCGGCGCTGCTTTTACTGCAGAAATCGCCACCATGCAGATTTCAGAAGAAATCGATGCCCTTGAAGTTATGGGTATTGAACCGGTCCGTTTTCTTGTGCTTCCCAAACTTATCGCCATGCTGATCATGGTCCCCTGCCTGACTGTCTGGGCTGATTTTGTGGGTATCTTTTCCGGTGGAGCCTTTTCCGCCATTGCCCTTGGAATTAATGAAGTCACCTATTTCAACAACACGGTTGAGTTTTTGAAGCTGCACGACGTACTGGCCGGTCTGGTTAAGGCCGGGGGCTTTGCCGTGGCAATTACGATCATCGGATGCTGGCAGGGCTTCCTCGCCCGTGAGGGGGCAGCCGATGTCGGTCGCAAGACAACCAATTCTGTCGTTATCTCCATATTTATGATAATCTTGCTGGACCTGTTTTTTACGGCACTCAATTTTTTATTCCGGTAGTGGATCATGAAATTTTCAAGGGTTGCGCAGGACATAACGCTCAAGAAGCTCAGTCTCGGTTATCCGGGCAAGGTGCTCATGAAGGATCTGGATGCTGTGCTGCCCGCCGGAAAGATCAGCGTGATTCTCGGTGGATCGGGCTGCGGCAAGTCCACTTTGCTTCGCCATATCCTTGGGCTGAATACCCCGGTGTCAGGGGAAATATTTTTGGGGGATACCAATCTGACCGACTTGGACAGCGGCGAAGAGTACAAGCAGATCAGGACTAGAATGGGCGTTCTTTTTCAGGATGGTGCCATGCTCGGTTCATTGACTCTCGGCGAGAATGTAGCCCTGCCAATGCAAGAGCATACGGAACTTCCGGACTCGATTATTGAGGAAGTCGTGCAGATGAAACTGCGCATGGTCGGGCTGGGGGATTTTATGCATTACTTCCCTAACCAGCTTTCCGGCGGCATGCGTAAAAGAGCGGGGTTAGCCAGAGCTATGGTCATGGACCCAACGACATTGCTTTGTGATGAACCGTCATCAGGTCTTGATCCAATCACTGCCGCTGATCTTGATCAGCTGATCCTCAAGCTCAAGGAAACTTTTCATGTGACCACCGTGGTGGTGACCCATGATCTGGATAGCTTGTTCAACATTGCTGATCATGTGGTGGTTCTGCACAACGGGCGTTGTCTTTATCAGGGAGATGTTGAAGGGCTGCAGCAGTCCGATGATGAATACATCATAGATTTTCTGGAGCGCAGGCCCACGGAAATAGACCACAGTATGGAAAGGGCCGTGAAATTCCGAAGCCGGGTCTGATTAGGGGAGATATGAAATGGTACTCAATCCGCGCAGCTCGGCTGCCGATATGATCAAGGCCGCTTTGGCCGCTCTTGCAGGGCTGACCGTGCTCGGCCTGTTTATTGTCTTTTTGGGCGGGCATGATTTTTTTTCCGATTACTCACAATACAAAATACTTTTCCGAAATGTTAAAGACTCGACTTTCGGAGATAATT
>DDLU01000254.1 GCA_002340305.1 Desulfovibrio sp. UBA2564
GGATTGGGACTTTCAATCTGTAAGTCCCTTTGCGAAGCCATGGGCGGTAAAATATGGATTGAAAGCACCAAAGGCTATGGAACAACCATCCATCTGGAATTGCCCTTTGAAAAAGATCCGCGTATTTCTATTGAGACATCACCTTTGCGCGGCAAGTCAGTGCTCCTGATAAATGATCAGGACTACTCCCGGCAGGCTTTAGCTCTTCGCATGAGCACGCGGACCAAAAGAATCAACAAAGCCCAGAGCATGGAAGAAGGCCGCAGTTTTATTGAAAACAGCATTGAATTAAACTCGCCCTATGATCTGGTAATTGTGCGCGGCAACATCCACAATTGGGAACTGCAACACACTCTGGATGAACTGCGGTCCATGGAAATTGATGAGAAAAAACTGATCTTGGACACCACCGTGGGGCAGAATCACAACGTTGAGTTCGATGGCTGCATCCTGCTGGCTCCGCTTGATATGCATTCACTTGAAAATGCGGCAAAAAAAGCACTTAGCAAGTCACCGGAACTGCACCCTGCGCCAGTTCAGCCTCCTGGCCGTATTCGCCCTCTCGACATTCTTCTGGTTGAAGACAACAAAGCCAACTGCATGTTGATCCAACTGTTTTTCAAAGACCTTCCCCATAAGCTGACCATAGCCCATAACGGTGAAGAAGGGTTCGGCCAAGCCAGTGTGCAAAGCTTTGACCTTATTTTAATGGATATTGAAATGCCCATTATGGACGGCTACGAATGCACCCGCAAAATCAGGGACTGGGAAAGCAGGGCGGAGAGAAAGCCCAGCGTGATCATAGCACTCACAGCCCATGCCCTGACTGAAGCAAAAGAAAAGATCCTTGATGCGGGGTGCGATTCATTCCTGACCAAGCCTATCTCCAAAGATAAAATCATCAGCACCATCAAGGAAATGTGCGGCCCGTATTTCAGTTAGCAGTCCACCCTACGAAACTTCACAACCCTGCCGCCTACTAGCCGGAAAGTCGCCGGCAGCCCTATACACATAAGTAAAACCCAAACAAATTCCCCATGCCTAATAAACGACAGAACAAGACTATCCCTACGGCCAAACAAAAGACCCCGAAAACAAAGCATACACTAAGTTTCAGGGCCCTTAAAACAGAAAGGCCGCGTCCTCGGACGCGGCTTTGAAAACTGCTGACAATTCAGATTCAAGGGAGTCGGATTAGCGACCTTTCTGGTGCGGAATAGTTATTCCTGTGAGGTCCGTTTTAGTTGATAACGGATATTTTCTGGGCTTCGATTCCGGCGAAGACGAGGTCCTGCTCGACCCTGCCTTCAATCTCGATCTCAGCGTTTGCGTCAACGGGGAGGGATCCCGCTTTCGGGCTGAGGTCGATGATGATTTCACCGGTCTTGTCCTGAAATACATATTTATTGTCATTAATCTTTCTGACTATGTGTCCCTTTACAACAGCTTTGGTATCTGCGCCGGAAACACGCGCTTCAGCAACGGTGGTCACATCCTTGGATTTGAAATCCAGAGTTTCAGAAGTTGCTGCAGCCGCCACGATTACGAGGAGTAAAAGAAAAAGTACGCTCATTTTTTTCATCTCTTATCACCCGTCCCACCATCAGGTGGAAGTTAAAGATTTGAAACCTTATTTATAAAAATCTATTTTTACCTTTATGAAAACGTCCGAACTTTTGTGCGGCCATTTTTTCTAAGAGGACCTGTTCTTGATCCGTTGATCAAGTAATAGTCCTCTCAATTTGATTATGCAATCAAAAAAATAAGCTATTTGTGAAATTTTGTACAAAATACTCCTTAACCCCTCATATTGCTTATAGATATTTTTTTCACAACCATTTTTTTGACATATGGATAACAATTTTATTTTCGTAATACCATTTTACTGCCCCAAATTGGCACTGAATCTGGATTCAAACCAACACATTTCATACCCCAGAAGAGAAGAATTACCATAGGCAGTGCTTCCTTCGGCTTAACACACTGTAATTATGGTTTTTTACACCCTAGTCAGGTTAATTGACTTCAAGAAGCGCACAATTCACCAGCGACGGTTCTGAATCGAGCATTTTTCTTAGCATCATGGTTGATCAATGAATCAAAATAAAAACTATCGATAATATCGAAAAACTTGATAGTTGATTTTTTGCCCTAAAAAACGGATTAAGAGTCCATGAGCGACGAAAAACTTCTAGATATTGTTTATGCGGACCGCAAAATAGTGGTGGTTAATAAACCCAGCGGACTCCTTTCTGTACCCGGACGCGGACCTGAGAATCAGGATTGCGTGGTAACTAGAGTGCAGAGGATGTTCCCTGAATGCCGTAAGTTCCCTACAGTCCACAGACTGGATATGGATACTTCCGGTTTGCTGGTGCTCGGTCTCACTGCGCGTGCGGTACGAGAACTTGTAGAACAGTTCCAGAAAAGGCAGGTAAAAAAACGCTACATCGCCCTGCTTGACGGCATTGTGAAGGAAGACAGCGGTGTAATTGAGATGGCTTTCCGCCTGGATCCCTACAACCGCCCCTATCAGGTCTACGATCCGGTCCACGGCAAGCTGGGTATCACCCACTGGCGCAAGCTCAGCATTAGGGACGGCAAGACCCGCGTGGAATTTACTCCGCATACAGGTCGCACTCATCAGCTGCGCGTACATTCCGCACATCCGCAGGGCCTAGGCTGTCCCATCGTGGGAGACCGCCTCTACGGCTCCGGCACCGCCCCCGGACAGCTCAAGCTGCATGCCGGATATATCTGCTTCGAGCACCCCAAGACCAAAGAAAAAATGGAATTTGAAATTGAGCCTTTGTTTTAGATTATGAATGTCTTCCCCATACGCCATCCCTTTCAAAACCTTTCAGTTTACTTCGCATGTATCTTTCCGGAACGGCATGCGAATACACAGGCGGCGAAGCCCTCATAAAAAGTTTTGAAGAGTCCAGAGAAACTTTTCCCAAAAGTTTCCGGCCTATAGCCGTTAGGCGAGAGCTTCCTGCTCCAGTCTTACAGATATAGAGAGCAGCACAGCCCCCCGGAGAGTCGCCGCATCAGCAAATATAAAAGCCCTGCTGAACCTAATCAACAGGGCTTTCCTTAGAATCCATACAGGTTTGCCGGCCCACCCGGCTCTCCCATCCTTTAATAGCTTATATTATCCCATGGGGCTGTTCTCAACGAGATTCCAAATACCGCAGGGGCAGACATTGGCGCAGAAACCGCAACCGATGCATTTTTCAGGATCACAGACCATTTCGAAGTCTTTGCCTTCTTTGCTCTGACGGGAAATCGCCGCCTGTGGGCAGACTGTTTCGCAGAGGCCGCAATCACGGCAGGAACCGCAAGAAGAACATTCCTGAGCACATTCCTGAACATCCTTAAAATGGGTGATGCGCGGATCAAAGTATTCGAGAGTCATGCGTTTGTAATCAATAACTTCCTTGGGTTCTGCGTGGGGGCGCTTGCCGCAGAATATTTCATCGATGGTCTCGGCAGTCTCGCGACCGTGACCGATAGCATGGGTCAGCAGGCCGGGTCGCACAGCATCACCGATGGCGTAAACACCGGGTTCTGTGGTCTGATAATCTTCGTTAACCACGATGTGACCGCGATCAAGCGCGATTGTGTCCGGCAGAAACTCGATATCCGGGGTATCGCCGATGGACATAATCACGGTGTCAGCCGTGAGAACTTCGCCGGACTTGAGGACCACGCCTTCTTCAGTAACTTCCTGAGTGAAGCAAGGGTAACGGAACTTGGCGCCAACGTGCTCAGCTTCTTCACGTTCCTTACCGAAAGCAGCAGGCTTCTGAATATCGATAAGCAGAATATCCTTGGCACCGAGGCGGGAACACTCGGTAGCAACGTCACAACCAACGTTACCGGCACCGATAATAACCACTTTCTCGCCCACTTTTGCCTTACCTTTCATGGCATCCTTGAGGAAATCAAGGGCCGGGGTAATGCGCTCATGACCGGGAATAGGGATGATGCGCGGCTTCTGGGCACCGATAGCCAGCACTACTGCATCGTTGTTCTGGCGCAGTTCTGCAAAGTCATCAGCGGTGAGCTTCTTCTGCATGTGAACATGCGGGATGACCTTGGCGACACGCTCAAGCTCGCTGTCCAGCACTTCCTTGGGAATACGGCTGGAAGGAATGGCGGAAGTGATCTTACCGCCGAGCTTGTCGGCCATGTCATAAACAACTGCTTCGTGACCTTTGCGGCGAATCTGCCATGCGACAGAAATACCTGCGGGGCCACCGCCGATAACCGCTACTTTCTTACCGGAAAGGGGCGGAAGCTCGGGTGCGGGACTGTTCACCCCGTCGCGACCAAGCCTGGTAATGTCAACGGAAAGCATGTCTTTCACGCCGCGGGTACAACCTTCCATACAGAGGTTGGGGCAAAGGTAGCCGCAAACAGTCGCGGGAAAAGGAGTATATGCAAGGGCAAGGTCCACAGCTTCATCAACAAGGCCGTCACGGACCAGCTGCCAACGCTTCTGAACCGGCATTCCGGTAGGACATGCGGACTGGCAGGGAGCCTGATATTTACGGTTTTCCCAGACCGGAACGTATCTGCGCAGTTCACCATGGGTAATCAGCGGAATCGGGGAACGGTCAAGGTCGGTCAGATCACCGATAAGACCGCCCTGCCCAAGCTCGCCGTCCCAGACTTCGGAACGGAACTCAGACATGGAACGACGCTTACGTCCAGTCTTCTCAAAGGGAGACTTGGCACGGATGAGCTGCCATTCCTTGCGGTCTGTCAGGGTATCATAAAGTTCATCCCGGTCGATCTTGGCAAGGTTGTCTTTAAGATTACCGGTCAACCATTCCCAATCTTCATCGGTGATGGGTTCGAGGATAGCATCGGCTGTGGAGAATTCACCGTGAGGTCCGCGTACGAAAATGCGACCGCCAACCATACCGACACAGGGACGGAATGCGAGCACGTTTTCGGGATTCTGGGCTTCGTGACCACAGACTACAGCGGTACCACCAGCCATAAATTCAGCAAAGTAGTCACCAACACCGCCGAGAATCCAGAGTTCCGGTTCATCAAAGCGGGGGTTGGTTTTGGTCATGGTCATACCACGGGCACCGATATCGCCGTTAACGATAACCTTACCCTGTGCCATGGCATTACATGCGCCGTTGGAAGCATTGCCGTGAACAATGATTTCCGCACCGGCGTTAAGCCAGCCGACATCATCTGAAACAGAACCATGAACGTTGATTACAGTACCGGGAAAGCCCTTGGAACCGAGACGCTGACCGGAGGTACCGATAACGTCAATTTCAATGGGTTCTTTTTTAGAAATCCAGAGTCGTCCGCCAATGCCGTGCTGGCCCATGGCGTCTATTTCAAGCTTGCGGGCTCCATCGGCAACCGCTTTCTGAATCCGCTCTTCAAGGATGCGTGATTCAATACGGGTGCCTTCTTCAAGACCGCTGATGCATATTTTTTCTGTTGCCATTTTAAATCTCCGTAGATCGTGAGCTGTTGTTAAACCACGTACTTGATGCCGAGTCTGTCAGCAGCATCACGGTCACTGATACCAAGCGCATCCGACATACCGATAGGCAGTGATGTGGAGCGGCCCAGAGGGGCGATGATCTTTTTGATTTCAGTGTCAAAGCTCAGATAGAAGTCAACAACCCTTTCGGCGACCTTTTCGGGATCAAGGCGACGGTAAAGTCTGGGATCCTGAGAAGTAATACCCTTGGGACATACGCCGATGTTACATACGTTGCAGCGGTCTTTTTCAGAACCGAGACAGCCTGCGCCGGCCTGCATTACGTACTTACCGACCTGAACGGCACTAGCACCGAGCATGATCAGCGCAGCTGCGTTGGCAGCGAGGTTGCCGGATTTACCGATACCGCCACCTGCGATAAGAGGCAATTCGTTCTGCTTACCGGTAACAACCAGAGCGTTGTAACAATCGCGCAGGTTACTGGCTATGGGATGTCCCATGTGGTTCATGGAGACGTTGTATGCCGCCCCGGTACCACCGTCTTCACCATCAATGGCAAGACCTGCGGCGTAGGGGTTACGGGTCAGGTTATTGAGAACCGCCAGAGATGTGGAAGAAGCCGAAATCTTGGGATAAACCGGGACCCTGAATCCCCAGGCCATACTCATGGACTGGATCATCTTCGCAACGGATTCCTCAATGGAATACTGGGTCTGGTGGGTCGGGGGACTGGGCAGGCTGACGCGCTCGGGAACACCGCGAATTGCAGCGATTAGCTTGTTAACCTTGTACCACATGAGCAGTCCGCCATCACCGGGCTTTGCGCCCTGACCGTACTTGATCTCGATTGCGCAGGGATCGACCTTCATCTCGGGAATGGCGTGGATAATTTCATCCCAGCCGAAGTAACCGGATGCGATCTGGAGAATTACATATTTGAGGAAGCGGGAACGGAGCAGTCTGGGGGGGCAACCACCCTCACCTGTGGAAATCCGCACAGGCATGTTCAACTCTTCGTTCAGGTAGGCCACCCCCATCTGCAAACCTTCCCACATGTTTGGCGACATAGCCCCGAAAGACATGCCGCCGATAACCAGCGGGTAGATTTCACGGACCGGGGGCTTCCAGCCGTGTTCCTGATAAGTCTTGAGACTTTCTTCCGGGGACTGCACACGACCGAGCAGTGTGTTCAGGCGGAATTCATGACGACCTGCATCAAGTGCGGGGTCGGTGAGCATGGAAATACGCATGAACTTAATCTGGTCCAGCAGGGATTCGCCGGAGTTACGGCGTCCACCACGGGTACGGGGATTACCACCGCGATCATTGTGGAATTTCTGGGTGGTGGAGCCTTCTGCCCGCTCAGGACGAATGGCGTTGTTGGGACAGACCATGTTGCACATGGAGCAGCCGATACAACCGTATGCCGGATCAGTCTTCTGGCGGATGCCGTAAAAAACGGTATGTTTATTCTCGGCCTTCTTCAGCAGGCCAGCGGGAGTAATGATCTCACGCTTGCGGAATACGCCGAGTTCAATAGCATTGACAGGACAGACTGTGGTGCAGCGACCACACTGGGTACAGAGTTCCTTGTCCCACTTGATCTGCCAGTCCAGGTCTTTAACGCCTAAAGTTGACGGGGTAATTGGTCTTTCTGTGAGCATGTCTGTATCTCCTTGCAGTCGGGTCCGACGATTACTGTATCGAGGTGCATAGGCTGGAAGTCTTTGGACTTATCGCGGTCAGGGATGACAGCATCGATGCCGCAGACTTCGGATGAGAAGGCGTAGATGCCGTCTTTACCGCCCACAATGCCGGGACGAAGCTTTTTCCGGTCCTGAACCATGAACATGGAACCGTCATCAAGGGTTCCGATTACACAGTTAGGTCCGTCAATGATCATCTTGCGGCAAGAGCGCTTCAGGGTCGCGAGGAATTCGCGATCCGGATGGTCAGCCATTTCGTGATCCATAAGCGGAGTAATGATGTGCTTGTAGGCACTGATATCAAGACCGAGACGCTTGGTGGTATAATGGGCGATATGGGTAAACACCTCGGAGTCAGACTGATAGCCGGAGTATCCGGTTACATTTCTGGACTGCAGATATTCCTTAATGGGGATAAAAGCTGTGTTTTCACCGTTAGTCATGGTGGCTATACCTTCTATAAAGAATGGGTGGCAGGCGTAGAGGTTGATGGCGTAGTTGGTGTTCTGTCTGCCCTGAGCCAGAATATGGCGGGCATAGAGGTTACGGTTGGAACCGAGCTGGAGCCACTCGCCGATCTCAAGGGGATCACCGACTTCTTTTACAATGATGGTATCAGGCCAGAAAGAAAAAACCATGATATCGCCATCATCTTCGCCCATACGGCGAAGGTCCAATCTCATCTGGACGAGCTTCTGGCCCTGCTGTTCAGGGGTAAGTTCTTTCCACCCCTTGGGAACCTTGTAAGCAATAGCTGCGTATGTGCCGCGGACAGGTGTGCCTTCCGGCGGCTCAGTCTCGGGTGTGTAAAGAATGCTGTACTGGGACTTGAAACCGTGGTCCATGGTGTATTGTTCCAATCTACGCAGTCCCGCTTCGGTGAAAATACCGGAAAGGATGGGACAGCCCTGCAATTCTTCTTCAAAACGACCGCCCAGACCTCTGAGGCAGAGACCAACGCCGGAGCCGTCATGACCTTCTTTCATTGTATTAAGGGCATTGATGGCCAGCATGGGTGAAATCGGATCGCGACTTGTAAGCGCAAATAAACGGCACATATTGTCAGCTCACTCCATGATTATAAGGTTCAACAGGACAGCGGCCCGGGAGGCAGAAGTCGGACGGTTCCGAAGCTCTGGGAGGTTTCCGGCAGGCAGCTGACATGTTTTTAATTGAAAAATGTATCAGCCAATGCGGCTCTAATCTGGAAATATTTCGAATTAAGTAATGTGTGCCGATTCTTCTATAACATTTTGAGCTGGTCCACCTCTCAAAATTGGCACAAACGTTATTTTCAGGGAATCTGAAATTGAATCGAAACCAGAAGATAAAGATCATTTTTTAACGACTAGAGCGATTTAGTGGTCTGACAATGTCAGAAAAAAACAATTTTGGCAAACAAAAATACGAAAATGAAGTTTTTAAATCAAAAAACACCCCTTTTTCACCCTCAAAACACCTATACCCCGCCTCAAAACCAAACCTGCAGGCAGCCTCGGGCACCCGACAAAACCACTAACAACTTATTGTTTTTAAAGACTTTTATTAAAAAACACAAAACACAAAAATGACATTTACCCCAGAGTTACAATTTCAGCGTACAAATTATTCACCAATTGGTAAAAACGATTTTTTTACATTAGCCATTCATCATTAAAATTATTGATTACGTAATTAGCAAGACGCAAATCCGGCTTATGAACAGCTGCTTCTGCCCCGCCTCATGCAGCGCAAAGCAACACTCAAGACATAAATGTCAAAAATTACATTTTTGGAAAATCATCAACCGGACGATAGCAATTACCTACAAATCTGTAAGCAAAACAGCTACACAAAGAGGGGAGGTAAAATAACAGCGGACAAGAACACGACTTGCCCATTCTAAAACAAAAAAGTTATGCTCAATGCATGACTAAACACAAGGAGAGAACCGATGGACCGCACCGACATAGAAAGGATATTTGAAGCTTATTTTGAAAAATACAAAAAGACAGAAGGCGACCGCACAGAGTGGTCTGCGGTCTGGCTGGAAACAAATGCTGCCGGGGTATTGGAATTGAACATGACTAAATGTTCCAAGGGGACCACATTTAAAATTTTCGTAAACAAAAAAAAAGAAGCTCAGGTTCTGGGCTGGGATGCGTATTTCGCAACCATGACAGAAATAAGTGCCAGATATCCGGGCCTATACGATGAAAATAATCTTTTCGCTGAAATGGAATTTGTAATCTAATACGCTGCGGTTAGCATCCAAGGAGGTAGCCCTCAAGCATCATAACCATCTGGTAGACTAACCGGTCTTCCCCAACGTCAGAATCAAAAACTACAGCCTGATGTGAAACTTTTTCCACGACCAGATGAACAAGCTCCGCTGCAGCTTCAAGGTCATCAACCTTCAAATGCCGCTTCTGGGTCCCCAAAAAATCTACAAGATTCTGATGGGTTCTGCGGTCCCGTTCTTTTCCAATGGCTGAAATTTCTTCATCAGTAGCTTCCAGAGCCATAACCTCCCGGAAAAACATACGGTTGTTACGGTGGGACTCTACAGAATAAACAGCCAGCATTCGCAGGACTTCACGAAATGAGGCACCCTCGTCAAGCATTGTCTGTGCTTTGGCAAAAATATCAAAACCCATCCGCCCCTGGAGTAAGTTAATAACTTCAATGAAAATGATCTTTTTATCCTTGAAGTAGCGGTAAACAGAACCGGTTGCGACCCCGGCTGCTGCAGCGATATTTTTGGTATTGGCTTTGGCGTAGCCTTTTTCTGAAAAAACATCCAAAGCAGCATCCAGAATATCACTTCTGGTTACATCTGCCCGATCCTGCACTGTTTCAAAATTTCCATGCTTGCGAATCATTTCTGTCCTTTCTATTCTTTATAAGACTAACTTCTGTCAGAAAATGAACCTAACGTCATCTTTAGTCAACAAAAAACCGGAATCAGTCAAACAGGCTCCGATTCAAGAACAGGCATCCCGCTACACCAGAAATCGGGCAAGCTGCTGCATGTCTATTCCAAGCTCACTCGGATCAGGCTGTCTGAGGACTTTAATCTCTTTACCGCCAGAACCTTGAGCTGCAAGGTCTATACACTCAGCAGGCACAGGCTTTTTTGCCTTAGAATAAAGGACCTTGACCTTCGGCATTAAGGAAGAAGACTCGTTTGTCTCTAGGACTAGCGCAAATCTTCCATCTTCCAACTGCACTAAAGTGCCGGGCGGATAAATGCCCATAATACGAATAAACCTATCCAAATAATCCGTATCAAAATCAGAGCTCTTCCACTTAAACATTAAGCTCAACGCCTTAGCCGGAGTCATTACTTTCTTGTATACACGGACACTGGTCAAAGCATCGTAAACATCTGCAATCGCGATAATTTTAGCAAAAGGATGAATTTTGTCCCCGCCCAAACCTCGAGGATAACCCTTTCCATCTACACGCTCGTGATGCTCAACAACTCCGCGTAAGATAGACAGGTCCAAACCTTTAATCTTCCTCAACTCGGTAAGCCCCAACATTGGATGCTCTTTCATTAATTTAAACTCACCGTTAGTAAGCTTTCCGGGCTTATTGAGCACTTGAGAGGGAATACGGCCTTTGCCCACATCATGAAACATTGCGGCCAAGCCGAGTTTATACAACTCCTTAAGACCAAAGCCCAGATCTTTACCCAAAAGAAGAGAGAACAGATTACCGTTTATGCAATGCGTATATGTATATTCATCAAATTTTTTCAAAAAAGCTAATGTAACTGCTGCCGGCAGGTTGGTAGACAAGCTGTCTATGATACTCCCCACCATCGGCTCAGCCTCTTCGAGTCTGACAGATTTGCCATTGCGAACATCGCCAATAAACTTGCGGGCATAACTGAGGGCCTCTTCGTGAATCCTGCTTGACTCCGGAAGCGCAGCGGAAAGAGATGCTGCCGCCTCATCGGCTGTACTTTGTTTTTTACTTTCCGGACTTTCGGTCCATAAGATTTTATCAGCAACAATCTCGACCTTCTCAATATCGTCAGGAATATATTTAATGATATCTTCAAAGGATTCAATAAACCTCTCAACCTTAACGAAAGGGTCGCGAAAGGTCCCGGCACCATAACTCTGGACGAACATCCCCGGCTTAATGTCCTTTTTCGCGATAATTTTTAACTCTTCCGTCACTTAAAAAACCTCTTCTAAAAAACACAGTAGATTACTGAAGTTGATTATACCCGATAATAATCATTTAAAAAAACAATTTTCTTTTACAAATTATTTCAATAAAACCAAGTTATTAACACTACAATTATATTTTTATCTTTATTAAAAGCGAACCACGAAAAGCCCGAAAAAGCCCACACACACCGCAACCGATTATTGATATTAGAAAAAAGCCAAAACTGTTCATCTTATGACAAAAGCGACTTGACCTAGCCCGGAGGATGTTCTACGCAGAACCTTCAGCAACTGACTGGTTGCCCCGAACCAAGTACCCAACGCAGCTTCACTTCCGTAAAAGTCTTTTCGGCAGTGGCTGCATTTTTATTGACAACGACGGAATAATTAGAGGTTTATGAAATGAGCAATATCCCCATTTCAAAAGAAGGGTTTGCAAAAATCAAAGAAGAGCTTGCAGCTCTTAAGAAAGAACGTCCCGAAGTAATCAAAGCGATTGCTGAAGCCCGTGAAGAAGGCGACCTGAAAGAGAACGGCGGTTATCACGCTGCACGTGAAAGACAGGGCATGCTTGAAGCTAAAATCAACTACATTGAATCCCGCATCCCGCAATTTAACGTAGTAGATATGAACACCCTTGGCGGCAGCAAAATCACATTCGGCGCAACTGTCGAACTGGAAGACATCGATACCGGTGATGAAAAGACCTACACCATCATGGGACCTGACGAGAGTGATTTCAAAAAAGGAATCATCTCAATTGAATCCCCTGTCGGAAAAGCCCTGCTCGGCAAAGAGGAAGGCGACGAGGTTATCGTAAACGCACCTAAAGGCAAGATCGAATACGGAATCGTTTCCGTAGTCTTCAACGGACCTATCTCCCAGTAAAAAACAGTTTTTCCGTCAGCCAATAAACGGGGCCATAGGTTCTGGCTAAAAGCAAATAAACGGGGATGTGCTACAGCGCATCCCCGTTTTTATAATATATAGAGGGCACAACATGCATGGCACGGATAATATTAAAACCAAAACATCAGGCTACTGTGTCCTCTGTAATCAAACCCACACTCTGGGACCGGGTAAAAGCATACAACTTTGCCTTGAACTCATGAGCATGCTGGACAAGACCGGACGTGCTGACTTTGACCTCCCCATAAAACAGGCAAACCCAGACTTCTCCACAGACTATCTTTTCGGCAAAGCCCGTGGACAAATGTTCGGAGTCATGACCTATTTGGATAAACTAGGGCAAAAGCGGTCAGCCAAAGCATTTTCAGGCCAATACAACGGTCATTGGGAAATCCCCGGCTGGGCGGAACCGATCATCAATCCACAGGAATTTCTGAACCTGACTGAATCAACAGAACGGGAAATCAAAAGTATCGGTCGTGAGATGTCAGAGCTCTCAACCGGAACTTCCGAACATGCAGCACTTTCGTCCCGGCGTAAAAAACTTTCCCAAAAACTGATGCGTGAAATCCACGCCATTTACAAAATTCATAATTTCAGGGGAGAAGTTCGCCCCATGCCTGAAATCATCTACGGTTCAAAAGGAATCCCCACCGGAACCGGAGACTGCTGTGCACCTAAATTACTGAACTTTGCCGCCCGCAACAGCTATACCCCTCTCTCCATAGCCGAATTTTACTACGGCAGGGAAAATCGTTCCCGCACAAAAATACACAAACAGTTTTATTCTTCATGCTCCGGTAAATGCGGCCTCATCCTAGGATACATGCTCTGCGGTATTTAAAATATTTCGCGTAATTTACTTGAAATTTATCTGTCAAAAAAGTTTATATAAAAGTATAATCCTTGAATGGAGGAATTTTTATGAAAATTGCCAACATGCAAAAATATTTCCTTTCAGCTTTAATAACTGGCATTCTCCTTTTAAGCGTAGGCTGCGCCCCAAAACAGACATACTACCCCGTATATGAAGACCCCACGGAAATAAAGTGGATTGCGGAAGATATTGACGGAAAGCCAATACAGGGATTTGCCCACATCTGGATGCGCCTTGACAGCAACGGTAAAATTTACGGTTCCGGAGGCTGCAACAGTTTTCGAGGTAACTATTCATACGTAAATGGGATATTCAGGACCGGGCCATTGGCTATGACCAAAAAACTTTGCTCCAAAAACATGAACCTGCAGGAATTCAAATTCATGCAGGCGTTGGACAGAGTCGATTCCATGCAGGAGAGAAACGGAATGCTCTACATGGAAGGGGCTGGCAATTCCCTGCTTTTCTATAAGGGCCACTAAAAAGCAGAAATTAGAAGGCCCCGTTGAATGTCCAACGGGGCCTTCTAATTTCTTATTAACTGAAAAAATTACAATTTATTCTTCAGGAGATTCCGGCTTTGCTACGCCTTCCGTTCTCTCCTTAATCTTGATTAAGACCACATAGAAGAGCGGTACGAAAAGCACGCCGAGGACTGTCGCTGCGAGCATACCCGCAAACACGGAAGTACCAAGTGCGTGACGGCTTGCAGAACCGGCCCCCTGCGCAACAACCAACGGCACAACACCGAGGATAAAGGCAAAAGAAGTCATGAGAATGGGACGAAAACGCAGCTTTGCAGCCTCAACAGCGGCATCCACAAGCGGAACACCCTCCTCATATTTGGCTTTGGCAAATTCTACGATAAGAATTGCGTTCTTGGCTGCAAGACCGACCAGCATAATCAGCCCGATCTGGGCATAGACGTTGTTATCCAGCCCCCGCAGGAACTGACCTGCGATTGCACCGAAGACACCTAGCGGAACAGCGAAAACAATCGCCAGCGGAATAATCCAGCTTTCATACTGTGCGGCGAGAACGAGGAAGACCATCATAACTGCAAGAGCGAAAATGATGATAATTTCCCCGCCGGATTTCTTTTCCTGATAGGCAATGTTGGTCCAATCAAAACCATACCCCCTTGGCAAAGTATCGCGGGCGATCTTTTCCATAATAGCCATGGCCTGACCGGTACTGTATCCGGGTGCGTTAGCTGCAGTTATCTCAATGGCCCTGAACAGGTTGTAACGTCTGATATATTCCGGGCCGAATATTTTTTTCTGGTTAAGCAGGGTCGAGAGGGGAATCATCTTCCCGGTATTACCGCGCACATGAAACTTCGAAACATCTTCAGGACTGGTCCTGAACTCCGAATCCGCCTGCGCCATAACTCGGTAAGTCCTGCCGTATTTATTGAAATCGTTAATGTAATATCCGCCGAGGAAAGTCTGCATGGCGGTAAAAATCTCATTCAGCGGAATACCCAGCTTACGGACCTTGTCACGGTCAACATCTACAAACAGCTGCGGAACGTTGGCGCTGAATGTAGAGAAAATACCAGTCAGTTCCGGGCGTTTACGCAATTCTGCCATGTAATCATCAGCAGCCTGGGCAAGTTCTTCAACTGTTCCTCCGGAACGGTCCTGCAACTCAAACTGTAAACCGCCCGTGGAACCGATACCGTTAATAGGCGGCGGGTTAAAACAGATGATCATGGCTTCCTGAATTCCCATCACCTTCTGCTGTACCTTGCCGAGAATGGCATTAACGTGCAACTGCGGGTCAGTACGCTCATCCCAGGGATCAAGGGAGGCAAACAGGGTTGAGGTATAAGAAGAGTACGCGCCGGTAATCAGGTTAAAGCCACCCAATGCAAAGAAGGTCTTCACGCCGGGTTCATTACGCAGGATATCCTCAACCTTCTTGGCTACTGCGTCAGAGCGCTCAAGGGAAGCACCTTCTGGCAACTGCACGTTGATCATGAAATACCCCTGATCTTCGTTAGGAACAAATCCTGTCGGTACAGTCTGAAACAGAGAATATGCCCCGAACATCAAGACCCCGAATATGCCGAGTGCTATGACAGATTTACGAATAATGATCCTGACACTGGAGGTATAGCCGGAAGTAACTTTGCTGAAGTATTTATTGAAGAGCTTGAAGAACCAGCCCAGCGGACCGCGCATTTCCTGTTGCGGCCGCAACAGCAGAGCAGACATTGCCGGGGAGAAAGTCAGTGCGTTAACCGAAGAAATCGCCACCGAAACAGCAAGGGTCAGCGCAAACTGCTGATAAAGCTGTCCGGTAATACCGCCCATAAATGCGACAGGCACAAACACGGCAATCAGAACCGCCGTGGTAGCCACAATAGGCCCGGATACTTCCTGCATCGCCTCCTTTGTGGCTGTCTTGGCATCCATCCCATCTTCATCAATCTTGGCCTGAACGGCCTCAACAACAACGATAGCATCGTCAACAACAATACCGATCGCCAGAACCATACCGAAAAGGGTCAAAGTGTTGATGGAGAACCCCAAAACCTGAAAAAAAGCAAATGTACCGACAAGGGAAACCGGAACCGCAATCATGGGTACGATGGTCGCCCGCAGGTTCTGCAAAAATATGAAAACCACGATAAAGACTAGGGCCATGGCCTCGTAAAGAGTCTGCAAAACTTCATCAATGGATGCTGTTACGAACAGGGTGGTATCGTAAGGAATGTCAAATTTCATCCCGGCGGGGAAGCTCTGGGAAAGATCCTTCATGGTAGCGCGGACATTCTCCACGATATCAAGGGCGTTTGCACCGGGGAGCTGGTAAACCAGTAGCATTGCAGCATCGAGTTCATCCTGTCTGCCGAAAGCAGAATACGATCTGGAACCCATTTCAACACGGGCGACATCGCGGATATGAACAGTACTGCCGTCAGGATTGGCTTTAATGATTATACCGCCAAACTCCTCAGGTTCACTAAGACGGCCTTTTACCCGCACGTTCAGCTGAAACTGCTGCCCGGCGGAGGCCGGGGGCTGACCAACCTGACCTGCCGGAGCCTGAAGGTTCTGCTCCTGCACTGCGGCAATTACATCATCAGCAGTAATTGCTAAACGGGCCATTTTGTCCGGGTCCAGCCAGATACGCATGCCGTAATCCTGATCACCGAAAAGGGTGACACTACCAACACCGGGGATACGGGAAATAGCATCAAACAGATTGATCTTCGCGTAGTTATTGAGGAAGAGGGAATCGTATGTTCCTTCCGGCGAAATCAAACTAATAACGCAGATCATACTGGAAGACTGCTTCTTAACACTTACCCCGGACTTGGTGACTTCAGCAGGAAGCTGGGGGGTAGCAAGGCTGACTCTGTTCTGAACATCAACCGTTGCCAATTCAAGGTCACGCCCGAGGTCAAAAGTAACGTTGAGCACCATACGCCCGTCATTGGAACTGATGGAATTCATGTAGAGCATATCCTGTGCACCGTTGACCTGCTCCTCAATAGGGGCCGCAACAGTCTGTTCCACAACATCCGCACTCGCTCCGGTATACTGGGCGGCAATCTGCACTGTGGGCGGCGCAATCTCAGGATACTGGGCGATCGGAAGGGTAAAAATACTCAGCAAACCCACCATCGTAATAATGATGGAGATAACGGACGAGAAAATGGGTCTGTCGATAAAGAAATTGACCATGGCTTCTTCCTGCAAAAAAATTATCTCCCCGCTTATGCAGGGAGATTTTCTATATTGAATAAGATTACTATTTATCCATTTTGGAACTTTCGTCAGATATCTCAGCCTTAACCGGAGTGCCGGGACGGATCTTGTTCACGCCGTCAGCAATAATCAGGGTACCGGACTCAATTCCGCTTTTAATTACAGTGTTGCGGTCATTGGTATATTCTACTTTTACAGGCCTTTCTACCACGGTACCGTTGGAAACAGTCAAAAGAGATTTACGCCCCTGAACATCAAGCAAAGCTCTGGTAGGAACAACCAATGCATTGGGATAATTCTTCAAACGGGCCACGACCTTGGCATACTGCCCATCACGCAGAATCTGCTCCGGGTTCGGGAATTCAGCTCTGATGCCGAGAGTTCCTGTGGAGGAATCTACAGCACGGTCAGCCATATTGAAGGTTCCGTTGTACTCATAGTAACCACCGTCTGCCAGAATGATCCGCAAATTAGAAGCCCCTTCAGGTTTTCCTACTTTCTTCTTTGCTTCCATTTCACGCATAGCCACAAGATATTCTTTTTCGGGAATACTGAAGTTAACGTATACCGGGTCCATGGCGGAAACGGTCACCAGTACGGTTGATTCTGCTGCAACCAGAGTTCCCGGCTCAACCTGGGTACGACCGATAATGCCGTTCATAGGCGACACAATCTGAGTGAAACCAAGGTCAAGTTTTGCCTGCTCCACTTGGGCCTCAGCATTGGTTACGTTGGCTTCAAGAACCTGCTTATCAGTAATTTTGGAATCAAATTCCTCACGGCTGACCGCCCCCTGATCAAACAGGGCTTTAAATCGCTTGTAGTCCTTGCTGGCCTTGGCAAGACTTGCCTTGGTGCTTGCCAGTTCCGCCTCAGCTTTAATGAGAGCTTCCCTATAGGGACGGGGGTCAATAACGAAAAGAAGCTGACCTTCTTTCACATTCTGCCCTTCATTGAAGGTACGTTCTTTAATATGTCCCTGAACGCGGGCTTTAATCTCAACAGTCTTTAAAGCTTCAATCTGGGCAACATACTCACCCATAACCGGAAATTCATGTTCTGTGACTTTAATTACCTTGACAGGCATAGCCTGCACGGCCTGCTGCTCTTTTTCATCACTGAAACATCCGCCAAGAAAAACTGTAATAGACAACAAAACAACAAGAAAAACCGCTGGGACCTTCCTCGTGGCATCCGCATTCACTAATAACTTCACAAATTCCCCCTGAGTATTATTTCGACAAAAGGGATCACCCTTTGAAACAGCAACCCGTTCCCAATCCAATTTATATGAAAAGTAATGAAAGACTAACCGATTACCATTTCAAAAAAAAGAAATAATTATGTTCCGCTGCAAAAAACTAATGATGCAGCCTATCTCTGATACGCTCAATGGCTTGAGGAATCTCCACAGCAGCCAGCTTCTTTAGCTTTTCATAATCCGCCTTGAACTCCGCGCTGGGGTAAGTCCTGTCTGCAATACTCGAAGAATACAAACTCGGAATAGTATTTAAAACCACGCATGCGATATCAAACAAACACTTATCACATTGGCAAAACTCAATTTCCGCCCTATCGATAAGAGCCTGTAATTCTTCATGCACAGCCGCTTCAGCGAGATTCACAATTTCACCGGTCTTAAAAAATTCCTCCTTAGACAGCATGATCTCCCCCTTGGTTTTAGCCATAATAGCGTTAGTACTTATTATATAAAGTATAGCGCACTACAACGGCTATTTAAAGTCAATTTTAAAATCGACACATAAAAAAATCCGTCACGCTAATGCATGCCGGATTTACAAGTACGAAAATTCGAAACGACTACCAATCACAAAGGACTTTATTACGTCCCGACCGTTTAACTTCATAAAGTTTCTCATCAGCGCGGCTGACCATAGCAGTAAGAGAACTATCCATATTTGCCGTAGCACCGATTGAAACAGTGAAATTTATAATCTGGTCCTTAAATTTAACTGAAAAACCTTCGGTTAGGGCTCTAAAATCTTCCAGAAAACCAACCAACTCGTCAGCCTCCACTTCGTCAAGCAAAATTGCGAACTCTTCACCACCAAAACGACAGACAACCCCACCTTCACCAACATAACCGACCAGCAACTCGGAAAACTTCTTCAGGACCTCGTCTCCGGCATCGTGCCCGTAGTTATCATTAATTTTCTTGAAGTGATCAATATCAAGCATGCCCACAGAGAACTCAGGACCACCAAGCTGGGACTGCTCATAAAGCGGCACCCCGTATTCAAAAAAATATCTCCGATTCCAGACTCCGGTCAGGAAATCCTTATTAGCCCGGTTACGGGAATCTTCAAGCAGCTCAAGAATCTCAAGGTTGGAGTTTACACGACAAAGAATCTCCTCCACCGAAGCTTTTTTCTGGATGTAGTCATTAGCACCCTGCTTCAAAAAAAGCGGAGCAGTGCGCGATTTGGTATCTGAGGAAAGAACAATGATGCCCAGTTCATCCATGGATTTAATGGAACGCAACTGCGCAGTCAGCCGCAATCCGTCCATCTCCGGCATAGCATAATCAGTCAGGACCAATTTGATATCGTTATTCTGGTAAAAAACTTTACAAGCTTCATGTCCGTCTGCCGCCCGTAAAACAGTGAGCCCCTGCCGTATGAGAATCTGGGAAATCCAATCACGTACGGCGGAAGAATCATCAACAATCAAAACCTTAAGGCCCCGGTTTCTATACACCCGGTTCACAATGCGGGCTATATAATCTGTCTGGTCAGACTTCTTGAGCACATAATCTACAATATTCTTTTTCGAAAGAGTATCCAGTACATGATCATCGAGCGATGCCGTAACGGCAATTGCCGGAATCCTGTGGTCAAGCAGCAGATTAATGCCCATGCCGTACTCAACTCCGTCCAGAACCATACTGCTCAACCCGACAAAATAGTCATTGGCTGCAATAAGCTTCTGCGCTTTTTCATAAGTACTGGCATGATCACAAACAAACCCGGCCTTGTTCAAATTCGCTTGAATAAACATGGCTGTGGACCTGCTTGGCTCTAGAACAAGAACTCTACTCACTCACTTCCCCGAATATTGTTGTATAAATAAAATGGTTAAGCTTTTGCCTAAACTCATATTTAACACAGCTTTTCCCCGAATCCATTATTAATTGGCTAAATCAACTTATTTTATTCCCGGACACAAGTATCACAGCCGCAAACAACATACTTCGGATTCGCACGCAGCTGCCCAAAAAGCATCTTGATCTTCTTGCGCAATTCTTCCAGCATTTCCCGGTAAACGTACAACCATAAAGCCAGTTTCATATTCGTCAGTATTCACAATACCACAACTCCAGCCGGAGCAAAAAGCTAAAAAAACAACCGCATCATCCATAAGGACAATGCGGTTGCAATAATCAAACTTAACCTGAAAATTAAATAATAATGTTGAACAGGTACCCCACTATGAGAATTCCACAAGCCACGACTCCGACAAACACAGCGATGAGCCTGGGCTTAAGCACCTTGCGCAGAATGACCATTTCCGGGAAGGAAAGAGCGATAACACTCATCATGAAAGCAAGCACTGTTCCGAGAGCAGCACCTTTGCCCAGCAGCGCATCAACGATGGGGATAACCCCGGCAGCATTGATGTACATGGGGATACCCAGCAGGATAGAAGCAGGAACCGCCCACCATACGCCCTTACCCATAATGGAAACCATCATATCCTCGGGAACATAACCGTGGATGGTTGCTCCGGCACCGATACCGAGCACAACATACATCCATACCTTACCCACAATATCTTTCACAGAATCGATACCGAAAACAACACGGTCTTCCATACTCATACCGTTCTGGGGACCATTGTTCTGGGCATTAGCCAGCTTAACCCAGCCTTCAACATGCTTTTCCATACCCAACCGGCCAATAACCCAGCCGGCAACGATAGCAATTGAGATACCGGTAATAAAGTACAATGCAGCAATTTTCCAACCCATGAGACCATAAAGCAGAACCAGTGCCACTTCGTTAACCATTGGGGCAGAAATCAGAAAAGAAAAAGTTACACCAAGGGGGACTTCGCCTGCAACGAAGCCAATGAACAGCGGTACTGCGGAACAGGAACAGAACGGAGTCACAACACCAAGCAATGCGGCAAGCACGTTACCATAAGACTCCCGTTTCCCGGCCAACACCTTGCGGGTCCATTCTACCGTTACGTAGGAGCGGACAATACCGATACCGAACACGACCAAAACCAACAGCATCAGAACCTTGGGGGTATCATAGATGAAGAACTGCACAGCCTCGCCAAGATGACTTCCCGGAACAAGACCGAACAAATCAAATGCGGCATATTTGGAGAAAGGCAGAAGCTGCGAATATATAGCGTACCAGAGCAAAAATCCGCCACCCATTACCGCCCAGAGGGCATTACCGGTTATGGGTAACGCAGGCTCATTCTGTACTTCCACAGCTGCTTCAGGTTCAGGATTAAGGCCTATCGGCTCAAGGCCTTTGGGTTTTGCTGAACACGCGCAGGGTTTAGTATTCAATTCTTCCATTATGCTATCTCCTATGTTTATATTTTGCCAAATACGAAAATGTCTAGTTAAAAAAGAACAGTTGCAACAAAACTGCAACTGTTCACTGCTTACAATTTTTTAATGGAACTTGAAGCGTAGGCCCTTGCCTGCTCTTCGAATTTCTTGGCAAAAAAGTTCTCAAGACAATTTAGAAATCCCGGAACACAATCCATATGCAGACTGTAATAAACATTGGTTCCACGCTTGTTGTCTTTAAGCACGCCTGCATCTTTCAGCAGGGACAGATGCTTGGACACGGTGGAAATGTCCCGTCCCACAATGGGAACGATATCACAGACACAAAGTTCTCCGTCACACAGGGCCTCCACAATGGCCAGCCTGCTGGGATGTCCCAGTGCCTTGAACACTTTTGATTTTGTCTCGATATTCGCTGTCATGATCACTTCTCCAAACTTTCCTGTTTGGCAAAATATAAAAACCAGTCCAGAACTGTCAAGCTTCCGCTGTTAAGAAATTGGGTAAAATGACAATTCAAAGATATAAACATCTAATATCACACGTAAAGAAGATTAAGAAGAATGTCTACCGGATTCCATTTTCCATTCGCGCACAGTTTCCCGCACCTCTTCATACTGAGCACTTTCTTTCTTATAATGCTCAGCAAAAACATGCAAAGCAGTTCCGCCACGGGGAGAGAAAATACCCTTTACCCGCATCCAGAGAGGTGAAAGGCGACCAACGAAATGATCGAGCATATTGTTGGTAATGGTTTCCATGAAGGACTGATGGTTGCGGTAGGCACCCATGTAAAGCTTGAAGCTTTTGGATTCCACACAAAGTTCATCGGGGATGTATTCAACGATAATAGTTGCGAAATCCGGCTGTCCGGTTACCGGACAAAGGGAAGTGTATTCCGGAAATTCAATGCTGATGATATAAGGCCTGCCCGGAAAATTATTCGGGAAAGTCTCAAGAATTTCAGGGCCGGGAGTATTGTAGTTGTACTCAGTTGCCCCTGCCTGACCAAGTGAAACAAGAGCTTCGGTCTTGTCCTGACTTTTTGTTGTTTTCATTATGATCTTCTCCATAGATAAACAGTCTAATCTGAAAAGGTCCTTAATCGGTCCTCAGCACTTAACAGCTTACCCGACAAAAGCAAGCCTGCCTTCTGCCCATTTCAATTTTGACTTTTTACCATTTTGCTGGCACCCATCCTCTTGAACTTTTGCCCCGAAATGGAACTGCCGAGGTGCGGGACTTTCTCCCTTTTGCTCGTACCGGGTTGAATCCTTTTCAAAATAAGAACATTCAACACAAGGGAACCCAATGCTCTCTTCAACATTTGAACGCAAAGCGTTCACTCTTCTGACGAGCCTTTTCATCGGCTCGCTGGTCATGGCCGCGGTGGTATCAACCAAGATCATCAACATCT
>DDLU01000018.1 GCA_002340305.1 Desulfovibrio sp. UBA2564
CGGTGTGTTCATGGAAATCCATCCTGATCCTGATTGTGCACTTTGTGACGGCCCCAACAGCTGGCCTCTCGATCGTGCCGAAGACCTGATCAAAGATCTTCTGGCTGCATGGAGTGTGGATTATGCCTGCTAAGGAACTTGCTGCAAAGATTAAGCTGCTCATTTTGGATGTTGACGGCGTGCTCACTGACGGTGGTCTTTATTACGATAAGGATGGTAACGTTACTAAGCGGT
Source organism: Desulfovibrio sp. UBA2564 (assembly GCA_002340305.1). GTDB lineage: Bacteria > Desulfobacterota > Desulfovibrionia > Desulfovibrionales > Desulfovibrionaceae > Maridesulfovibrio. The sequence continues at coordinate 235 of DDLU01000018.1, forward strand.
TTAATGTTCAGGACGGTCTCGGCATCAAGTTTGCACAGCAGGCGGGGCTTGATCTGGCTGTAATCACCGGACTGAACCACGGTGCGGTTGAAAAGCGTGTTGCCGAGCTGGGGATTACCGAATATTATCCGGGGCAGAAGAAAAAGCTTCCTTTTTATGAAAAGCTGCTCAAAGAAAAAGGGCTGAAAGACGAGGAGGTCGCCTACGTCGGAGATGATTGGATTGATGCCCCGGTGATGGTCCGTGTTGGGTTGCCCATGGCAGTTAAAAATGCTCAGCCTGAGATTTTCGGTATATCCAAATGGATTTCCAGCCGTGAAGGCGGGAATGGTGCTGTGCGCGAAGCGATTTCCTTTATCCTTGACGCGCAGGGCAAGTTGAATGACATCTGGAAAGAGTGGGCAGGCTAAATGAGCCGTGTCGGCTTGGTTTTATATTTGATTCTGGGCCTGGTAATCGGGGTTTGCGCCGGAACATTGCTGGGTAAGAAGTACGGAACTTTTCCGCACATGGCTCGTGAGGCCGTGGAAAATCCGCTTCTTTCCAATAAGAATCAGTCTGATATTTCCGCAGAGGAAATTGAGCTGATTCAGGGTACAGGCGGCGATATTGAGTGGATCCTGCGGGCAGGAAGTGCTGATTATGATCAGGAAAAAGGCTTAGTCATAGCTGACAAGCCACGGGTCACGTATTACCTTGGACGAGACCGCAAGGAAGTTTTTGTCAGTGCCCTGCATGGCGAAGTAAGTCAGAAGGGTGAAGGGCTTAAACTATGGGATAATGTCAAAGGACATTACGGTGATATGGGACTTGTTGCAGATCGTCTTGATTTCAAACCCAAGGACAACCTGCTTTTCCTTGAAGGAAATGTAAAAGTGCAGAGTCCTTCTGTTTATATTACGTCCAATCGGGTCAAGGTAGATCTCGTTACCCGTGAGATTATGATTGAAGACGGAATGGAAGCCCTGATTTCACCGGACATGGTGGTAATGCCTCAATAGAAGCGAGCATTCATTTGATTAATATAGCTGAAAATAGTTCATTATTGCGCGGTAAGGCCGCATCTGTATTATTTCTTCCCGCCGTTTTCTGCGCGGTGTTTTTGTTTGTTCTGGGTGGAGTGGATGCTTATGCCTATGAAAGGTCTGAGCTTAAAATTTCCCGGACCATTGCCAATGTCCGCGCTGAACCTGATTTTAAAGGTGACGTTGTCTGGATTCTTTCTCCGGCAGAAGGTTTTATGGTTGGTGAAGCAAAGGGAAACTGGCTTTCAGTTTATCCAGCTTCCGATGCGAAAGATGTTTTACCGGTGGGATATGTTTCCAGTAAAATCATAGTTCCTGCCGCGCCGGACAGTCCTCTGGTTGATTGGGGTGATGTCCGCTACGTAGGTAAAGATCTTAAGTTTTATCTTGAAAGGACAGTTAAATCCTCCACCGGAGGTATGCTTAAGTCCGGCGATAAAGTTAAGGTCGGTTTCCTTAGGGACGGCTGGTATGCAGTCTTCAAGGGGGATGCAAAAGTAGACTCTGAAGCGGATGCTCTTGGTTTCGTGAAACAGACAGATATTGATATTCTCAATGATGATGCCCGTATTCGTTACGCTGTGCGTCGTATTAATGTTATTGAAAAGCCTGTGGCAACTTCCAAAGCTGTTGGTGTGCTTAGTCCGGGCCATCGTGCTCAGGTTGGTAACGAAAATGGCGGTATGTACGCTCTTTACCGTATCGATACCATGGTTAAAAAAGATACTCCTGTCTGGGGATATGCGTGGGGGCCGTTCCTTGCCCCTTATCCCAAGAATCTGGAGCAGGCCCAGATGGCAGGCATTGATGCCCGTAAGGCTGAGATAAAAAAAGAGAAGACCCAAAAAGCACAGGCACAGGCCAAAAGGTCCGGTGAGTTGGCTGCCATGGAAGAAGCCATGGATGAAATATTGCAGGCTCCCGTTCAGACCAAGACCATGTATGCCACCGCTGTGCTTAATGTTCGCTCCGAACCCAGTGCAAAGTCCCTCATCGTTGATAAGCTTGAGCTTGGTGAAGGTGTTAGTGTAGGACAGGCTGAAGGTAAATGGTTTCCGCTTTTCAAGCCCGGTAAAGATAAAGGAATCAAGCGTGTAGGTTATGTTTTCGGTACTTATCTTAAAGCCGAAGCTCCTGTTATTAAAAAAGAGAAGCCCAAGAAAAAACGTGTCTCCGGTGGTCCTGATGAGGTGCCTATCAAGATTACTTCCACCAAAATGACTTTTAGTGAAAACCGTAATCGTATCACCTTTGCAGGTAACGTCAAAGTTGTTCGTCTGGACGTGACCCTTACTTCCGATACCCTTACTGCGCACCTTAGACCGGAGGGGGATTCCCTTTCCGACACACAGGACAAGATTAAGAAGATCGTTGCCGGTGGTAACGTTAAGGTCGTCATGAAGAACCGCAAAGGTCATAGTGATAAGCTGACCTACGTTGTTGGTGACTCAATTATTTATATGAGCGGCAATGCCGAATTGCAGGATGGTCCCAACCTTATTCAGGGCGATGAAATTAAGTTTTACCTGAAAGATAACCGTGCTGAGGTTGTTGGCGGCAAGAAGCCTATTGAAGCTATTTTCTATACCCCTAAAAATGTTTCCCCTTAGGGCGGTAAAGGATTTCTATGTCTGCAATTGTCGCTAAGAAGTTGGTCAAGAACTACGGTCCCAAAGAGGTTGTTCGAGGTATCGGACTGACTGTGCGCGAAGGCGAGGTTGTGGGATTGCTTGGTCCTAACGGTGCTGGTAAAACCACTACCTTCTATATGCTGGTTGGTGTTGTTAAGCCTACCTCCGGTGATGTTTATTACAACAAGCAGCAGATTACCCGTTTACCTTTGCATGAGCGGGCGCGTTTAGGGCTTAGTTATCTTCCGCAGGAAAGTTCCATTTTTAAGAAGCTTTCCGTGCGTAAGAATCTTGAGATTATCATTGAGCATACCGGACTTTCCGGCAAGGCCGTCCCTAAAAGGGCGGATGAGTTGCTGGATCAGCTTGGTATTCTGCGTCTTGCAGACCAGAAGGCTATGTATCTTTCCGGTGGTGAGCGTCGCCGTCTTGAGATCGCGAGGGCAATGATTAACAATCCCAAGTTCATTTTGCTTGATGAACCTTTTGCCGGGATTGACCCTATTGCGGTTATTGATATTCAGGATATTATTTCGTCACTTAAAGACATGGGGATGGGGATTCTTATTTCCGATCATAACGTGCGTGAAACCCTTTCCATTTGTGACCGGGCCTATCTGGTTTATGAGGGTAGGGTTATCCTGAACGGCTCTCCTGAAAGTATTGTTAAGAACACAAAAGCACGCAGACTTTACCTTGGGGACAGTTTTAGTTTGTAACTGTTCTTGTAAAAAGAATGTTTAAAGCCGTGATTCAATCAAGAATCACGGCTTTTTTTGCGCAAAGTTGCATTAAATTTGTCTTTGCTGATTTACAGTCAGCCCGAACATTGGTAAACTTTTTTTATATACCTTTCCTTTGTTTAAAAAATCCATAAATTTCAGACTATTCAGAGGTCTTTGTTGCATCTTGTATTTGGATGTGGCATAGTTGAATCAAGGCAGACGCAGGATGGATTTTTTTTACTGTATTAGCCCGCAATTAACTGAAATAAAATAAATTTGAAAATATATTAAAAGGTGGCCTGTAGATATGGGGTTGGAACTTAGACAACAATTAAAGCTTACTCAACAGCTGGTCATGACTCCGCAGCTGCAGCAGGCGATTAAGTTGTTGCAGCTCTCCCGCTTGGAACTGGTGGATACTGTCCATCAGGAACTTATGGAGAATCCTATTCTTGAAGAAGCAGAAGCACAGGAGCGGACTGAAACTCCTGACGCAGACGCAGGCACCGCTACTGCCGAAGAAACTCAAATTTCCAAGGAAGCAGAGTGGGAAAATTATCTCGGTGAATTCTCCAGCACATCAAAGCAGTCTGCTTCCCGTGAGTCTGAATCTTACGAAGAAGGAACTTCCTTTGAAGCACGATTGACCAAAAGTGCCTCTCTTGAGGGGCACTTGCACTGGCAGATGAGTCTTTCCGATTTTACTGAACAGGAAATTAAAATAGGTGAATGCCTTATCGGGAATTTAAGTTCCGGAGGTTTTTTGCGGATAGACTTGGAAGATGTCTGTGAATCATGTTATGCTGAAATCGAAGATGTAGAGAAGGTTCTGTACCGTATTCAGCGGCTTGATCCGGTGGGGGTAGCGGCAAGAACCCCGCAAGAATGTTTACTTGTTCAGCTAGAGGCCTTGAAGCTTGACGATGATCCGATTCTG
>DDLU01000203.1 GCA_002340305.1 Desulfovibrio sp. UBA2564
TTTTACAAAAAGGGTTTAAGCCGCCGGAGGCGAAATCTTTATATAAAATAAAAAGCGCGAAGCGCATCAAATAGGATTTAAATTATGAGTAAATCCGGTGAAGTCTGGGCTGTTCTGCTGGCAGCAGGCAGCGGCACCCGTCTGGCTAATGCTGTTGGCGGCGTAAAAAAACAATTCCTTGAGTGGAAGGGTTTTCCGCTTTTCTGGCATTCCGCCATTACTTTTTCCAATACCCCTGCTGTTTCCGGCATCATCTTTGTGTTTCCCCCTGATCAGGTTCAGGAAATGAAAGAAGTCGTTGCCGAACTGGACGGTGCTGATTCACTTGGCATGCGTTTCAAGGTTACCGCCGGCGGCAAGCGCAGGCAGGATTCTGTGCTCAATGGCTTGAATGAACTCCCCACAGAGTGTACCCATGTGCTGGTTCATGATTCTGCGCGCCCTTTTGCTTCGGTAAAAATGATCAGCGGGATTATCGATCGTCTGCAATCTGGCGATGAAGGTGTCATTCCGGCAATTGATGTCACTGACACCATCAAAGAAGTTGAGGGTGGAATTGTTGAAAAGACTCTGGTTCGCTCACGCTTGAAAGCGGTGCAGACTCCGCAGGGATTTTCTTTGCCCGTTCTTTACGCTGCCCATAAACAGGCGGAAGAAGAAGGCTGGAACGTGACCGATGATGCCTCTATGGTGGAAATGGCAGGCAAGGATGTTCATATTTGTGAGGGAGAAGAGGGTAACATTAAGATGACCAACCCCGAAGATTTGAAAATGATCGAAGAAGATAAGCGAACCATCCCTTGCGTGGGCTGGGGGTACGATGTCCATAAATTTGTCAAAGAAGGCCGCCCCATGGTTCTGGGCGGAGTGCCCATTGCCGGAGGGCCGCAGATAAGTGCCCATTCTGATGGAGATGTGTTGCTGCATGCTTTAGCTGATGCTATTCTGGGCCTTTTCGGCGGTGGCGACATCGGGCACCATTTCCCGGATACTTCTGATGCCTGCGAAAACATGTCCAGCGGGATTATCGTGAAAGAGGTCATGGCCAAGGCTGAAGAAGCCGGAGTCGAGATTGTTCATGTGGATCTGACTGTTATCAGCCAGATTCCTAAACTTTCACCGCACCGTGAATTGATCCGCAAAAATGTGGCTTCGGTGATAGGACTGGACAAAGCACAGGTCAATGTAAAAGCCACCACAGAAGAAAAGCTCGGTTTCACCGGCGAGAAAAAAGGCATCAAGGCCGTCGCAGCAGTAACCGGACTGAAGCAGATTTAAGGCTTGGACATGAACGGAAGATTCTTTCTGAAACTAATTCTGGTGCCGGCACTGCTTATTGCAATTGCTGCCGGAGGATATTTCAAACTGGAGGAATTTTCCGCTGCCAAGGTTCATGAAGCCTTGGATCGTCATTCCGAATTGGTCCGGGTGGATTTTGAACGGGCATTGATTAATCCGTTTGATAAATCTTTGCATGTCTGGGGCCTTGATTTTAAGTTCGCCACCGGAGCTGGGGGCACTGTTAGCAAATTGGAGGTGGATTCTTTTGATCACCGCCACAACCCGCCCCGCTTCTTTCGGGGGTGTATTCAGGGTGTCTCTGTTCCGGTTGAGTTCATAAATCTTGGAACCCTTGCCCGTGATTTTCGAAAAATGGGCTATGAAAGTCTGGATTTTGACCTCTTCGCCGACTACAGCTATGAAGATGAAACCAAACGGCTTTCAGTAAAGTCGATAAATTTTAATGGAAAGGACCTGTGCCGGGTCAGTGCCGGATTTAATCTCGGTGATGTTCGCTTGCAAGGTACCGGAATAAGTGGTTTCATCGGAACCAGTATGCTGGACGGCTCACTTGTCTGGCAGGATTTGTCGCTCACCGAAAAGGTGGTGGCTTTATCTGCAACCAGTGAGGGCACTGATCTTGAAAGGTACCGTGGACGGCTGTTGGAGTCTTTGCAGCTGGAAATGCAGGAAGCAAGAAGCTTCGGCAACGGATATGCTGAAAATTTTTATGCCGAATTTATAAAATTTATTGAAAAACCTGAAAGTCTGGTTGTCCGGGTTGAGCCGAGTGAACCTGTTCCCCTGCTCTACATGTTCATGGGACGCAGTTTTGAGGACTTGCTGGACCTTTACGGAATTACGGTCGAAGCAAATTTTTATTCACGAAAATAAGGAGTGGCTATGCGCCTTTACAATACACTTAAACGGAAGAAGGAAGAATTCGTACCTCTGAACGGCAACAAAGTTAATCTTTATGCCTGCGGGATCACCGCGTACGACCTTTGTCACATCGGGCATGCCCGCTCTTCCGTGGTCTTCGATATTCTGGTCCGTTACCTGCGTTTCAAAGGCTATGATGTAACCTTTGTGCGCAACTTTACTGATATTGATGACAAGATTATCAATCGTGCGAATGAAACCGGTGTTTCCGCCACTGAACTTGCTGAAAAATTTATCGGCGAATTTTACGTGGACATGGATAAACTGAACATCCTGCGCGCAGACGTTGAGCCCAAGTGTACTGAGCATATTCCCGAAATGATCAAGCTTACTGAGACTCTGATCGAAAAGGACCATGCGTACGCTACTCCTTCCGGTGATGTTTATTTCAAGGTCCGCTCTTTTGATGACTACGGCAAACTTTCCGGTAGAAATATTGAAGATCTTCAGTCCGGTGCACGCATTCAGCCCGGTGAAGAAAAGAAAGATCCTCTTGATTTCGCTCTTTGGAAAGCAGCTAAACCGGGTGAACCCTCTTGGGAAAGTCCTTGGGGACAGGGGCGTCCCGGCTGGCATCTTGAATGTTCTGCCATGAGTGAAAAATATTTTGAGCTTCCTTTTGATATTCATGGCGGCGGTCAGGATCTTAGTTTTCCGCACCATGAAAACGAGATTGCTCAGAGTGAAGCTGCGACGGGAAAAGAAATGGCCCGTTTCTGGGTCCATAACGGTTTTGTGCAGATTAATTCCGAAAAAATGTCCAAGTCTCTGGGGAACTTTTTCACCATTAGGGACATTCTCGATAAGTTCATGCCCGAAACCCTGCGTTACTTCCTGCTGACCATGCATTACCGCAGCCCTCTCGACTTTTCTTTTGAAGCTCTTGAAGAAGCTGAAAAGGGTATCCGCCGTGTCTACGCTGCGCTGGAACAGACCGGCGAAGCTTTGAATAAAGCTAAATGGTCCAAAGCTGCACTGCCCGAAGAAGTAATTGCTGAGATTGAAGAAGCAGAGAAAGGCTGGGCAGAAGCAATGGAAGATGACATGAACACTGCCGCCGCTCTGGGGCACATATTCACCCTGATCCGTCTGGCTGGACGTATCGGCGAGGAAAAAGCATGGCGCAAATCCGAAGGTGGATGTGACGCTTGGACCCGCATTCTTGAAGATGTGAAAAAATGGGGCGGGGTTCTTGGGATTTTCACCCGTGAACCCAAGGAATTTTTAGAGGAACTCAAGCTTTGCATGCTTGAGCGTAAGGGAATCGAAGTGGCAAAAGTTGAAGAGCTGGTTGCAGCCCGTCAGGATGCTCGAAAAAATAAAGATTTTGTCCGTTCTGATGAAATCAGGGATGAACTGATTGAGCTTGGTGTTGAGGTAAAAGACACCCCGCAGGGGGCAGTTTGGTCTGTTCTTTAGTTCACCTTCACATTTAATTGCATTTATGAAGAAACCGGATTTAGATTCGGTTTCTTTTTTTTTGTTTAAAAGGTAAGGAGGAAAGAAACTAATTTTTTTTGAAGGTGTATATGCGAATTGGTTTAAAGGGTAAAAGTTTTCTGATTGTTTTCTTCCTGTGTTTGCTTGTTTTTATGGGGTGCGGTCTGACGGTCTATAAGCTCAACAGCGATATGATCTCAGAGGTTGAAAAGGTCCTGATGGAGAAAAATCTTAACCGCGTTGAATTTGCCCTGCATGAAAGTTCAGATTCACTGCAAAGTCTTACAAGAGATTGGGCATGGTGGGATGATACGTATGATTTTCTTGATGAATTCAATGAAGAATATACACTTTCGAATTTAACACCCGATATTTTAATCAACCTCGATCTTGATGTAATTATTTATTTTGACAGCAATGGAGAGTATGTCTTTTCTCATTCTGCTGAAGGAACTGATAGCATTGAAATGTGTTTTTCCGATCCAAAGTGTGCTGCCAGTGAAATTATCCGCAAATGCAGTAGGGATGGGGTTACCGGACTGGCAAGAGTTGACCGCCGATTAATGCAGATCAGTGTCCAAAAGGTATTAAAAAGCGATATTGAAGGAAGTCCTGCCGGGACTTTGCTCATGGGGCGTTTTTTTGGTGATCGCCGTTTAGCTCAACTGGGAAAGGCATTGCAGATGGATTTGTTTTTCCAGCAATTGGATGAAATCCCTGCGAAAGATGTTTTTTTTGTAGCTCCTGAAATCTCCGAATCCCAGTTCGAGGGGTTCATGGTTCTGCGTGACATCTTTGGTCAGCCTTTAGTGCTGTTGGGGATGAGTATGGAGCGTGATACGTATAAGCTCGGTGATTCCATGTTTTTGATGTTCCTTTCATTTCTGGGGGGATCTCTTTTTCTCCTCGGCATTGCAGCTACTTTCGTGATTAATAGATATTTTGTTACCCGGGTAAAAATGTTGCAGCAACAGTTGCGGGGCGAATTTTTTACCGGACCGGAGAAAAGGAAGTTGCAATTGAGCGGAAATGACGAATTGAGTGATCTTTCCGAGTCTGTGAACAAGATTTTAGTACTATTGCAGGAAGAGAAGGATAAGGCTGAAAGGGCAAGCAGGGTAAAAACAGAGTTCCTGGCTAATATGAGCCATGAGATTCGTACTCCCATGCATTCCATTCTTGGGATGGTGGAACTGCTTAAAGAAACAAACGTCGATAGCGAACAGCAGGATTTTTTGAATATTGCCGGAACAGCTGGCGAGAATCTGCTTGAAATTATCAATGATGTGCTTGAAATTTCTAAAATTGAAGCTGGTCATCTAGAAATTGAACGCCACGAATTTATGCTGCCCGAGATGCTCGAAAGGGTTGTAAGTGTCTTCGTTGTTGATGCTGGTAGAAAAGGTTTGCAGCTTGTTACCCATATTGAAGACGACGTTCCCAATAAAGTTTTGGGTGATGCCACAAGAATTCGGCAGGTTTTGAATAACCTGATCAGTAACGCAGTGAAATTTACCAGCGAAGGAATTATTCTGATCGCGTTAAGTTTCGAAGATGGTAAGCTTTACTTTTCAGTTAAAGATGAAGGCATCGGAATATCTGCTGACAAATTAGATTATATTTTCAGGAGCTTTACTCAGGCTGACTCTTCTACCTCCCGTAAATATGGTGGAACCGGGCTTGGGTTGCCCATTTCCCGTAAACTTATAGAAATGATGGGCGGTGAAATTTTCGTATGCAGCCAGGAAGGAGAGGGTACAACTTTCCGTTTTTATGTTGATCTGGGCATCCTCTAGTCAGAAACTTATCGTCATATTCGATAAAGCTTGAGGTCTTCCATTGACACAGGTAATATAAGAGTTAATTAGTTAAGAAGTGTAGATTAACAACCTGTGAGGTTTTTATGTCTGATTTACTTGGTCTGGTTGCGGTTTTCGCAGTCGTCTTTCTTATTGTGAAAGTGGTGATTCCAAAGATGGGGATATCGCCGTGACAGATTGCTAAGCAAAGGAAGTCCCGTGCGGACTCAGAAAAAAATGGCGGCGGTTGCGGAGGCAATTAACTGATGCCTATTTATGAATATAAATGTGATGTTTGCGGGCATGAGTTTGAAGAACTGGTATTTTCGTCCAGTACTGAAAATCCTTCATGCCCGGAATGCAAAAGCAAGGATACCGAAAAGCAGTTATCTTCATTTAGTTCGGGGGCTTCTTCTGACGACCCCATTCCTTCCATGCCGCCGTCCGGGGGCTGCGGAAGTTCCGGCTTTTCGTGAGGCTAAAGATTTTCTTCCGGTCGGAAGAATAAATAAAAAAACCGGTTAACATGAACCGGTTTTTTTATTTTAAATCTACTGATGTGCCTACCGCATACAATTAATTAAAGTAGTTACTCGGCTATCGTATGTGTGTTCAGCCAGAATTCTTTTGCGTGCAGCTTTAATGATCTTTTGCCGGGCTGTTTCATCATTCAGGTATTTATCGATGAGCTGCGGAATTTCTTCCTGTGATTTGTAGACAACGATTTCAGTTCCCGGCTCGAAAAGTTTTTCCATTTGGTAACGGTGGTCGGTGAGGATGAATCCGTTACAGGCCGGAACATCAAAGACCCGCTGGTTTACCGCTCCCTTCATCTGCTGGCTGGTGCAGTTGAAGTTTATTTTTGAGCAGGGGTAAAATCGGGGCAGGTCTTCATAATAGGAAAGCTCGCTGTGATATTCCCATGAATTTTCATCGGCAAGTAGTTGTTTCCAGCCGTCATCACCGACAACCATAGGATTGAATCCCAACGTCTGTTTTACGCAGGAAAGGCGGTATTCAAGTGTAGCCTGCCAGATTACCATGGTTTCAAATGCCAGTTTGCGATGAGGGATAACCAGATTTTCGTATTCCGGAAGCAGTTCCGGGTAATTGGTTTTCAGAAAATTTACGACAGAATGCTCTGTGCCCTGACCAAAAGCATGGGCTACTTCTTTATACTTTTCAGCCAGCAGCCCGGAAATTCTGGCTACTTCCATTCTTTTTGCTGTTTTGTGGACCATGGAGTTACCCACAAATGAAATATCACGTGCCCATTTGCTTTCTGTACAGCCCTTTGAGGGTAGAAAGCGGGTCTGGTCTGTGCCTAGTGGAAGATGAAAAATATTGCTGAATCCCATTTCCCGCAGGGAATCCATGCGGTCAGCATCCCAAGTGAAAATGGTCGTATTGTCGTTGGCCTGTGCCTGATACAGCGGCAGGATAAGTAATGGGTTATCAACAAACCATGAGGCCAGCGGGAGCTGGAATTTGTGCAGCAGGGTGTTGAGAACTCCCTCCTGATCAACCCCTAGATGATTGACGGTGAGCACAAAGTCCGGGTGAAAAGTGTTGATTGCCGAGGAAATGCGGGCAACAAATTGTTCAAGTTCCATCTCTTTAGCGTCCATGTTGATGAACATATGCGGCACGCCTTGGCGCTCACAGGCGGCAACAATTTCACCCATAAGGAAATATTGGCTGGTCAGGAGCAGAATTCTTGGCTTTTCATTTTGAAATCTAGGCCAGACTGGAAATTCAACTTCCGTATGTTCGCTTTCAATGAGTAGTTTTTCTGTTTGAGAATAGAAGGGTGAAAGACGCAGATAGAAAGGGTTCTTCAGTAGCTGAGCCTTTTTACCGGAATTGGATTCCAGTTCCTGAATATGACGGGCTGCATCTTCGGGTGAGCCGGTGGTGATCCAGATAATATTTGAGTTGGTGCGTAGCTCTTCTTTTAAGCCACTGGCAGAGAGAATTTCGGTTTCACAATCAAGGATGAGCAGGGTGCGCTCTTTGTCTTTGAGCAACTCTTTTGCTGCTACACCGATACCGCTTCCGATCAGCAGAGGGATTTTGTCATCTTCAAGTTGTGCAGCAAGGTCAGCTTCACGGCGCAAACCGTATTTGCCCCACATGTGTTTCTTTCTACCCTCCGCCATGATACGGATATCGGTAAGTTCTGCATTATCCCAAATCGCTTCGGCGGTGTAGTCTGTTTTCATAGTTGTGGGTCCTACCAAGAATCCCGTGCCGGTTTATGATAGAAAAATTCCAAGCGCCTGTTTTTGAGTTTATTTTGCGGGGAATCGTTTTTTACCAGTGGCTGGGTGTCGGCATAGCCTACAGCTTTGAGCCTTTTGGGCGCAATGCCGCCTTTTTCAACTATATAGCGCAAGGCACTTGCAGCCCTTGCCGAGGAAAGCTCCCAGTTCGTTGGAAATTTTTTGGATCGTCGTTCTGTATTATCGGTGTGCCCACGGACAACAAGGTTATAGTTATGGTCTTTCATGATACTGATGACCTTATCTAAAACTTTGTGTGCATCAGGTTTGAGCGTGGCTGATCCGGGTTTGAAAAGGCTGGCTGAATCAGTGTTGACCAGTACGCCGTCCTGATCCGCTTTCACACCGGAAGATTTGCGGGTGGCATCCTCTTCGTCCAGCAATGCTTTGATGCGCAGGACTAATCCGAGCAGCTTTTTATCGTTGCTGTCCATCTTGACTTCGTCCCGTTTGAGATCGGACGGGGTCAGGGAAAGATGGTCTTCTTCTTGACGTTCTACTTTGACCCCGAAAGCATCTTTCAGGGAGCCGAGCAGTTCCTTAAATTTCGCAAGGTCGTTGTTTGCAAATGAGAGCAGCAGTACGAAGAAGCAAAGCAGAAGCGTTACCATGTCCGCAAATGTAGCCATCCATGGCGGAAGTCCTTCTTCCGGTGGCGGCTCATTATTCTTCGGTTTGACGATTACTACTTTTGCCATGCCAGCGACTCTTTCTACTTATGCCGCAGCATCACGCAGGCCGGGAGAGAGAAAGGCCTGAAGTTTTTCTTTCACGATGGAGGGGTGCTCACCCTTCTGGATGGCAACAACACCTTCAACCATGATTTCCATGTAAGCTGCTTCCTCATTGGATCGTTCCTGCAGCTTTGTAGCCAGCGGGAGAAAAACAACGTTGGCGAGAATGGAGCCGTAAAGGGTTGTCAGCAATGCAACCGCCATCGCAGGACCAATAGCATCAGGGTCACTCAGGTTTGAAAGCATCTGTACCAAACCGATAAGCGTACCGATCATTCCGAATGCCGGGGCCATGGCACCCATACCTTTCATTACTGCCTGTCCCTGAAAATGTCTTTTTTTCATGGCATCAATTTCAAACTCCATGATAGCGCGGACTAAATCGCCATCCGTGCCGTCGGCAACCAGGATGACACCTTTTTTGAGGTACTCATCATCAATGGAGACTTTTTCCAGAGCAACAAGGCTTTCTTTTCTTGCGGTTTCAGCAAGAGCCACGATCTGGTCGATCATTGCTTTGGCATCTTCGGATTTAGAGAAGAATGCTTTAAGGGCGATCTTGAAAGATTTAAGAACGACCCCCATGGGAAACATGATAAAGCAGGAGGCAAAAGTACCACCCACAACAACGACAAGTGATGGAGGGTCAACAAAACCGCCAATGTTACCGCCCATAACGATGGTTGCTACGATAAGACCGAAACCGCCGACAATTCCTATTAAAGTTGCAATATCCATATTTGCTCTATTTCTTTAACGCGGGAGAGCCCACTTTGATTTCGTTGTTTTCATAGTAGAAAAAAACATTTTCCAACGGTTCATCCACCTGCATGTAGGCTGGGCCGATGCTGATTTCAACACCTGATTTTACAACGCCTTGGACCATAATTCTACAAGTATCCAACTTTTCTGTTTGCTGGATTTTGCCCCAAAGCTGCTTTTTCTTGTTCTTCAAAAAGCGAATTTTCATTTCGCATTTTTCGATTTTTGCAGTGAACTCGGCAGTTGTTGAGGCACCGTTACTCATGATTTTCTGTAAGTCGCGGACTTCGCCTTCCAGTACAGAAATCTGAGCGGAAATTTTGTCAATCTGAAGAAGCAGTACAGGATTGTATCCCACAACAACCTGTGAGGCTGCGCTTAAACCGCCGCCGAGTTGTTCCCCGATAAACACGATCTGGTCGCTGTAGCATTTACCTCCGGCAAAGCGTCCCTTTACAGCGAATTTCCCCTCGCAATACACTGTAGTGTGCATGCAGTTTTTATCAATGATAATGTTGCCACCACTTACAAGTGTAGCGTTTTCGCAGAAACTTGTACGTATGGTTTCTTTCGATTCAACAAGGCCTTTGCTGTTACCTTTGATTCCTCCATCGCATTTTAGAAATCCTGCGGCATGGACATTGGCCTGCTCAATGATGCCTTTTACATTGATGTTGTTGGCTTTAACGTCCAGACCGGACTTGATTGAACCATGAATAACCATATCACCAACGAAAAATATGTTGCCGGTGGAAAGGTTTACATCACCACGAACATTAAGCAGTTCTTTTACCGTTATCAGTCCGCTTTCATTATAGAAAACGTAGCCGTTACGGGTGGCGATCAACTGATCTGTATTGTCGGGATTGACCTTTGTATTCGGTCCGCGGGGAAATTCTTTGTTGGCGTAATGACGGTGGTCGAGGATGCAGTCTCCGTTTTCACCGGGATCTTCCCACTGGGCTAGAACCTGACCGGTGATTACGCTCTGCACGTAGCCCATGTTGTAATAGTCAACGCTTCCGTCGTTTTTTTCTACCGGTTTCAGGTTTTTGTGGTCGAAGTCTGGATCGAAGTAATGCTTCAGGCAGGGCATGCGTATGCTCCGGTAAGTGCGGGAACGGTTAAGGGAGTTCCATTTCGTCTTCAATAATATTGAAAAAGGAGATGAGTCGGACTAATTCGAGGGTTTTGCAAATCTGTTCACTGGGGCGAAGCAGGTACATGTTTTTGTTATTGCTTTTAAGGCGGGAGTTAAGCGAAACCAGAAATCCGATGCCTGAACTGTCTAGGAACCTGGCTTCAGAAAGGTCGGCAACAACAAGCTCAACCTCGGCAGACTCGCTGTCCTGTTCAACCTGTTCTTTGAATTCGTATATGGTCTCAATGGTAATCTCTTTGCCGCATTTGAGGGTCAGGATTCCATCTTCAATTCTGATTACTTCTTCAGCCATTGTTCTTCCTTTAGCTTACGGGTCAATTTGATGGTGTTTTTCCCATTTTCCTGAATGAGTTCAAATGCGTCCATCAATTCTGACATAATGAACATGCCGCGGCCGCCGACAGCTTCCGGCGAGGGCATGGAGAAGTCAATGGATTTCGAGCAAAGTCCTTTGCCCCAATCCGAAATCTCAAAGATGATATATTTACCGGGTTTAATTTTTATTGTTAGTTCCAGCCTGTTGCAGTCTTCATGCTCTTCGTAGGCGTGCCGGGCTACGTTGGAACATCCTTCGGTAAGGACCAGGTCCATATCGTGAAGAACGTTTTCATCCGCAACAAAATCTTTGAGGATGAGAATTGCCTTGCGGGCTACTTCCCTGCTTTCTTCAGGGGTCGGAATTGCTTCCAGCACAAAGCGATGCATGAATGCTCCATGTTTCCTGTCCGGCAAAATAACTGTTTTGCCGAACGTTACAACTTCTGGCTGCCACTATTGATAAAAATTAATATACCTAATCCTCACTTTTTCGCAAAGGAAGTCAAGGTAAAACCTTAAATTTTAGATAAAATCGTTCGAGTCCAGAATGATAGTTACCGGGCCCCAGTTGACGAAATCAACATTCATCATGGCTCCGAACTGTCCGGTAGCCACTTTCGCCGGGGCTTTTTCCGTAACATCTGCTACTAGTTTATCAAATAGACCGCTTGCCAGTTGTGGTGAGGCAGCCCTTGTAAATGATGGCCTGCGTCCTTTTTTGCAAGATGCGTAAAGCGTGAACTGGGAGACCAGCAGAACATCGCCGTTGATGTCTTCGAGAGAATTGTTCATGCGGCCTTCCCCGTCTTCGAAGATGCGCAGGCCGAGCATTTTATCGATCAGGGTCTTCCAAACTTTGGACTGGGGCAGCTTTTCAGTGTCATCTTTACCGAATCCTGCCAGTACCATAATGCCGGGGCCGATTTCACCCACGGGTTTACCTTCCACTTCAACCCTGCCGCCGCTTGTTCTCTGAATGACCAGTTTCATTCTAGTCCTCGAAGTATGTTGCTACGGAAGAATCTTTTTCGGAAACAGAAGCAAAGACCATGTGTACATGTTCGCTTTCAACGCGCTGCTTCATTTCTTCATAGATATAACGGGCGATGTTCTCGGAAGAAGGATTGCGGCACTCGAAATATTCAAGGCTGTTCAGGTGCTTGTGGTCCAAAGTGTCCAGCACGGCATTAAGTTCTTTTTTCAATTCTTTGAAGTCCATGAGGATTTCAACCTTTTCATCAAGGCGGTCTCCTTCAATCTCAATCTCAACGCCGAAGTTGTGACCGTGCATATTCTCGCATTTGCCGCCGTAGTTACGGAGCTGGTGCGCAGAGCTGAAATCCTTCTTTACTTTAAGTCTCCATTTTCCTTTAGGCATATATTTAAATCTCCATTTGATTATTCGCTTAAAAATTTAAAAAAAATTACTGCAACTTGGCATTGCCGTTTCCGTTTTTGCGCCATTGGTTGAATTCTTTCCAGAATTCGCCATTGGGCTTGATGCTGTACCCGTGTCCCAGACGCAGGGTGCAGATGGAATCGGGCAGAAACAATTGTAACGTTACCGGGGCTGAACCGGGGTATCCGGCAAGGATAGCTTTAAGTTCTGTGATGCCTTCTTCGGAGCACAGGGTGTGATGCACGGAAAGCGGTACTGCTTCGTTGCATCCGGCCTGCGCATTCTCCAGCGGTGAAATTTCATCACACATGACCTTTGATTCCGGTATTGCGTCTTCCTGCCCTTCTTCGGGCGGTGGATTATCCACCTTACCTTTGATGAGCAGAGGGATGTCCTGCCCTAAGTATTGGTGTACTTCTTCGTAGGTTTTAGGGAAAATTATCAGTTCCCCGGACCCGGTCATGTCTTCAATAGTGGCAAAGGCCATCTTCTTGCCGGATTTCTTGGTGATAATCTCTTTGTATCCGGTGATGATGGCACCAAGTTTTACCTGCGCTTCGTGGGCCATGTTCGGGCAGTTTTCAATGGTCTGCAAACCAAGTCGGCTCATTTCATTGCGGAAGGAGAGCAGGGGATGGCAGGTCAGGTAGAAACCGAGAGCTTCCTTTTCCAGACGCTGCATTTCCTTGTCATCCATTTCCGGCATGCTGAATTCTTCGAAGCTGACTGTGGCGGCATCTTCTTCGGCTCCTCCGCCTCCGCCGAGCATATCGAGCATGTTGATCATGCCGGATTCTTTTTCTTTGGTTTTTTTCTGACCATAGGAAACAGCCTTGTCGAGAGAAGCGATAAGACCGGAACGGGTCAGGCCCATGGAATCGAAGGCTCCGGCGCGGATCAGGTATTCAATGACACGCTTGGTAACCCGGCGCAGGTTAACGCGGGTGATGAAATCAATGAAATCTTTGAATTTGCCGTTTTTCTGGCGTTCTTCAACAATCTCATCAATCGCTTCCTCACCAACGTTCTTGATTCCGGCCATACCGTAAATGATGTCACCCTCATACACCGAGAAGCGTGCAACACCGAGGTTAATGTCCGGCTGGCGTACAGTAACGTCCATGTCGCGGCAGGCGTTAATATACATGATGATTTTTTCGGTGTTGTTCATTTCAGTACTCATGAGTGCAGCCATGAATTCCACCGGGAAATGCGCTTTGAGGTACGCGGTGTAGTATGAAATCAGCGCGTATGCTGCGGAGTGCGATTTGTTAAAACCGTAGGCCGCAAACTGTTCCATAAGGTCGAAGATGTCGTTAGCGGTCTGCTCCGGGATTTCGTTTTCTTTGGCTCCGTCAACAAAGCGGACCCTGTGCTTAGCCATTTCTTCGGGAATTTTCTTACCCATAGCCCGGCGAAGCAGGTCACCCTCACCAAGAGAGTAGTTGGCGATGGTCATCGCCGCACCCATAACCTGTTCCTGATAGACGATAACACCGTAGGTCGGCTTCAGGCTCGGCTCAAGCGTGGGCCAGAGGTATGTTACATCGATTTCACCATGCTTACGCTTAATGAATTCATCAACCATACCGGAACCAAGCGGACCGGGACGGTAGAGTGCGAGCATCGCGATGATGTCTTCAAAGCAACTCGGGCGGAGCATGCGCAGGTATTTACGCATACCGGATGATTCAACCTGAAAGACCCCGTCGGTGTCCCCTTTACAGAAAATATCGAAAGTGTCCGGGTCATCAAGGGTCAGGGTGTCCAGATCCGGGGCTTCCTTGCCCTGCAAGCGGATAATATCGAGGCAGTCTTCGATAACGGTCATGGTTCGCAGACCCAGAAAGTCAAACTTGATCAGGCCGACTTTTTCGACCTTTTTCATGTCGTACTGGGTCACGATTTCGCCCTTTTTACCTTTGTAAAGCGGGAGATAATCAGTCATGGGTTTGTCGGAGATAACAACACCCGCTGCGTGAGTTGAAGCATGGCGGGACATACCTTCCAGACGGGTAGCAATATCCATGAGCTTGGCGATCTTGGGATCGGTGGCAACCATGTTGCCCAGCTCGGGGATGGCTTCCACCGAGTTGGGAACGGTAATCTTGGCTTTTTTGACCCCCAGCCCCTGCGCGATTACTGCCGGATCATCCGGAACCAGCTTGGCGATGGGGTCGGTTTCGGAAAAGTGCATACCCATGGCACGACCTACGTCCTTGATAACCGCCTTGGTTTTCATGGTTCCGTAGGTGGTGATCTGGGCCACGTGGTCCCAGCCATATTTATCGGAGCAGTATTTAACTACCTCCAGACGACGGCGTTCACAGAAGTCGACATCGATATCGGGCATGGAGATACGTTCGACGTTGAGGAAACGTTCGAAGAGCAGATCATAAGGGATGGGGTCGAGGTTAGTAATTTTCAAGGCCCATGCGACAATGGAACCCGCTGCCGAACCTCGGCCCGGCCCAACTGGTATTCTATTGTCTTTAGCCCAGTTGATGAAGTCCTGAACGATGAGAAAATATGCCGGGAAACCCATTTCATTAATGACACCAAGTTCGTAATCAAGGCGCTCCCAGTAGACTTTTTCATCGATATCATACGGAGCGGCTTCGATGCGCTTTTGCAGACCTTCCTTGCAGAGTTTGATGAACTCCGTTTCGATGGTCATGCCTTCGGGAAGCTCGTATTCTGGAAAATAGTAGTTACCCAGTTCAATTTCGAGGTTACACATCTCGGCGATCTTCTGGGTGTTGGCGATGGCTTCCGGTACGTGGGCGAAATATTCTTCAAACTCTTCCTGCGGCTTGAAGTAGAGTTGGTCAGTGCCCATGCGGAAACGTTTTTCCGCATCAACCGTAGTCTGGGTCTGAATGCAAAGCAGCAGGTCGTGTGCTTCGTAGTCCTCTTTGGTCAGGTAATGGCAGTCGTTGGTGGCGACCAGCGGAAGTCCCGTCTGTTTCGCGCATTTGTAGATCAGGTTATTGAGTTGTTCCTGATCATCCAGTCCGTTGGCCTGTACCTCAAGATAGAAGTTGCCGGGAAATATGGATTCGTAGGTCTTAGCCATCTCAATCCCGGCATCAAGCCCCTCGTTCATAAGGGCGCGGGGAACCTCACCGGCAAGACAGGCGGAAAGGGCGATGACCCCTTCACTATATTTATTAAGCAGGTACTTGCTGACTCGCGGCTTGTAATGGAAACCTTCAAGGAAACCGAGCGAGCAGAGTTTAATAATATTCTTATATCCCTGCTGGTTTTTTGCCAGCAGTACGAGATGGTAACGGCCTTTCTTGTCTTTGCGGGTATGGGCAAGTTCGTCATCTATATCGCCGGGAGCAACATAGACCTCACAGCCAATAATGGGTTTGATGCCCATGTCCAAGGCGGTCATGTAGAAGGTAACAGCACCGAACATGGATCCGTGGTCGGTGATGGCAACTGCAGGCATGCCGAAGTCTTTGGCCTGCTGGCAGAGGTCTTTGATGCGGATAGCACCGTCCAGCAGACTGTATTCTGTGTGAACGTGCAGGTGAACAAATTCTGACATATATAAACCCTAATTTGATGCGCTTCGCGCCGTTTGACGATTTGATTTCGCCTCCGGCGGCCAAAGGGAATAATCCCCTTTGGAATCCCCA
>DDLU01000079.1 GCA_002340305.1 Desulfovibrio sp. UBA2564
TACCGATCTCATCCATGCGGGAACCTACATTTACTGTTACGAATTTGCGGCGGGCGATTTTTCTGGTGTTGTTTGCCAGCATGCGCAACGGAGAGATCAGGATACGTTGGAAAAAAGCGTCGAGCGCAATAATAGTGCAGAGCATGCAGGCACTGAACAGGATAATCAGGTTGACGGTGTTCTCATTGATTTCCTTGCGAACCTGATCCAGCTTCATACCGATCTCAACCCGTCCGATATTTTCATTACCGTTGATAATTGGTTTTGATACGATGAGTACGTCTGTACCGTAGGTTGGTTTATTTTTATAAGTATGGGATTTGGATACAATGTTGCCTGATTGCAGGATGGCATTTCCCTCGCGGTCATAAATTTCGCAAAAGGCAACCTTCGGAGACTGCTCAATGGAAAGAGCTAGGTCTTCGACGAGGAAAAAACTGAATCTGGGTAGGTATTCCGCGCATGAGCGGGCCGTCAGAGACGCAATCTGGGTACCGTGTTCATAGAGACTGTTCTCAAGCAGCCTTTTCTGGGAATCAACAATATAATAGCCCAGCATGAAAAAGAACAGCAGCAGAATCAGTCCAGTTCCTATAGAGATTTTATACCTTAAGCTGTCCTTCATTCCTGTATGATAACCATTTTTAATAATTACTTGATACGGGCCGTATTTTCTATTGGGCGTTTTCCCGGTATTCGACTTTGATCTCGCCGTTAATTATTTTATTCCTGATTTCGTCTATTTTTTTCAGGGTCACAGCAGGAATTTTATCACGGGTGTATTTCATTTCGCTTAAGCCCACGCCGTTTTCCTTCAAACCGTAACTGGTCGCGCCCGGTTTAAATTCGTCGAGCATAACAGCTTTGAGTTCATTATAGGCCGCAACATCCAGTTTTTTGATCATGCTGGTTAAGACAAAGCCTTTAGCCAGTGAATCCTGATCTGAATCAACGCCGATAGCGTATTTAGCACTGCGTCTTGCGGCTTCGATGATACCGTTTCCAGTCATCCCTGCCACGGTAAAGATAACATCAACTCCATTTTTATATTGGCTCATGGCTTCATTGTAACCTTTAGCCGGAGCGTTGAATCCTGAAAAATCGCCAAGAGGACTAAGGTAGGTCACTTCTACTTCAATATTCGGAACAGCGTATTTGGCACCATCAATGTACCCCTGCTCGAATTTTCTGACCGGGGGAACCGGGGTGGCTCCAATGAATCCGATTTTTCCACTTTCACTGGTCAATGCGGCCAATGCCCCGGCTAGAAATGAGCCTTCGCCCTGCTCAAAAAAAGCAGAAGAAACATTGCTCAGTCCTTCAAGTGGAATCTCGCTGATGATGAATTTTTTGTTTGGATATTTGGGGGCAGCTTCTTTAAGCATGTCCGCATGCTGCGCTCCGACGAGTATCAGGATGTCAGATTGCTCGATTAGTTTGGTGAAGTCGTCCATGTTCGACTCACCGTCTTTCTGAGTCTCAAGGATAATCAGCTTGAAATTGAATTCCTGCTGTGCTTTGCGGATTCCACCGTAGGACATGTCGTTGAAGGACAAATCACCAAGCCCCGAAGCTCCGGTAACAAATCCGACAACAGGCTGATCCGCCAACGCGGTTCCCCACGCCAAAAACAAGAATAAAATAGTCGCAAATATCCTTTTCATGATTACCCCGAATTAATCAAATTTTGTGCTGTCCGGCAACGGTTGTGCCTCTGAGAAAGGTTGTATTGTCTTTTGTCCCGCCTACAAAGTGCAACTTACTATAAAAGAATTATTTATAAAAGGTTATTTCGGTGCTTTGCGGCTGTTACGCTTTTCAAAAAAAACCGTCAAAAGTTATGATTTGCCAGGAGTAAGTACTTAGTTATGATGCAGTATTTAGTGTTTTTGCTTTAGCCGTTTGCCTTTTGAAAAAACTTTAAGGGGGGCCTGCTTATTTTGTCATTGCTTTGGGCCAATCCTACTCCGGCAAAGATGATTCCGGATGTGAGCAGCTGAGGTGCGGTCTTGAAAAAATTGCTCGTTGTCCAATTGGAATATGTTTGCGGAAGATGATATCTAATCAGAGAATGATCCAAATTAAGCGGTAAAAAGGAGTTGCCGGATGTCATTTGTTGAGTGGAAAGAGGAATACAGCCTTGGGGATAAATTGATCGACAGTCAGCATAAGTCCCTTTTTGCCATACTTAATGATCTTGCCGAAGCGGGACCGGATGACAAAGAGGATGCTTCATTTAAATGCCTTGGACAGATGGAGGAGTACGCAAGGGTGCATTTCCGTGATGAGGAAAGGCTCATGCGCGACAACGGTTATCCCGGCTTGGTTAAGCATATTGAAGAGCACAAGGAATTCTTGAGGCAGGTAGAAGATTACAAGATTTCAATTTTTTCCAGCTATGTGCCTTATCAGGATATTGTGGAGTACTTGAACAACTGGCTGGTCGAGCATGTTCTCGGCAGTGATCAGAAGTATATGGACTACATAAGCAAAAGATAGATGCTGGTGTATTGTGTGGGCGGTACTTTTGATTGAGCTTCACAATGGCGGGTCAAAAGCACTTCTTACGCGGAAAAGACAATTGCTGGTGGGTTGATCTTACAAGGCTGGTAAAATGGGAAAACATGTTTTCACTGAAAGAGTAATAGAAGTCATCAGGGCCATTCCCGAAGGAAAGGTTTGTTCGTACGGGAAAGTGGCTGCTTTAGCCGGAAATTCCCGCGCGGCAAGGCAAGTTGTGCGCATTCTGCATATTTACTCGCAAAAAGAGGGGTTACCTTGGCAGCGCGTGGTTAATCGCGAAGGGCGAATCTCCCTTAAAAAAGGGCAGGGCTACGAAAGGCAGCGCAAGTTGCTTGAGCGTGAAGGTGTGGAGTTCAGTTTTGACGGACAGATTGGTTTTGAGGACTATCTCTGGATGCCTGAATCTGCTTTTAACTGGGACGAATAATCGAACAGGAGAAGTTCATGAGTAATATTTCTGTGCCGGGATTGAAGATGAATGACGGAAATACAATTCCCGCGTTGGGATTCGGAACTTATAAGCTGAACGGTTACGGTGGAGTGGAGACTATGGTTAAGGCTATTAAAACCGGATACCGCTTGCTGGACTCAGCTTTCAAGTATGAGAACGAAGGTGCGGTCGGTGAGGCAATTCGCCGTAGCGGAGTTCCCCGTGAACAGCTTCTTGTTACTTCCAAGGTCCCGGGATTACGTCATCGCTACAACGAAGCTCTTTATTCTGTAGAAGAGTCCCTGTATCGGGCTGGACTTGATTACTATGACTTCTACCTGATCCATTGGCCCAATCCGAGTCAGGATCTTTTTGTGGAGGCATGGCAGGCTTTGATTGAAGCCCGTAAGAGAGGATTAGTACGCTCCATCGGTTGCAGTAATTTTCTGCCTGAGCATATGCAGCGTCTTATGGATGAAACCGGGGTAGTCCCGGCTGTGAATCAGGTTGAGTTGTATCCTTATTTTATTCAGCAGGAACAGCGTGACTGGCATGAAAAGCACGGCATTATCACCCAGTCATGGAGTCCGTTGGGGCGGGACAGTTCAGCAATTAAGGAATCTGTACTCAAGAATATTGCCGAGAAGTACGGAAAGAGTGCTGCGCAGGTCATTTTGCGCTGGCATGTGCAATTGGGGGCGGTGCCCATTCCCAAGGCAACTTCTTCCGAACGGCAGTTGGAAAATATCAGTGTATTTGATTTTGAACTGAGCGCGGAAGATATGGCAACCATCAGCGCGTTGGACAGGCCAGATGGCAGGCGTAAGGATCAGCATCCTGCTTATTACGAAGAGTACTGAATGATAAAAGCCCGGAACGTTAAACGCTCCGGGCTTTCTTAATGGGTTTGTTTGGGCCATTTATTCAGCTTTCAAGTCTTCAACAATGTTCTGCATTTCAGAAACCTGCACGGCGAGAGATTCAAGGGCTACGCTGAATTCCCTTGCGCTGTCGGTTGTCTCAGTTGTGATGCGGCTGATTTCTTCAACTGAGCCGTTTATTTCCTCAGAAGTTGCGGATTGCTCCTCTGCTGCGGTGGCGATGCTCTGAATCTGAACAGCACTTTCTGCCGCTCCGGTTACGATTTCCTGCAGCACAACGCCGGAGCTTTCAGAGAAGTCATTGGCCTCTTCAATGTGCTGGTAAACAGTTTCCATAGAGCGGATATTTTCGCCAGCAACACGTTGAATTGCCCCGATGGATTCGGAAACTTCGCCTGTGGCGGTCATGGTTTTCTCTGCCAGTTTGCGGACTTCATCAGCAACAACTGCGAAGCCACGGCCTGCTTCTCCTGCGCGAGCAGCTTCAATAGCAGCGTTGAGGGCCAGTAGGTTGGTCTGGTCTGCGATGTCAGTAATTACACCGATGATTGCTTCTGTTCCTTTCGCCTGTTTATCCAGTTCCTGCATGTTCTCTTTAAGGTTGTTTACCTGAGACACGGTCTGGGATAGAGCATTTTTGGACTGATCAACTACTGAAGCACCGTCTTTGGCTTTGTCCTGTGCGCCGTTACTTGCTTCCGCTGCATCAGCCGCATTGCGGGCGATTTCCAGCACGGTGGCATTCATTTCTTCCATTGCAGTGGCGGTGGAGGTAATGCGGTCACTCTGGACTTTGGCACCACTGAGCAACTGGCTGGACTGAACAGACATCTGTTCGGAGGCGGAGACAACACGTTCAAGTACCATTTCCACTCTGCCCGCAGCGTGATGCAAGCCTTCGGTGCGGGCCATATCTGCTTTGGCGCGTGCTTTTTCTGCTTCGGCAGTTGCTTCACGAGCCTTTGCGGATTCTTCTTCTGCCTTACGGGTTTCATCTTCGGCTTTTAGAATGGTATTTTTGAGCTCTCCGACCATGGACCGCAGGGAGTCTGCCATGCTGCCGATTTCATCTGCCTGGTTGATATCCAGCTCTGCATCGAGGTTGCCTTCAGCAACTTTACAGGTATAGGCTGCAGTTTTGAGGATCGGTTTGCTGATCAGGCTGGCAAGGATGAAAAGAATTGCCAGCAGGATGACGATAGATACTGCGCTGATGATCATACCGTTGTGCGCTATGGTATTAGCCTGTGCTTTAACTTTATCCATGGGGATAACAAGTGCGATGGACCAAGGGTAGGCAGTCTTACCTACTTTGATAGGTGCGTAGGTGATGTACTGCTTTTCACCGTTTTCGGATTCCGCAATATATGAGTAGGCACGGCCTCTTTTAATTGATTTTAAAATGTTTTGCTTGTGCTCTCGGTCAATTACATCACGAAGATTCTTGGCCTGAAGGTCGGAATCAGGGTGGGCTACGATATTCCCTTTGTTAGTAACAAGGTAAGCATAACCGGTTTCAAAAGGTTTGATTTCAAGTACGGTCTCCCGCAGGTCATCCAGATAAAAGTCAACACCAACAACTCCAACATTTTGACCATTTCTTTTGATGGGATAACCGGTCGAAGCAACCCAGAAGGTTTTTCCTTGCACTGTCCACGGATAAGGTTCGGTAATGGTTTCTACGTTACCTGACATAGGCTCTTGAAACCAGCCTACATTGTTAAGATCTTTGTTGCCCACAAAAAGATCGGCGATTCGTCCGTTGTCGCGGTGGTACCAGTTGCGGTAGGCTCCTTTATATTTGTCTAAGTAATCGTTTTCCCGGTCATCATATACGTCTGGGGGAAAAGCGCACCATGAACCAGCCAGACCAGGATGTTTTTCAAGGATTTTGATCAGAACAGAATCAAGATATTCGCGGTCCGGGATAACCTTATAGTTGGCACCTTCTTCAAACATGATGCCGAGAGTTCTGGTTACAGTAAGAGCTTTACCCATGGTTTCAGAAATCTTGTTTCCATACCCCTTGGCTTCTTTGTCTGCTGCTTCACTTGCTTGTTTTACAGCCATTTCTTTTGCCTGATTAGTCATCACCAAAATGCTTGCGGCAAGAATCAGGGCCACTATGCAAAAGGTTGGTATGATGATTTTAGTTTTTAGACTCCAGTTTTTGAAATTCATGGAATTCTCCCTTTTATTGTCGCGACACAGTCGGCGTTAGCAGGACAAGTGTGTCGTGTTTTTTGTTGAGTTATTATAATGTATTAGTGTCTTGGGAGGAGTTCTTTCGGCAATCTTTAAAGAAAAGTAAAGGGCGGGAAGTCATAAATTGCAAAAAAGATTTAATCTGGAGAATAACGCTAAAGGGAAAAAAGAAAGGCCGCTTCACAGACGCGGCCTTTTAGTACTTTAATTTCAGATGTTTTTATTCTGATTTGAGGTCTTCAACAATTTTCTGCATTTCAGAGACCTGTTCAGCCAGAGATTCCAGAGCTAGTGCGAACTCACGGGCTCCGTGGGCAGTCTCGGCTGTGATGCGGCTGATTTCTTCAACAGAGCTGTTGATTTCTTCAGATGTCGCAGACTGCTCTTCAGCTGCGGTAGCAATGCTTTGAATCTGGACAGCACTTTCTTCAGCACCGCTAACGATTTCATGCAACACGGTTCCTGAACTTTCGGAGAACTCATTTGCCTCTTCAATGCGCTTGTAGACAGTTTCCATGGAGCGGATGTTGTTTCCTGCCACACGCTGGATAGCCCCGATAGATTCGGAAACTTCTCCGGTTGCGGTCATGGTCTTTTCTGCCAGCTTACGTACTTCATCGGCAACAACTGCGAACCCGCGTCCGGCCTCACCTGCACGGGCAGCTTCAATGGCGGCGTTGAGGGCCAGCAGGTTGGTCTGGTCAGCGATATCGGTGATTACGCCGATGATTGCTTCGGTCCCCTTGGCCTGTTTGTCCAATTCCTGCATGTTATCTTTAAGCCCGTTAACTTCTGAAACTGTCTGGGTCAGGGAGTTTTTAGATTTATCAACTACGGAAGCCCCATTTTTGGCCTTGTCTTGCGCTTCTGTACTTGCCGCTGCTGCGTCGCCTGCGTTGCGGGCAATTTCAAGTACGGTGGCGTTCATTTCCTCCATTGCGGTTGCTGTGGAAGAAATGCGATCACTTTGTATTTCGGATCCCTGCAGCATTTCATTGGACTGAACCGACATTTGTTCGGAGGCAGAGACTACACGCTCAAGTACCTGCTCAACACGATCTGCGGCGTGATGCAGACCTTCGGTTCGGGCCATATCTGCTTTTTTGCGCGCATTTTCAGCCTCGGCAGTTGCTTCGCGTGCTTTTGCAGATTCTTCCTCGGCCTTGCGGGTTTCGTCTTCGGCTTTGAGAATTGTCTTTTTAAGCTCTCCTACCATGGCCCGCAATGAATCAGCCATACGCCCGATTTCATCTTTTTGGGTGATTTCGAGATTTGCATCAAGATCACCATCCGCAACCTTGGTAGTGTAGCCTGCAGTTTTGCAGATGGGTTTACTTATCATACCGGCTAAGAGGAAGAGAACCACCAGCAGAATGAGGATTGCGGCCACACTGACAATAAGGCTGTTGAAAGCAATAGCGTTGGCCTGTGCTTCAACTTTATCCATGGGAATAATCAGTGCGATAGACCATGGAAGAGAAGTTTTGCCTGCTTTAATCGGGGCGTAGGTTACATATTCCCTTTTTCCGGTTTTGGGGGAGGTGGAGATAAAAGAGTACGGGCGGCCGTTCTTAACAGCACCGATAACTTCAGCCTTATTCTCCTTGCGCATGATGTCCGCGAGGTTTTTAGCCTGAAATTCAGGATTGGGGTGGGCGACAATAGTCCCTTTGTTAGTTACGAGAACAGCGTATCCGGTTTCAAAGGGTTTAATCTTAGCGACTGTTTCAAGGAGGCTGTTGAGGTAGAAGTCCACGCCAACGATACCAATGTTGCGACCATTTTTCTTGACTGGAAATCCTGTAGAGCAGAGCCAGAATTTTTTGCCGTTAGCTTCCCATGGATAGGGCTCGGAGAGAGTTTCCACATTACCGGACATGGGCTTTTCAAACCATGCCTGTCCGGTAATACCCTCATCACCATCAAAGGATGATGCAATGGACGCACCGTCACGGTGGTACCAGTTACGGTATGCACCCTTATACTTGTCCATGTATTCCTGTTCTCGGTCATCATAGCTGCTTTTGCTGGGAAATGTGCACCACGCACCGGAAAGACCGGGATGTCTTTCAAGAACTTTAACCAAGACGGAATCAAGAAGTTCGCGGTCAGGAATAACTTTATAGTTTGCACCTTCTTCAAACAGGGCACCGAGAGTTCGGGTTACTGTCAGTGCTTTGCCCAGCGTCTCGGAAATTCCGTTTCCGTAGCCTTCTGCTTCGATGTCTGCGGCATGGGCTGCCTGCTTCACTGCCAAGCTGCGGGCCTGATCAGTCATGATCCACGTACTAGCGGTTAAAATTATGGCAACAATACAGAATGTTGGAATAATTATTTTGTTTTTTAGGCTCCAATCTTTGAAATTCATTCAACTCCTCCCTTGGTGACGGTACATAATAGTCTTTTGTAAAATTATTCACTTTTGAAAAAGGCTGTAGCCAGCAGCCGAACATAATGTCTATCGGAATATATAGCATTAAACTTGATAGATATGTATAGGAAAAGTGACGTTTGCGACAAAAAAAAAGGCCGCATCTCATGATGCAGCCTTTTTAGGAATACCCCGAAATATTAAGTATTAATGGTGGTTTGGGTGCTAACCCTTTTTTACGATTGATGTTTTAAGCATCATTGCGCCGAAGCCGGGAATTTTACAGGAGATATCGTGAACGCCGTCTTCAGGTTCAACAAGACGGATGTTTTTAACTTTGGTTCCTTTTTTGATGGAGGAAGATGCGCCTTTAACTTTCAGATCCTGAATTACGATTACAGTGTCGCCGTCAACAAGAACGTTTCCGTTTGCATCCTTGTAAACTTTTTCCGCAACATCTTCAGGCTGAAATTCATGGCTGCATTCCGGGCAGATAAGGGAAGTTCCGTCGGAATATACGTATTCAGAATTACACTGCGGGCAATTAGGTAAATTTTCCATTTTTTTTACTCGTTTTTTGTTCCCTTGCCGGGAAGTTTATATAGTGCGGACATAAAGTTGTGTCCTGATCAATTTAAAGCAATGCCGTAGCAGGGGATGAGTAACGGCAATCCATTAAATTTTCAACCTACCATAAAGCGATGGAATACCGAAAGGAGTCTGCTGTTGATTAATAATGCCGGGTTCGGTGTTTCTGATTACTTTGATGTCATTGACAGGAAAGCCAATGCTGCCATGTTGCAGGTCATGGCTGGCAGCCAGACTGATCTGACACCTTTGCTTCTCACTGCTATTAAGGGGATATGGTGCGGGGGAATGTATCGCCTATTGGCGGAAGTATGGATTATGGACCCTGAGGAGTTTACGGAAATCGGATACCGTGTCTATGAGTAGAGTAAGATAAAGATTATTGCCCGGTGTTTTAATAGGATAGCGATTATTTAACAAAGACATGTCTCCGATGCTTGAGAACAAAAGAGCTCAATTTTACAATGGAATAGAAATTTTTTGTTCATCTTTTAAAAAGAAAAGCCATCAACCGCAAGATTAATGGCTTTTCTCGTATAAAGTTGTGCAGTTGGTGCGAATATCACCTACTGGGTCTGTTGTGGGGGAGCAGGTTCATTAAAAGCTCCATGTGGCTTCGATTCCATATGTGCGGGGAGCACCATCGACCACACCTTCATGCGGGGAGCCGCTGACCATATCCGGCCAGTAGCGACGATCTGTGATATATTTGGAGTCGAATAGGTTTTTACTCCACAATGAGACTTTCCAGTTCTCGGTTTCATATCCGATACGCAGGTTGTATATCTGGTTGCCACCGCATTCGTATTCATTCTTTGAGTCAGTGTAGAAAGCAGTCTTACCCAGCATGTCGATCCGACCGAAAAAGCCGGTTTCATGACGATATTGTATCCCGGCATTATAGGTGTATTTAGGCGCGTACGGCAGAGTCTTTCCCCTATAGTCATAGGTTCCGGTTCCATCCGGTGCGATCCATTTTTTAAAAGAGGTATCCTGATATCCTAAGCTGGCAAAAAGATCCAAGCCTTGAATAGGGCGGTAACGGGTCGTGATCTCAAAGCCTTTGGATTCCGCTTTGTCTGCATTGGCGATCCACATGGATGTTCCTGCAGATTCACGAACCTGTTTATCGTCAATCTGAAGCCAGAATAATGCGGCATTAACAACCAAGGTGTTGTCAAACCAATTTGTTTTGATGCCGGCTTCATAGCTCCACATGCGTTCCGGTTCATAGATGAATTGTTCCGGAGTATCTCCGTATGCAGAGTTAAAGCCTCCTGCCAGATAACCTTTGCCTGCGGTTCCATAGAGCATGGCACTTTCAGTAATATCATATGAAATTGAGATTTTGGGCAAGAATTCAGTGTTATAGAGAGTTTTATCGAAATGGTACTGCTTAAACAGCCCCCCGTTCATATACATTTCGTAATCCTGCACACCATGTAGCCGGGTGTAGTCAATACGAAAGCCGCCGGTTAAATGCAGGGCATCCAGGAATGTGTATGTCGCTTGCCCGAAAGCAGCCGCGTTATCCGAGGTAATGTCTGTGGTCCGTTGGTCATTCATAGTTACCGGAGGTAGACTGATGTCTTTCTTGAAATCACAATCTGTAAAACTACGTGAACCATAGATGCCTGCAAGCCATTTCCATGGACCATTGTCTTTTGGTGAAGCAAAGCGGAGTTCCTGAGTATATCCGGTCAATTTTTTATTGCTCCACATTTCCATGGTCGGAATTGGGGTTAGGTCGGCATCGCCGTTATAAAGGTGGTAGAAATAGTTGCGTGTGGTCACGGATGTTATTTTTACTCCGGAACCTTCATAATTTAAACGTAGGGCCTGATTGTCGCCGTGACGGTCATTTTTGTTAGGACCATCCCAGTCAATATTATGGCGTGTTGTTTGGTCCGGGCCGCTATCAAGTCGAAAACTCCCATCCTGATCGTCGTAGTCAAATGCATTTGCCGTAAAGTCTGCATCAAGGCCATTGAGGTTTTTCAGGCTTAGACGGCTGCGAATGTTTTTATGGTCCATGCCGCCAGCATCTGAGTCGTCGTACTCGTTAGTTATATAACCGTCTGAGGATTTACCGGAGACGGCCATGTTGAAAAACAACTTGTCTTCAATGATCGGTGCGCTCACATCGCCTTTAAGCATAAAGGTATTATAGTTGCCGTAGCTGCCGGTGATACTTCCACCGAATGTTTCCGAAGGCTTGCGGGAAACAATGTTGATGACCCCGGTTTCCGCATTACTACCGTACAGTGACCCTTGCGGTCCGCGCAGCACTTCGATTGAATCCACGTCAAATAAATCCGGATTACGCATTTCCGGAATAATATAAGGGACATCATCAACGTAAAATGCAGACGGTGAAAATAGAAGTGTGTCGGGTGCCCCGACACCGCGGATGATGATTTTGTTAATGCCGTAGTTGTCCTGTCCAAATACATTAGGCATAAACAATAAGACATCCTTAATGGACTCAACCCCGGCCTCTTCGACTTCAATTCCATCCATTACGTCAATGCTGGCAGCCACATCCTGAGCCTGTTCAGATTCTTTACGTGTCGTTACGATAACAGGTTCAAACGAATAAGATGTGGTTGTTTCCTCTTTTAAATCCTTTGAATTTTCAGCGGCAGAAATTACCGGGGCTAATGTGCACATAAGCGACATTGCCAGAGCCAGTGCCAGAGTTGATTTTCGCATGAGATATTCCCTGAGTACTTAAGATGAGAGTTTAACAATTTGAAAAATTTTCCGAGAAACAAAAACCATTCTTACGTATTCCAGCGGGAGAATTCGCTCTACTCGCTAACGGGAAAGAAACAACCCGAAAGGGGGACGCATAAAAAAGCACCGAACATAGATGTTTGGTGCTTAATTTTATTGGTATATTATTTACAGACTATTGCGGTATATTTGGATTATTTGCGTGGTACCCCCTCTTACGGAGGCTACGCATATATTCACCGGGATTTATACCGAATTGTGTATGAAAGGAGCGGGCAAAATGCGAGGGGTTGGCATATCCCACTGCGTAAGCGATACCGCAAATATTGAGCTCACCTTCAATCATGAGTGTTCGGGCATACTCCATGCGTTCAGTGCGGTGATATGCAAAAATAGTGTTTCCAAATAGGGACTTGAATCCGTCTTTGAGCTTTTTCTCATTAACCCCGACCTTACGGGCTAAATCCGCAATACTAGGTGGCGGAGTGGACAGGTCGGCGAGAATTATTTCTCTGGCATAATGAATCCGTTCGGCATCTTGGGCTGAAAGCCCTGCAGGACAACAAGCTGTCTGGCGGGGCATAACAGAATCAAGAGCACGGCAGGCCAGATCGAGCGCACGACTCTCTGCGAACATCCGGCTGAGAGGGGAGTCGTAAGGATTTTGCATCAACTGCTGCAGGACGACGCCCAAAGGAGTCAAAATTTTGCGCGGCCTCCGTTTTGTATCCAACGCCAAAGGTTTTTTTGCCCGCGAAAAATGGACTCAGCCGGTTCCAAGGGGGTTCGAAATGGAGATCGTACCCGAAACCGATTTGAGTTCTGTTCACACCGGGGACATTGTTAAATTCAAGGTTCTTATGAACGGTAAACCATTGAGTTCCGATTTCAAAGGAGTTGAGTACATAACTGCACACAGTCCGTCTTATGGCGACCCGGATAAATTCTGCCTCATGTCGATGCTGATGAAAGGGAAAGGGCAATTCCGCATGCCCGCTGCAGGGCAGTGGATGGTCAAAGTCAACGTTGAGCGAAAGATTGATGACACCCCGGCATTTTCAGCATTTAAAGGAAAGGCGGAAACAGCATACTATGCAGCTACATACACCTTCAATGTAAGGCCTTAAAATAAAATGCTTTCTGCAGGTCGTTGCTCGAACTATATATCTATTTAGTCGTGTTCACTTCTGTAGCGGCCTGCATTTACAGTAATATAGAGAAGGAAGACGGAATAGCACCGTATTGGTTTGGTGTAGACCCCGGAATAGCCGCCGTATAGGTACCCTTGCAAAAAGAAAAAGCCATCAATCTTTCGATTGATGGCTTCTCCGCGAAAAGTGGCGGAGCCGACGAGACTCGA
>DDLU01000059.1 GCA_002340305.1 Desulfovibrio sp. UBA2564
CCCGATTCCCTTAACGTAAGCGGGGCTTTTAATACCGATCATAGTTCCGGTTACATCTTTAAAACCGAATATACTCTGATCCTTAACCACTTCTTTCAGCGGCGGGTAGGGCTTATTCTGTGCCGGAACGCTGCGGGTGAGCATCTTAAGAAATTTACCATCGATACGGATCACATAGAAAATATTCTCTGAGCCGATAGCCTCTGAAATCTTATTATTTAATTCTTCCAGAGACTTTACTGAATCCAATTTAATGATCTTGTCAGTCTTAAAGAATGCGGCAGCAGTGAAAGGGGTGAGCGCGCTATCGGCTATCCTTATAGCAGTACCCTTTGCGTTGATTTTATAGACCTCTCCATCAATGAAAACCATTTCTCCATCCAGGCGGTTAAAAGTGCCAAGTCCGGTGTCGCCGTGTTTTTTTAACTCGGCAATGGTTAACTCGCCGTCATAATTTCCTGACAGCAGGGAATCTATGATTGAGTATTGGTAGATGTAACCGCCTGCGAAAGAGTGGCCGGGCAGGCTGAATATTAAAATTGCAAAGAAGAGAAGAAATGAAGATAGGTTTTTGATAAATTTCATTTTATTCTTGCATGCTGTGGCAGTTTACAAGGCTAGAACATTTTTTTATCAAGCTTTTTAATCCAGACATCTCCGGTATAGGTGCTGAAAAGCAGTTTTCGGCCCAGATTACCGCCCACGTCCATGCTGAGCGGTTTCAAACCTTTTGCTTCCAGGTTTATCAAGGCGGCCTCAACATTCCTGCTGCCGATCCCCAGTGAGCATGAAGGCCGAACCTGAGAAGAAGTCAGGCCGCTCGCTCCACCGAAGAGCTTGACTTGAAGCTCGTTTTTTCTGATCCCCAAGCGTCTCATGCTCTTTAGCAAATGGTCTACTGCTGTGTCCACATATCGGCAAATCTGAATTGAGGGCTCGTTTACGTTCTTAATTTCTGATCGGGAAGGGAGAAAAGCGTGACAGATCACTCCCTGTCTTTTGCGGGGAGAAAACATGGATATTGCCACACATGACCCGAGCACAGTGGAGACGATCGTCGGCCTTACGCCGATATATGCATCTCCGGTGTGCAGGAAGACCCGGGGGATATCAGTTCCGTTTTGTGACATAGTGTTCATGTTATTCGCAGGTTAGAAGTGATCTTAAGCCATCCGATACTATATAAATACTATGCTTATGCCCAGTATTTTTGTGGTGATTCTAATCAATTATGATAAAATAATAATACGAATTGCGAATCAGCAAAAAGCATTAGTTTTCACGGATTATTGCAAAAACTTCTTCAAACTCTTTTGCGGGAGCGGCTCCGGTAACGGTAACTCCGTTGACCAGAAAAACAGGTGCTGCGGTCAGTCCAAGTTTGCGCGCTTCCCTGCGGTCTCCTTCAATCCTTGCGTTTACTTGCGCAGAATTAAGGTCCCGGTGCAATTGAGCCATGTCCGCTTCGCATTTTCGAGCCAGCTCATCAAGTATTTTTGTGCCTTTTTTATTGATAGCCAATCTATTTTGCAGCAGCAGTCTGTTCAGCTTCATGGCTTTGGCATGGCTTTGGATAGCAAGAGCTTCGTAGTAACGTGCCGCAGGGATGGACATTTTATGCAGGCCGAGTGGATTATGGCGAAAACGGTAGTTGATGTTTGGGTGTTTTTTCAGCAGAGCATGGATGACTTTGTCTGCTTTGGTGCTGGTTGCGCTTTGGAAATCAGAAAAAACAATGATGTTGATTTTCCCGTTTGGTGTTCCCCAAACAGGGCGGTCAGGGCGTAGTGCGGCTATTTTGGGATTTTTAAGCTGCTTAAGCCTGCCTTCCCTGATTCGTGACTTGTTCTTTTTCTTCAGTCCGATCTGTAAAAGATCGTATAGCTGCTCCTCGTGCCCCTGCAATGCTTCGAAGATAAGTTCCGGGTTATCTTTCAGGATTTTGCGGACTTCTTTTTTGGAAACAGTTTGAGGACCCTTTGCCCAGCTAAGCTGCGTGCAACATATAAGTGTTGAAACAAGGAAAAAGCTTAAGGCTGGGCGCAGCATTGTAATTACCTCATGATATTTTTTTTGCAGCAACACGGGCGGAGCTGTAAATATTGAACATTGTACCGAAACCGGAAATTTCGAAAACTTCGCTGATCATTCCGGTGATGTTGGCGAAGGCTATAGTTCCGTCTGTTGATTTGAGTTTTTTGGCGCAAAAGAGAATAGCTCTGAGACCTGCACTTGATATGTACTCCAGTTCTCCAAGATCCATTACTATTTTGGTCTCTCCTGCATCGATCTGACAGCACATCTCTTTTTCAAGTCCAGTAGAGGTCAGGGCATCCAGACGGCCTTTAATACCCAGTATCAGTACATTCTCAATTTTTTTACTGCTGATTTCCATTATGGTTCCTTCGAAAGATATGATGCGGGGTGCTTGTTTTTGTGCTTATTAATATGAACTTCGTTTATTTGACATGCTTTGTAAAGGGGAAGGGAAGATTGTTATTGTTGAAAGTTGATCCAAGTGGGAACTAATCTACTGGCTTCGGCAAGTTCCTTTTCCAGTACTTCCACATCCGGCTCAACCATTTTTACCAATCTCCAGTACTTTGCTGAGTGATTTAGGTGGACGGTATGGCAGAGTTCGTGGATCAGCACGTAGCGCATCAAGTGATAGGGCAGGAACATGAGTTTCATGTTTAAGTTAATGTTGCCTTTGGATGAGCAGCTGCCCCAGCGTTTGCGCTGGGCACGGATAAAGACCTTGCTGAAGGGCAGGTTCAATTTTTCTGAAAGCTTTTTTAGTTCCGGGACAAGGAAATCTCTTGCTTCACTACGAACAAAGCGGGTCAGTATCTCAAGCTCTTCTTCCGGGGACCAGCTTTCGCCACTTAAAAGCAACTTATCAACGTTACGGCGCATACTCAGGCTGGACTTACGGTTTTTGACCCTTCTGACGCTGAATACTTTTCCACTGGCAGCAAAGCGGATTTCATCAGGCAGTACCAGTTTCGGGGGAGTCATGGAGAGGCCTTTCTGTTCCAGTTTGCGGATGTTGCCCTCTATCCATTTCCTGCGTTTTTCCAGAAAATAAGGAACATCCCTGCGGTTGGCACCTTTGGGGAGCACCACTTCGATTCCTTTATCCGGGATTATTTTGATTATGATATTTTTTGCTCTGGGGCTGACCCGTACAGTGTACGGGGGAGGAAAATCTGCCATTTTATGCCTGCTGAATTTTGACTTGTTTTCTGTTGAACACGGGATTACTTTTGCCGTCCTTACTTTATTTTATCCATTTATTTTCATCTCACCATTTTAAGTTACTGTATTTAAGGATCGCAGCGTGCCTACAAAAAGTTTCACTTCCCGTAAGATGTATATATTCCTGCTTGTTCTGACTATTGCCACAACGGTTGGTTTTCAGGGCTGGCGAACTCTGCTCAATAACTTCGCGGTGGAGGTTGCCGGTCTGGACGGTGGACAGTTCGGTATGATCGGTTCCATCCGGGAGATTCCGGGCTTTCTTGCTTTGCTTGTAATCTACGTGCTCATGTTCATCAAGGAGCACCGTCTGGCGGCACTTTCCGTTGTAGTGATGGGTCTTGGCATCTGTATGACCGGATTTTTGCCATCGTATGCCGGATTGGCTCTGACCACTCTGGTGATGTCTTTCGGTTTCCATTACTACGAGACTTTGAACCAATCCCTGACTCTGCAATATTTCGGTTACACCGAAGCCCCACTGGTTATGGGTAGGTTGCGCAGTCTGGCGGCGGCAACTAATATCTGCGTGGGGTTGGTTGTAATCTCTGTTTCCGGTTTCATGGGCTATTCTGAAATTTTTATGGGCACAGGTCTGGTTGCTGTCCTTGCCGGACTTTATTGCCTGACCCGTGACCCATCCTCGCCTGATCTTCCTCCGCAGCATAAGAAGATGGTCTTGCGTTCCAAATACTGGCTCTTTTATGCCCTGAGCTTTATTGCCGGAGCGCGCAGACAGATTTTTGTGGCCTTTGCGGTCTTCCTGCTGGTTAAGAAATTCGGTTTCTCCTTGCAACACATCGCTATTCTTTTCGTGGTCAACAATGTGGTTAACTATTTCGTGAACCCGATTATCGCCAAGTCGGTGAATAAATTCGGCGAGCGCAAGGTCCTGACCCTTGAATACGCCAGCCTTGCTTTGATTTTTACAGCCTATGCCTACACGGACAGTCCACTTGTGGGAGCTTTGCTTTACATTCTGGATAACATTTTTTTCAACTTCACCATGGCTATCAAGACTTTCTTCCAGAAAATTGCGGATAAGCCGGACATCGCTCCCAGCATGGCTGTAAGTTTTACCATCAACCACATTGCAGCAGTCGTTGTTCCAGCACTGGGCGGAATTGCATGGATGCAGGATTACCGTATTGTTTTCTTCGGTGCTGCCGGATTATCACTGGTTTCTCTCGTGCTCAGCCAGTTTGTGGACCGTGAACTGCGCTTGAAAGGACAGACCGGGTAGCTGTAAGAAATTATGAACGGCTGTCATTTAACGGATTGATCAATTAAAACCGACCCTACGGATCAGAAGATCAGGAAGCTGTTTTCGGAGCATTTTTTACTTGGGATATAATTTTAAATGCTCCGGCGACCCTGCCGGAGCCAGTCAAGGTAAACGCAAATAACCGC
Organism: Desulfovibrio sp. UBA2564; assembly: GCA_002340305.1. Classification (GTDB taxonomy): domain Bacteria; phylum Desulfobacterota; class Desulfovibrionia; order Desulfovibrionales; family Desulfovibrionaceae; genus Maridesulfovibrio. The sequence continues at coordinate 4,669 of DDLU01000059.1, forward strand.
AATATCTTTCGAGACATTGCGGTTTTTTTTTGAAAGTCGCTTTAACAAGCCCGATGACTTATAAAAAGGTTTTGGGATTCTTAAATCCTTTTGCAAAAGGGTTTAAG
>DDLU01000285.1 GCA_002340305.1 Desulfovibrio sp. UBA2564
GCCCAATTCTCCACTAGGAGAACAAACAAATGATGTTGACTTACTTAGCCCAGGTCAGGACCAACCTGTTCTTATTCTTAACTCGTTCGCTCTGGACAGTCTCTTGCCAGCTGAGCAACCTTGATTACCGGTAATAGCATTGGCTGAATTGGGGGTGAAGCGCCCCCTTCCTCAACCCTCCTCTCATTCTTCTTTGTCTGGGAATGTTTTTTTCTAGGGCACTACACTGGACTCTCCTCACAACTTCTCCAGACCCCATTTCTAAATTTCCTTGACTGTCCCTGAATGCACATCATGCAAATTGATGCTAGAGCCTTGTCTACAAAATTACAGGTTAATAATACTGCTCTGTTTGGCTGTCACTGGAGGTGTTTTACACTAAGCTACATAAAGACAGTTACAACAATTTACAAAATAAATAGACAGTGAGCGGTTACACCGAATTTTATGTTTTTTGCCGGGTGTAAAATCGGGTAAAACAGACTATTTTTTTACGAGCAGGTTAATTTGGCTTACTTTATTCGTGATTTTCAGCCAAACATTGACAAGTTTGCTCAATGTTGGGTAATTGAAACTTACGACTGGTTGAGTTTCCCGAAGTTTTATTATGTCCGTCTTGCCGGATCAGGACATCAGGCGGGATAAATCAATGAATTGTCGTAGTCAGTTGTTTTCAACAGCTGTAATAACATGATAGGGTTATTCACGTTTTCTTCTTGTGACTTTCTCAGGCACGAGTCGTTCGCTGGTGAATACGGTAACTCGGGCAGCTCGCCCGTAAATTAACGAGTCAAGGAGTGTTATAATGAAACGTTCATTGCTGGTTCTGTTGGTCGCAGCCATGCTGACTATCGGTTGTTTCGGCTCTGCAATAGCAGGCAAAATTGTCCTCGGTGTACCCGGTGCCCATAGTGGAGACCTTGCGGCTTACGGTCTGCCTACTGTTGATGCGGCTAAGCTTGTTGTTAAGTCTATTAACGAATCAGGTGGTGTTAACGGACAGCAGGTTGAATTGTCCCTTCAGGATGACCAGTGCAAGCCCGAATTTGCAACCAACGCAGCTATGAAGCTTCTGTCCGGTGGCGTAAATGTTGTGCTTGGTCATATTTGCTCCGGTCCTACTAAAGCAGCTCTGCCTATCTATAAAGATTCCGGTTTGGTCTGCATGTCTCCCTCCGCGACCAACCCAGATCTTACCCTCAGCGGTAACTACCCCAATTTTTTCAGAACTATTGCTTCCGACGATGCTCAGGGCGCACTGGCAGCCATGTTCGCAGTCGAAAAACTCGGCCTGAAAAAACCTGCCATCATCCACGATAAGGGTGACTACGGTAAAGGTTTTGCCGAGTGGACCAGAAAGTACCTGTCCGAGAAAGGCGTTGAAGCTGTTCTATTCGAAGGTGTAACCCCCGGCGCGGTTGATTACTCCGCAGTAGTACAAAAAGTTAAAGCTTCCGGTGCGGACGGCGTGATCTTCGGTGGTTATCATCCCGAAGCTTCCAAAGTCGTTTCCCAGATGCGCAAAAAGAAAATGACCATTCCTTTCCTCTCTGACGACGGTGTAAAAGCCAAGACTTTCATCGACATCGCCGGTGAAGCTGCTGAAGGCGTTTACGCTACCGGTCCTCAGGACATAACCGGTAATCCCATGTACAAAGTTGCTCTTGACCAGTTCAAAGCAGCTAATGGCGGTAAAGAACCCGGTGCTTTTTACTTCGAAGCATACTCCGCAGCTTTGGCTCTGCTTAAGGCCATCGATTATGCCAAGTCCACCGATTACGATAAAATCGTTGAAGCTCTGCGCACTAACGAAGTTGAAACCCCTGTCGGCAAAATCAAGTTCGACGCGAAGGGTGACGCTATCGGCGTTGGGTTCTCTGTTTATCAGGTTAAAAATGGCGAGTACGTAGAAGTTAAATAAACTTCTGCGCTTTTAAAGCAATTCCGGTTCAGGGGGCAGGCGTATTACCTGTCCCCTGAGTCTTGATTCAGCAGGGTCCAAATGGAATATTTTCTGGAATTATTTTTCAGTGGTTTGACCAGAGGCAGCATCTATGCGCTCATCGCCCTTGGTTACACCATGGTTTACGGTATCATCGAATTGATCAACTTTGCCCACGGTGAGATCTACATGATCGGGGCATTTGTCGGTCTTGTTGTCGCTGGGATTCTGACCAGTTTCGGTTTTCCGGCAGCTTCAATTATTGTGCTGGCATCCATAGCGGCGATAATTTATGCCGCAGCATACGGCTATACACTTGAGAAAATTGCTTACCGTCCCCTGCGCGATGCGCCGAGACTTTCTCCGCTCATTTCCGCAATCGGTATGTCTATTTTTCTCCAGAACTACGTAATGCTGTCCCAGACTTCTGACTTTCTTTCCTTCCCCAACCTGATTCCCGAATTTCATTTTCTCGGGAAATTCGAATCCATGGTCGGCTCTTCTGACTTTGTCATTATCGTTGTTGCCGCTGTGGTTATGGTTGCCCTTAATCTTTTTATTAAATTCACCAGAATGGGTAAGGCCATGCGTGCTACGGCTCAGAACCGTAAAATGGCTATGCTTGTCGGTATCAATGTTGATCAGGTTATTTCCGCAACATTCGTTATCGGTTCTGCCCTTGCTGCTGTGGGCGGGATCCTCATCGCCTCACACATCGGGCAGATCAATTTTTTTATTGGATTTATCGCTGGTATCAAGGCTTTCACAGCCGCTGTTCTCGGCGGAATCGGTTCGATCCCCGGTGCTATGCTGGGCGGACTTATCCTCGGCTGGACCGAGAGTTTCTGCACCGGATACGTTTCCAGTGACTACGAAGACGTTTTCGCATTCGCATTGCTGGTTCTGATCCTTATCTTCCGCCCCTCCGGACTACTCGGAAAGGCCCCGATCCAGAAGGTGTAACAGCACGGCTGATGGTGCGGGAAGTTTTTCCCGCTGATTAAAAATGATAAAAATGGACTTTTTTTAATATGGAAGGCTTGAAAAAATCTGTACTGGCTTCATTGTGGTTCATGTTTTTGACCCTGCCCATTATGGGGGTCTTCGTGAACACAATTGATAAGTCTGTCACATGGCATCTGGACCGGGTTTTATATGTAGGGGCTGCGGCTTTTGTGCTCTCCTATCTTTGGCGTTTCATGCTGGAACGCAAAGAAAGAGGGATGAAAGCAGAAGAGCAGTCTGCTGTTGAAAAGGTTACTCTGCTGAATAAGCTGTTGGCTAATCCTAAATTTTTCTGGCCTGCGGTAATCGCAGTAGCTGGATTTGCCATTGCGTTTCCCAAACTGTTCTCGATGTATCAAGTCAACGTCATGACCTCGGCACTTATTTATGTCGTGCTTGGTCTCGGCTTGAATATTGTTGTCGGTTTGGCTGGGCTGCTAGACCTCGGTTTTGTAGCATTCTACGCGGTCGGTGCTTATTCCTACGCGCTTATGAATATGTATTGGGGGATCAGTTTCTGGGTGGCTTTGCCGCTTGGGGCACTACTCGGTGCCCTGTGCGGTATCTTGCTCGGTTTTCCGGTACTGCGCCTGCGTGGTGACTATCTTGCCATCGTAACCCTCGGTTTTGGTGAGATAATTCGTCTTGTGCTGGAAAACTGGGCTGAGTTCACCCACGGTCCTTCCGGTATTTCCAATATCGCCCGTCCTGAATTCTTCGGCCTTGCCAAAGGATTCATGGCCCAGATCAACTTTATGTATTATCTGATGCTGGTGCTGGTAGTTTTCACCATTTTCGTGGTCAACAGACTCAAGAACTCCCGTATCGGGCGTGCTTGGCAGGCTTTGCGTGAAGATGAGATTGCCTGTCAGGCCATGGGTATCGATAAGATGAAGACCAAACTTATGGCCTTCTCGCTCGGTGCTACATGGGCAGGTATGGTCGGCGTTGTTTTCGCTGCCAAGACGACCTTTATTAACCCGGCATCTTTCACATTCCTTGAATCTGCAATCATCCTTTCCATCGTTGTTCTTGGTGGTATGGGTTCCATTCTCGGGGTTATTCTCGGTGCGCTGGTGCTGATCCTGCTGCCGGAATATATGAGGGATTTCTCTGAATACCGCATGCTCATCTTCGGTGCGACTATGGTTTTGGTGATGGTCTTCAGACCGCAGGGACTGGTTCGCGATGTCCGCAAGAAAATTGATATCAGTGCAGTGAAAAAGGCTTTAGGTGGCGTCCATGATTAATGAAAGAAGAACAGTTCTACAGGTTAAGGGTGTCAGCAAGGATTTTGGCGGTTTGCGTGCTCTTGATGATGTTGATCTTGATGTAAAAGAGGGAGAAATTGTCGCCCTGATCGGACCCAACGGGGCAGGCAAAACCACCTTTTTTAACTGCATCACCGGAATATATACCCCAACAGAAGGGGATGTGAATATTGATCCTTACGGTGGAGGTTTCAAACGTATCAACGGCATGAAGCCCAACATTGTTACCGAGTTGGGAATGGCCCGTACCTTCCAGAACATCAGGCTTTTTCCGTCCATGTCGGTAATTGAAAACGTTATGATCGGCTGCCATTGCCGGACCAAGGCAACCTTTCTGGGTGCCGTTTTCCGTGATCCGGGAACTCGCAAGGAAGAGCAGGAGACCATCCTCAAAAGTTATGCACTCTTGCAGGAGCTTGGTTTGGATCAATACGCAGACGAGTTGGCGCGCAACCTTCCTTATGGTGCACAGCGCAGACTTGAGATTGCCCGTGCCTTGGCGACTGATCCGTTTATTCTGCTTCTGGATGAACCGGCAGCAGGTATGAATCCTCAGGAAACAGCCGAACTTGAGGAACTTATTGTTTCCATCAAAGACAAACACAAAATATCCGTCTTGCTCATTGAGCATGATATGAAAATGGTTATGTCGTTGTCTGATCGTTTGTTCGTACTGGAATACGGACGGGAAATTGCCCACGGCACACCACAGGAGATCAGCGAGAACCCCGCTGTAATCAAGGCTTATCTCGGGGAGGAACTCGTCGATGCTTAAACTTAAAAATGTAAACACATTTTACGGAAATATTCAGGCCTTGCGTAATATCAATATTGAAGTAGGGCAGGGCGAAATTATCACCCTTATCGGTGCTAACGGCGCAGGTAAGACAACCACGCTGATGACAATCAGTGGCGTAGTCCCTCCGCGTACAGGCGAAGTTCTTTATAACGGTGAGCCGATCCATAAGGCCAAGCCGGATAAGATCGTAAAGATGGGCATTTCGCAGGTCCCGGAAGGGCGTTTGATTTTCCCGGACCTGACCATTACCGAGAATCTTGATATGGGCGCGTTTTTACGTGACGACAAAGAAGGCGTGAAGGCGGACATGGATCACGTTTTCGAGCTTTTTCCAATCCTCTGGGAACGGCGTAGGCAGTTAGGCGGAAACCTCTCCGGTGGCGAGCAGCAGATGCTGGCAATTTCGAGAGCTTTGATGGCCCGTCCCAGGCTTTTGTTGCTTGATGAGCCGTCCCTCGGGCTTGCCCCGTTGATTATCCGTCAGATCTTTGAAATTGTGAAAAAGATCAATGAAGAAAGCGGTACCACTGTCTTCCTAGTTGAGCAGAACGCAAACCTTGCACTTAAAACGGCTCACCGTGGCTATGTCATGGAAAACGGTGAGATCATTCTTTCCGATACCAGTGATGAGCTTCTGGCAAACGAAGATATCAAGAAGGCTTACCTCGGACTTTAGTCCAATAAATTATAATCCCCCGGCAAAATTGCCGGGGGGCACTTTTATTCAAAATAAACTGGCTGTTAAGCTAAATATGTTTATGTGAAAAAAAGCATTTGCAGTGTATGGTTAAACATAAATGTTGACAAAATTCAGACATGCCAATATGGGGTGCCGAACACTTTTAATAACTTTTCTGATCCGGCCTTGAGTCCGGGGCAAAAAAGTATATAATCAATTCATTCAAGATTGAAACTCCCGGCAGGGTAGAACCTGCCCGAACCCCTGAAAAAATGATGGTGCCGCTGCCCGGTAGATCGCCGAAAAACCGGAGCGGACCTTTGAGAGGAATCATACGTAATGATTTCTCTTTTCTTTTAGTTAATATTTTCAAAGCATTTTGCGAGGGCAACATGGAAAAGGTAGTAGGTCAGGCTCTGACTTTTGACGATGTTCTGCTTTTGCCCGCCTATTCGGAAGTTCTTCCCGATAGTGTGGACGTATCCGCTAAACTCACCGAAGAGATCACTCTTGGAATCCCACTGGTCAGTGCCGCAATGGATACTGTCACCGAGTCCAAGATGGCGATCCAGATGGCCCGTCACGGCGGTGTCGGTGTAGTTCATAAAAATATGAGCGTACGCGATCAGGTCCGTGAAGTTGAAAGGGTTAAAAAATCCGAGTCCGGTATGGTTACAGATCCCATAGTGGTTCATCCCGATGATACTGTGGGTAAGGCTCTTGATCTCATGGCTGAATTCAAAATTTCCGGTTTCCCGGTTGTTAAAGGTGAGCATCTCGTAGGTATCATCACCAACCGTGATGTCCGTTTCATCACTGACCGCAATGTTGCGATTTCCGAAGTGATGAC
>DDLU01000062.1 GCA_002340305.1 Desulfovibrio sp. UBA2564
CGGTAAGCTTCCTCGTACCCGCCGAGCCGTTTTTCTATGGTCGGGTAGCGGGAAATTTTGACCAGCGACATGAGCTTCCAAAGATCTCCGTATGCGCGTATTGCCTCCTCGGAAAGCCAGAAACCGTTACTGGTTATGACCAGAGGACGCTCGTATCTTTCCCATATGTGGTAGGCGAAGCGGGTGATATCGGAATGCAGAAAAGGCTCTCCACCCATGAGTGATATCGCTCCAAGGTGAAATCCTTTGCCGTTGAGGATATCGAGGCCGGGAAAATAATCCTTGGCTTCATATTCTTTTTCCGGGCAGAAAGGGGAATAGTTATGGCACCAGCGACAGTTGTTGTTACAGTGGTCAACTGTATGGACTTCAACGTATGGGATATTGAACATAGCTTGCTGTGTGGTTGTCTTTTTAATAAATTTTAGAGTGATATCTGTTTTTGATATATACGCTCAATCCGGGGCTACCGCAAGAAAGCGATGTATTTATTAGAATGTATATTTTTAGCCCTAACGGAGAAATATAATGAAGGAAATCAGGAAAGAAATTTTCAGGGCCTACGATATTCGTGGGGTTGTGGATCAGGATTTTGATGAAGAGTGGGTTGAGCGGCTGGGCCGTGCCTGCGGAACATGGTTCAGATCTAAAGGTTGGGACCGTGCTGTGTTGGGCCATGATTGCCGCCACAGTTCCCCGGCTTATCAGCAGGCTGTCGGAAGAGGGCTTAACGCTTCCGGTGTGGATGTTCTTTTCCTGAACCTTATCCCTACCCCGGCACTGTATTTTGCCGCCAAGAAATTAAACTACAAAGCCGGAGTCATGATTACTGCCAGCCACAATCCCCCGGAGTTTAACGGCTTCAAAGTCTGGGGCGGTGAGACAACTATCCATACCGATGATATTCAGGAAATCTACAAGATCATGGAGTCCGGCGATTTCGTGGATGGCAGCGGCATGGCTTCCTATCACGATATTGCACCTTATTACATCGAAGACCTGCTTTCAGATATTAAACTTGAGCGTCCTGTTAAGGTTGTGCTGGATGGCGGGAATGGTGCGGGGGGACAAATTGCCCTTGAAATGCTCCGGCAGGCCGGGGCTGAGGTGATCCCGCAGTATTGTGAACCTGACGGCAATTTTCCGAACCATCATCCCGACCCTGTGGTTGCAGAATACATGGGTGATCTCTTCAAAGCCGTGGTTGAGCATGGAGCGGACGTTGGTATCGGCCTTGATGGTGATGCTGACCGGATCGGTGCTGTAGACGAGAAAGGTAATCTCATTCCGGGGGACAGACTGGTGGCCCTTTACTCCCGTGAAATGCTCGAGCGCAAACCCAGTGAGACTGTAGTTGCAGACGTTAAATGCAGCCATTTGCTCTTTAAAGATATTTCCGAACATGGCGGCAAGCCGCTCATGGCCCGTACAGGACATTCAGTCATGAAAGCCAAGATGATTGAAACCGGGGCCGGACTCGGTGGTGAAATGAGCGGACATATTTTCTTTTCCGACCGCTTTTACGGTTTCGATGACGGGCTTTATTCAGCCTTGCGGTTGTTGGAGATTCTTTCACGTACAGATAAGCCCATCTCAGAAATGTGGGATGAATGGCCGCAGACATTTTTTACCCCGGAATTGCGCGTTGAGTACCCGGAAGAAATCAAATTTGAATTGGTGCAGCGGGCGTTAGAAGAACTGGCGAAGGATTATGAAGTTATAGATATCGATGGAGTCCGTGTAGTTTTTGATGGTGGCTGGGCTCTTGTCCGCGCTTCCAATACTCAGGCTGCCCTGACTCTGCGCTTCGAAGCTTCTTCGCAGGAGCAGTTGACGGAGATAAAGGACACAGTGGAATCCCTGCTGGAGCGTCTGGCTGCGGAACTGGGGTCCTAGCCATTTTTTTTACAGGAAAGCAAATACTTGATACCATCAGCACTTGCAGGTAAATATTTAGCCTTCTGGTAAGATTAATGATTCATCAAGCACAAGGTACTATTCATGGCACTGTTCATAAAACCTCATGGTAAGACCGGAACTGAAAGATTCCTCAGAATGATCGGGATGCTGGTAATCCTCGGTCTGGTGATATACGCCTTCTGGATTAACAACCAGTCCACAATGCAAAAGATTCAAGCCCGTAATTCCTTATGGGACCAGACCAAGGTTCTGGATCGTTCCGAGCGTGATTATATTCAGGGATTCATCAGGAGTATGCGTAATGAGTTCGGGATATCGACCCGGATTCAGATTATTCTCGAGCCGATCACGGAGCAGGAGGTCGATCCCAAGGAATTGTTGATTGTGATTTCGCCTCCGACTCAGGATGTGGGCATGTATTTCCCCGGTCTTGTGCGTCATGCTTTGGGTAAGGAATTTATCTCCGAGCTTGAAAACAAACATTTCGAAAACCATTACGCTGATGGTGAATGGCCTGCGTCGCTCATGACCTGTCTGTCCATGATCTGGGAACGCTTGGTCAATGTTGAATCCGACCAGCCAGTCCCTGATGTTCATTCGGATGAAGATGGCAGCATGCCTGATCCAGAATCATCAGCTCACAAGGAATAAAAGCAATTAATGTCTAAAAAGCAACTTACTATTTATACAGACGGCTCCTGTCTCGGTAATCCAGGTAAGGGCGGCTACGGTGCTGTGCTCCTGTTCAACGAACACCGCAAGGAGCTTTCACAGGGATATAAGAAGACCACTAACAACCGTATGGAAATGCGTGCGGTAATTGCGGCCCTGACTGAACTTAAGGAACCCTGCGAAGTTACTCTCTACACTGACTCCCAGTATGTGAAAAATGCATTCACCAAGAAGTGGATTGACAATTGGCAGAAGAACGGATGGAAGACCGCAGCCAAGAAACCGGTCAAAAATAAAGACCTCTGGTTGCAGTTTATCCCTCTGCTGGAGAATCACGATGTGACTTTCCGCTGGGTCAAAGGTCATTCCGGGGATCCGGAAAACGAACGCTGCGATGATCTGGCCCGCACTGCCGCATCATCAGGCAATTTGATTGCCGATGAAGGTGCTTAGCCTAAACCGGAAGATTGTTACTAAGAGAACCCGCAATATTTTGAATGATATTGCGGGTTCTTTTTTTGCGAACTAAAAAAGCAGTCGTTAAAAGTTTGCGCTATTGACCGATTGGACCGTAACCAGAGCTTAAAAGCAATTATCAGTATGTAGCCAGCCAGTTGCCGGGAATGGACCAGCAGCCATCCTGCGCAGAATCCACAAGGGCATCCAGTAAACGGGCCACACCGTATTCTTCACAGGCAGGAATCTGAAGGTCCGCTGCGGGAAGGGCTTCAGGCGCACCGTTGGCAACCACAGCACTGAGACCCACATGCCCGAACATGGTCAGGTCATTCTCACTGTCACCAATAGCGATGGAGTTGAGGTCCGGCCACCCGGCTTCTTTCATGATTTGCATCATGGCGGAGTGCTTGCCGTGGTTTGCAGGACCGATTTCAAGGAAATGCTCGCCAGTCCGAACGCAGCTCATGCCGTGCTCTTCTGCGAGATTGCGGACCAGATCGCATTGCTTAAGCTGATCGCGGCGGGAGAAGGTCAGAATTTTAATGGGATCTTTTTCGCCGGGGGTCTCACCTTTCTGCGGAAGGGTTTCTCCTACCTTGACGAAATCATCAATCTCACCCTCGGTCAGCTCTGTACGGGTCCAGATTCCATCACTTACATATGTTGCGTAGTGGACTCCGGCATCAATGAGTGCATTCTCGATTATTTTGAACGGAGTTACTTTTTCCCCGAAGACTTCCAGCTTACCGTTGCGCACGATTACTGAACCATTGACCCCGGCATGCGGGGTATAGTTACCCACGCTGTTAACCAGATGCGGCAGGCTGATCATGTGTTTTCCGGTGATCAGGGAAAAATGTCCACCCGCTGTGGTGTAGCGGTTGATGGCATTGAGAGTTCTGCGGTCAATGGTTTTACCGGGAGTTATCAGGGTGTTGTCGATGTCGCAGAAAATCCAGGGCAGGTTCTTTTTCTGGGCGCAGGCGATTTCCTTTGCGAAATCCTGCTGGTTCTGTCTGGAGTAGGGCAGTGTTTTGCGCGCGATACCCGGAGGGACGGAATCCATGCCGAACCTGTTTTCAAGCTCCACAATGCGCTGCCCGAAAGAAAAGGATTCACCCACAGGTGATGTTCTGAAATCACAATAGGCGACGGCCTTGTAAATGGGGCAGGCGTAGTCGGGGGCGGGAAACTGGGAGTAGATTTCTTTCATCTCAGGCATGCTCTCAATTTCCACGGGAGTGCTGGAGTGCCAGAGAACGGCCATGACGATGTCTTCCGGGGCATTGCAATGAGCAAGATAGGCCGCACCATCAAGGGGATGAAATCCGGTTTTGCTCAGCTTTTCGGAATAGCCGATGTCGTGGAAAAGGGCTGCAGTGATAACTTTTTCTGCTGTCTCTGTATCATAATTCATCTGCCCGGCAAGTCTTGTCGCAGTACGGCAGGCCTGACGCATGTGAGCCAGTCTGGTTGAATCTGCCGGGAAAAAAGAAGCCGCCAGTTCATCAGTCAGTTCGTTGGAAACCGGGCCAAGCGGCTCAGGAAATATTTTTTTCAGAATAGAAGATATTTTCATAAGAGTTCCATTTGGGTGTTATGCCTCCGGGGGCCCTGCCGGGGGCCTTAAAC
>DDLU01000277.1 GCA_002340305.1 Desulfovibrio sp. UBA2564
TTCTTCCATCGCGCTCAATAAACAGGCCCGCCGTAATTACGAATTCGTGGAAACCCTTGAAGCCGGACTGGTACTTAAGGGAACGGAGGTAAAGTCCCTGCGTCAGGGATTGGTCAGTTTCATGGATGGCTACATCAATTTTAAGGAAGGTGAAGCTTGGCTGGTGGGTATTCATATCGCGCCATATGACCACGCCGGATACACCCAGCATGAGCCGGACCGTCCCCGCAAGCTGTTACTTCACGCGCGTGAGATTGAAAAATTGCAGAACAGGGTGGAGCAGAAAGGCTTGACCGTTGTTCCGGTCAGACTGTACTTCTCAAGAGGTAATATTAAGCTTGAGATTGCTCTTGCGAAGGGTCGCAATGTCCATAACCGCAAGGAAGAACTCAAGCGCAGGGATATAGCAAGAGATACGGCCCCTCAGCTGGCTAATTATTAGCCTGCCGACGAGCCGCAAAATTTTCATCCACCCCTTGCCGGTGGGTGGAGAAAGCATGATAAGGGTATAGTAACCTTAATAAATCAAGGTTGTTTTTACTGGAGACCGGAAACGAGAATGGTAAAAACCATTGCTGCGCCGACCCAGAAAAATGTTTTAACCGTTGCGGTTACGGGGTCGATTTTCTTTTCGCGGCCATATTCGCTGTCTTCTGCTGTGAAGATTTCAGTCATAAATGCGCTGATGCTGCTCATGGTCGTTCTCCTGTAATAATGATCAAGGTTATAAAACCACTTGGTCGTTGAAACCTTATTGCCTGTTTTCATGTTTTCAATCCAATGGGAATAATCGAACCCTCCCTTTAAAATTTCTGATACCATTTCCCGGTTTATGGAATGGCGCAGTTAAGTGGTTTAAAAAAATGGAACTATACCAGATTAAGACATTTGTGGTGGTCGCTGAAGAAGGGAATATGACCCGCGCCGCTAAACGTTTGCATGCCAGCCAGTCCACAATCAGTCTGCATATCAAGTCTCTGGAAGAAAAATTCGACTTACGCCTTTTCTTGCGTACTCCCAAGGGCATGCAACCTACTCCCGAAGGCAAACAGTTGCTTGATAAAGCTCGCGATATCCTTGATTCTGTGGAAAAATTTGAAGCGGAAGCCCAAAACTTTAAAGGTGAGCTTTCCGGCGTGGCAAGGGTTGGTTTGCAAACCTCGCCTACCTACCTAAGAACTCCACAGCTAATTCACCTGATTAAGGAAAGGTTTCCTGCTTTGTCCGTGCGTCTGGTGCAGATGCCTACTTGGACGATTCGTAGCGATATTGCCGCCCGCAAACTTGACGGCGGCTTTTTTTATTCCGTTTGTCCACCCGAAGAAGTGGATGGTATCCTTTTGGAAAATACCAGAGTGCATGTGGTTGGTCCTGCGTCATGGCAGAAGCGTATGAAGCATGCCTGTTGGGAAGATCTTGCCAAGCTGGATTGGATTTGGACTCCTGAAGAATGTTCATTCAACGTGAAGCTTGAGGAGACTTTTTCCGCCCTTAATTTGGAAGTCTCCAAGTCCATGATTGCTGACAGTGAGGACACCCATAGCGCGCTGGTAAAGTCCGGCAACGGTATCACTGTCATGCGCGCCGACGAAGCTGCCGAGGGGGCCGAAAAGGGCGATTTCTATATCTGGCCCGGTGGACATATCAAAGTCGGTTTATATTTCGGATTCCCGCGTAAAAAAGAGAACGATCCGGTGGTTAGGGCTTTGCTTGATTGTGTTGAGCAAGTCTGGAAAAAGGCGTAGCCCTAATAAAACGTTTTGGTTTTTTTAAACCCTTCTGGAAAAGGGTTTAAGGCACCGGAGGCCAAACCTATGCAAAATTATCCAGAACAATTCTCCCGCACTCATAAAAAATTCCTGCAAAACCTTTTCCCCGGCAGGGAATCGAGCTTTGATGACGGTACTTTGCTCGCCTGCGGTGTGGATGCCAGCCAGCGCCATGCAAAGCCGCTGGCTTTGGTGCGTCCGCAGGAAATCGCACAGGTTGTGGAATTGTTGCGCTGGGCGCATGAAGAACGTGTTCCCGTTTACCCGAGGGCACGGGCGACCAATAAGGTGGGTAACTGCGTTCCGGTCCGGCATGGTGTTGTGGTTTCCATGCTTGATATGAATGAGATTCTGGATATCGACGGGCGCGATTTTGTGGCTGTAACCCAGCCGGGAGTAATAACCGCTGACTTGCAGAAGGCTGTAGAAGCGCAAGGTTTGTTTTATCCTCCTGATCCGGCAAGCATGAAAATTTCGACGATCGGCGGCAATATTTCAACCTGCGCCGGGGGCATGCGAGCTGTTAAGTACGGCGTGACCCGTGATTATGTTCTGGGCTTGGAGGTAATTCTTCCCGGCGGTGAAATTATTCGCACCGGAGGCCGTACCCAGAAGAATGTGGTCGGGCTGGACTTGACTAGACTTATGGTCGGTTCTGCCGGGACATTGGGACTGGTGACTGAGGCTACGGTGAAACTGTTGCCTCTGCCGGAAACTTCCGCATCAGTGCTGGTCGGATTTAAGGATTTGGATGGTTGCCTTTGCGGAGCCGAGGCTGTGTTCGGTTGTGGAATTCTGCCTACAGCCATGGAACTCATGGATCAGAATACAATTAAGGCCTTGGAAATTCATTCCGATGTGCCTTGGCCTGCCGGAACCGGGGGCTTGCTGTTGCTCAAGATTGACGGTTCTGCGGAGTCTGTAAATACCGATTTAAGGCGCATTGAGGAGTCCTTGCAGGCCGTTGCAGTTACCTTTGTGGAAAAGGGCAGTGGTGCGGATCAGGAACGGCTCTGGGAGTTACGCAGGGTGATCAGTCCGGCGGCGTTTAATCTCGCTTCAGATAAGCAGGGCGAGGACGTTGCTGTTCCACGCGGCAAGGTTGCCAAGGCCATTAAAGGCTATCATTCCATCGGTACCAAGCTCGGGCTTACCGTGCTTTGCTTCGGTCATCTCGGCGATGGGAATATCCATGTCAGCACCATGTATAATAAAAGTGCTGGTGAGCAGGAAAAGGCACTAGAAGCCAAGAAAAAAATATTCCAGCTTACCCTCGAATTGGGCGGGACTCTTTCCGGGGAACACGGTATTGGCCTGACCAAAGCCAAATACATCAATATGCAACTCGATAAAACCCAGCAGCGACTAATGGCTGGGATCAAGAACGCCTTCGATCCACTCAAGATCATGAATCCCGGGAAGGTGGTTTGATGCCTGCGCCTAAAAGCTGTGTTCAGTGCGGAAAATGCCTTGAAGTTTGTCCGCTGTTTAAGGCTACCGGACGGGAGGAACTTACCCCGCGTGCTAAATTTTTCCTTGAATCCATTTGTGCTGGCGATGATCAGGGTGCTGGCTTGAGTGAGCGGGATTTCAAATCTCTTGCATCACTCTGTTTGTCCTGCGGACGTTGTGAAAAGAATTGTCCGCAGCATATGTCCGGCCCCGCTTTGGTCACTGACTTGCGGGCAAAGTCCAAGGGGTTCACTCAAGCATGCTGGGATTTGTGGTTGAAGAATCCCGGATTGCTCTGGCCTATGGCAGCGGTGCTGTCTAAATTTTCCCCGGAAATATTACCGGAGCCGTTCGGCTCGGCCCGGAAGCGCATGCAGGCTCTTTTTTCCAGAAGCCTTGAGCCGTGGGCGGACCTTGTGCCGCAGGCAAAGTTTGAAGAACGCAAAGTGATGCTTTTCAAAGGTTGCGTTGGACGGTATGCCCGTAAGGACTGGAGCATCAAAGCTGAACGGTTGATGGACGGCATGGGTTTAATCCGGGGCGAAGATGCAGATTTCAGTTGTTGCGGTTCATCTTACGGCAGCGCAGGATTACTTGAGCGGCGGAACAATTCAAGGGCTAAAAACATTGAAGTCTGGAAAGATGCGGGCAGACCTTTGCTGGTCACTTTTTGCGCTACCTGCTTAAAAGGTCTGCGTGAATATTCCCTTGCTGACTTTGCAGGTGACGAAGAGCTTTACGAAAGCTGGCAGGAATGTTTGACTCCGTTGTCTTCTTTGCTGCTTGATGCTGAGGTCAAGCTGCGCGAAAATGTGCCGGAGCAGGTTGCGTATCACAAACCCTGCCATGCCCCGGATGATGATACTGACCAGAAACTGGTCGGGCTGATTGCTGCAGAGCGCATGCTTCCGGTTCAGGAAGGGCTTTGTTGTGGATTTGGCGGGATCATGCAGTTGGGCGCGCCGGAACTGTCCAAAGAGGTCGGTGATTATTCATTAGCGCAGCATACAAAGTGCATGAAATCCGGTGGGCAGATTCTTTCCGGTTGTTCCGCTTGTGTGATTCAGCTTGTCTCTCTTGTAAAAGATGATTATTTTGCAGCCCATTGGCTTGATATTTTGAAATAAAGCCTTATTAATTAACATCCGCGATTATAAAATTGCCTGTTTATCTGAATCTTAGAGTAAAGATAAACAGTTAGGGATTCCAAAGAGGCTTAGCTCCTTTGGTCGCCGGAGGCGAAATCACCTAAGAAAAGCGCGTAGCGCATCAAATTTTCTTGCATACGAAATAAGGAAAAGATTTAGATGTTTAATTTGATTGTTTCCAAGCTGTTCGGTTCACGAAATGAAAGATTTATTAAAAAGCTGAAGCCGCAGATCGACCAGATCGCCGCCCTTGAGCCGGAAATGAAAAAGCTCACTGATGAGCAGTTCCCGCTGAAGATTGCTGAATATAAAGAGCAGGTAGCCGCAGGCACTTCTCTTGACGATATTTTGATTGAAGTTTTCGCGCTTGTCCGTGAAGCAGGTATCCGTTCCCTTGAAATGCGTCACTATGATGTACAGATGGTCGGTGGTATGGTTCTGCACAGCGGACGTATCGCTGAGATGAAGACTGGTGAAGGTAAAACCCTTGTGGCAACCCTTCCTGCTGTCCTCAACGCACTTTTCGGCAAAGGCGTGCACCTGATCACCGTTAACGACTACCTTGCCAAACGTGATGCCGAGTGGATGGGCAAGCTCTACAACTTTCTCGGTCTTTCTGTCGGGGTTATTGTTCACGGTCTGACTGACGAAGAGCGTCAGCAGGCTTATGGTTGTGACATTACCTACGGTACAAACAACGAGTTCGGTTTCGATTACCTGCGCGACAACATGAAATTCTACAAAGAACAGCTCGTCCAGCGCGACCTGAACTTTTGTATTGTTGACGAAGTTGACTCCATCCTCATCGATGAAGCCCGTACCCCGCTCATTATTTCCGGTGCTTCTGACGATGCCACTTCCATGTACGGTCGCGTTAATTCCATCATCCCGCTGTTAAAACGTGATGAAGATTTTGAAGTTGACGAAAAGGGCCGTTCCATCACCATGACCGATGACGGTGTCATGAAATGCGAACAGATTTTGGGTATCGACAACCTCTACGACTCCCAGCATATTTCTTTCCAGCACCACATCATGCAGGGCATTAAAGCCCACCATCTGTTCTCCCGCGATGTCGATTACATTGTAAAAGACGGTCAGGTGGTTATCGTTGATGAATTTACCGGCCGTCTCATGCCCGGTCGCCGCTTTTCTGACGGTCTGCATCAGGCCCTTGAAGCAAAAGAAGGTGTTAAGGTCGAGTCCGAAAACCAGACTCTGGCATCCATTACTTTCCAGAACTACTTTCGTATGTACAATAAACTAGCCGGTATGACCGGTACTGCGGACACCGAATCTGTCGAGTTCGCACAGATTTACGATCTGGAAGTAATCGTTATCCCCACCAACACTGCAATGATCCGTAAAGACCATCCTGACTCCATCTACAAGACTCAGCGTGAGAAATACAATGCCATTGCCGATGACATCGCTGACAAATACAAGAACGGTCAGCCTGTTCTGGTCGGTACTGTTTCCATTGAAAAGTCGGAACTTGTTTCCAGTCTGCTCAAGAAACGCAAGATTCCGCATAACGTGCTTAACGCGAAGCACCACCAGCAGGAAGCGGAAATCGTTGCTGAAGCCGGTCATAAAGGCCACGTAACAATCGCCACTAACATGGCTGGGCGAGGTACTGATATTAAGCTTGGTGAAGGTGTTCTCGAAAGCGGCGGTCTGCATATCATCGGTACCGAGCGCCATGAATCCCGCCGTATTGATAACCAGCTGCGTGGTCGTTCCGGTCGTCAGGGAGATCCGGGTTCCACCCGTTTTTACCTTGCTCTTGATGATGACCTGATGCGTCTGTTCGGTTCCGAGCGTATCGCCGGAATCATGGACAAGCTGGGCATGCAGGAAGGTGAACCTATCGAGAACGGCATGGTTACCAAAGCTATTGAGAACTCCCAGAAGAAGGTTGAGGGCCATAACTTCGAAATTCGTAAACAGCTTCTCGATTACGACAACGTCATGAACCAGCAGCGCGAGGTTATCTACACCCTGCGCCGTGATGTAATGTACTCCGAAGATATGAGCAAAATGACCGCTGAGTTCGTTGAAGAACTTTTTGATGATGCTTTCTTCCCGGTTGAAGAAGCCAAGGGCAAGCCCATTGATGACGAGACCAAGGAAATGGTTAAGGTTCGTCTTGATGAGCTCTTCGGTTTCAGCCGTAACGAGGAATTTAAGGAAGAACTGCCTACCCGTGAACAGGCTGAAGAGTGGGTAGGTGAAATCCTCAATACCCTCAAGGAAAGTGCCACCGACCATTACCACGAAATTCAGCGTTACTTCCTGCTTGAAGCTCTTGACCGTAACTGGAAAGAGCACCTGCTGAACATGGATCACCTGCGTGAAGGTATCGGCCTGCGCGGTTACGGTCAGAAGGATCCCAAGCACGAGTACAAGCGTGAAGGTTTTGAACTCTTCCGCGAAATGCTGGACCGCATCAAAGAAAATACCGTTCGTGCTCTCTGCCACCTGCGCATTGAGACCGAGGTTCGTGAAGATGAATTCCAGCATAAGGAAAGTAAGTCTGATCTCGAATACTCTGATTCCGGTGAAGGCGAGTCCAGGAAAAAGCCCAAACGCCGCAGCGAACCCAAAGTGGGCCGTAATGATCCCTGCCCCTGCGGAAGCGGAAAAAAATACAAGAAATGCTGCGGTAAATAAGCATGTTTTGAATTGTACATTACAGCCCTTCTGCACAAAGTGTCGAAGGGCTGTTTTTTTATGTTGTTCAGGTAAAGATTTATGTTGATTGTCTAAACGATGAACGTTAGAGAGCTGCATCAATTTTGATAAACAGGTGGCCTACACCTTTTTAAATTATAATTTTAACAGTGAGTGCAAAATCATGCTCGCAACTTTCTTTCAAACCTACTTGAAATTGTTTTTTGTCCTGACCCCGTTTTTCGCTATCTCAGCGTTTCTGTCTTTGACGCAGGAGATGAGTCCCAGTGAACGTAAAAAAACGGCTGTGAAGGTCACTGTGGCGGTAATCGTCAGCTCTGTGGTTATTTATCTCTTCGGACACCATATTTTTGAACTGTTCGGCATTACTCTTGATGCTTTCCGCATCGGAGCCGGGGCGGTTCTGTTTCTTTCTGCTCTGAACATGGTCAATGGCGGAGGGAAAAAATTCGATGCCGGGAACGAAGATGATGATATCGCAGTTGTTCCACTGGCAATCCCCATTGTGGTTGGTCCCGGAACCATCGGTGCGTTACTGGTCATGGGGTCTTCTGTTCAGGGATATCAAGATATGATTTTAGCCTGTGGCTCGCTTGTTGCCGCTGTATTAACAGTAGGAATTCTGTTATTTATATCCTCAAGCCTGAAACGGCTTTTGGGAAGACGCGGTCTGAACATCATGAGTCGTTTGACCGGGCTGTTTGTCGCGTCCATTGCTGCCCAGATATTTTTTACCGGGGTGCGTAATTTCATGTTGAATTAGTTGTTTCGGAAAGGAGGATTAGCAGATGGCAGGAGTTAAAAAATTAACTGATAGATTTTTGGTTGCACTTTTCAGAAGAGGTAAGGCTGATTTCCTGCCGCCCTCCTACCTCAAAACAGAGGGGGATAAAGTGCTAGCCACAGGTGAAACCGACAAGCTCCTGAATATGCTTGCCGATATGGTCGGGAAGGGGATTCTCGAAGAAAAGGACGGAGAGTATAAATTGCTTACCGATCCGTTTGCATAAAAATAGAAAATTTCTATTTCAAAAAAAAGGGGGAGATGTGTACATGTCTCCCCCTCTTTTTTTGAAATTAAAACTAATCTACAGGCACGAAAGAACATTCCATGTTCTGTTCGTCATCCACTTCAACAATAGCCACACATGGCGGATGTTCATCGCGCGTTGAGGTCAGGCTGCCGGGATTAAGCATCTGCACTCCGCTAACAATGGACCAGTCTTGAATGTGGGTATGACCGTAGCAAACAAGGTCATATTCAAGGCCGAAGGATTGTGCAACATTCAGGGACACCTGTGAGCGCGATCCCCAGCCATGGGCAATGCCGATACGCAGTCCATGGAAGTTGACCGACTCAAGCGGTTGCAGATAATCGGAAAGTGCCCATTCGTCGCAATTGCCCAGAGCCGCATGGAAGTTGGGATGCTGGCAGAAGAACTGCCACATGGAAAAAGTGGTCATGTCCCCGCAATGCAGAAGCAGGTCCGCATTAGCGAGGTACTTATTAAAAACCTCCGTGAGCCTTTGGTCAGGCTCACGGAGGTGAGTGTCAGATATAACTGCGATCTTCACGATACTTACTTTTCCGGTGCCGCATCCGGGTTCGTGGTCATCTGCGGTTTGGGTCTGTTCGGATCGATCTTGGCATCCTGAACCTGTCTGGCGCGATAGCTAAGGTAAGCATCACGAAGTGCGAGGTAAGGATCAATGGAGCCTTCCTTGAGTGATTCATATTCACCGATGTGGAATGAAAGCTTGTTGATCTGGTTGTACGCGCCTGCGGATGCAGAGTAGTACCAGGGAATACCAAACCACCAGAAGGGGTTGAGCACAAAAGTGTCGATTCCAAGACCGACAGAGTCACGGATGGTGGAGGGACCGAAGAAGGGCAGTACAAAGTAAGGCCCGTTGGGAATGCCCCAGACACCGAAGGTTTGGCCCATGTCTTCATTGCCGAGATAAAGAGGCATGGTGGAAACAGCTTCACCGGTGATGTTTCCTAAACCGCCGAGTCCGAAGAAGGAGTTGGCAATGAATTTGGAAGTCTCAGCACCGGCGGTATAGAATTTACCCTGTAGCAGGCAGCTGGTCAGGCGTACCGGGTAAAGCATGTTCTGAAAAAAGTTGTTGGTCCAGGTCCTTGGCCTGAGAGGCATCACGTACATGTAGCCCTGAGTTACGGGCTTCATGATGTTGAAGTACAGATAATCGTTGAACTTGAACATCGCACGGTTATAGCCCTGCCACGGGTCGGAAGCGTATGCTTCTTCGTGGTGTTCGGAGTCGCCCCACATATCCTCGCTGAATTCATCGTCAGCGTATTCTTCTGGATTGTTTTTTACTGATCCGATTACGCCGGAACCGACCTGGGCTACCATTATGGAGTCCTGTGTCTCGGCTGATCTTACCTGAGAGGGAAAGGTCAGCAGGATCATGGTCAGAACCAAAAAGGCGAGGATTGTTGTGGAATAGTTCCTAGTCATGGGTATATCCGTTATTTAGTGCCGTTTTCAGCAGTGGCACTGGAGTTTGCTTTGAGTTCAGTGACTTTAGTTTGAAGGCGCTTGAAAAGCTCTTTCTTGCTGGCCTCGAAAGTTTTATCGTTTGTAGTATCAAGAATTCCGGTAAACTGAGTGCGGTAGTTCTTAACCAAGCTTACACCCTCGATTTTTACATCATAAACATCCCACTGACCATCAGTAAGTTTCATGCGGTAGAAAACAGGAATATCCTGTTTGCCAGTCAGCAAACGGGTATCAACTTGGGCGTATTTTCCCTTAATTATAGTCTCTTTGTCAAACGCGACTTTTTCTCCGGAATATTCTCCGACACGGCCTAGATAGGTTTGCTCAAGCAGATCAGTAAAAAGCTCAACGAACTGTTCTTTTTCTTCAGCTGAAAACTGGAGCCATGGTCTACCCACAGAGCGCTTGGAAAGCTCTTCAAAGTTGAAAAAATCCTTTATGGTTTCGCGGATTTTAACATTCATTTCGGCCTGTCTAGCGGGGTTTCCTTTGAGTTCAGGGTCATTGAGAATAGCGATGACACCCTGAATTCCGGAGCGTAAGCGAACCATGGGAGAGTTTTCCGCTGCAAAGCCTGCTCCGGCTGAAAGACAGAGCAGTACTACAATAGTAACTATGGATAATGTTCTTGTCATTTTTGAGAATCGATTATTTATTAAGTTGTTTTTTCTAGACCTTGCCAAAAACATAATTGCTGATCAAGTCTTCAATATCAATTGCGGACTCTGTTTCAATAATAGCTCCACCGGGTTCAATGGGGTCTCCCACACCGCCGGGGGTAATTTTGATATATTTATCACCTATTAATCCGCTGGTTTTTACTGAGGCAATGGCATCATCTGTCAGTTCGATACGTTTCTCAATGCTTAGGGTCAGCACGGCTTTCTGCTTTTCCAGATCAAGGTTGATATGATCCACATAGCCGATGGGAACCCCCATCATTTCAACAGGTGAGTTAACCCGGAGTCCGGTCACATCGTTAAAGCCGGCAGTCACATGGTAATGATTGTCTGAGAACATATGCACATCGCCAAGCTTAACGCTCATGTAGACAATACAGAGTAGACCTAGAAAGACGAATATGCCGACTGCTGTTTCTTTGGGGTATTTTTTCATGCCGGAGTCCGTATCATTTAATTGCTGTTCAAATCGCCAATGTATTTGGCGCAATCCATTTTCATAACAGACGGATCAAGGGGAGCGGTAGTCACGCGTGGTGTCGCGCGTTTTGCTCCTTCACGATCCAGAAATTGGCGCAGGTAAGGTTCTTCTGTCGCCAGAAGCTCTTCCTTTTGCCCTTTGAAAAGTGTTTTCCCTTCACCGAGAACCACAACGTAGTCGGCAATGGTTTCCATGCTGGCCAGATCGTGGCTGACAACGACAACAGTCATATCAAAGCGTTCCTTGAGTTCAAGGAGCAGCCCGTCAAGTTCTGCGGAGTTGATCGGATCAAGTCCTGAGGTCGGCTCATCACAAAACAGAATATCCGGGTCCATGACCATGGCGCGGGCCAGTCCGGCTCTTTTGCGCATGCCTCCGGAAAGTTCGTTGGGATAGTAATCCATAAACTTTTCAAGGCCGACAAGACTGAGCTTGGATTTTACCACTTCGTAGATTTCCTGCTGTTTAAGGCGGGTATGTTCTCTAAGCGGCAGGGCCACGTTGTCGAAAAGGGTAAGTGCTCCCAGCAACGCTCCGTCCTGAAAAAGAACGCCGATACGCTGTTTCAGGCAACGGAATGCTTTGCGTTTTAGCCTGTAAATATTGTGCCTGCCCAGATAAACGGCTCCGTCCATAGGAGTGTTCAGCTTGAGAATGTTTTTGAGCAGCGTGGATTTACCGCAACCGGAACGGCCTAGAATTACGGTAATTCCGCCGCCGGGGAGAGTTGCATTAATATGGGTAACAACGGGATTGCCATCGTATCCGATGGTTAGATTTTCGATTCTGATATCTGGTGCTGTTGAGTTCATCCGGTCCCTCTAGAGAAGCAAAGAAGTTATGATGTAGTCGGCAACAAGAACCAGTACGCAGGACATAACTACTGCGGTTGTTGTTGCTTGGCTTACGCCTTCGGGACCTTTGCCGTCTTTGCGATGGTGAGTGAAATAGCCTTGAAAGCAGCATACTGTACAGACCAGTACCGCAAAGATAAGAGATTTGCTGAAACCTGTGGAAATATCATCCCAGCCAAGTGCTGTCTGTACACGGTGCCAGTAAACCCCTGAGTTACCGCCCAGCAGAGAAACCCCGGTCATGTAACCGCCAGCAATGCCGATAAGGTCGAAAAGGGCGGTCAGGATTGGGAATGAAATGAGCGAGGCCAACAGTTTGGGGCTGACCAGATAGTTCATGGGGTTGATGTCCATAAGTTCAAGGGCATCAATCTGTTCGGAAATACGCATGACCCCGATTTCTGCGGTCATGGAGGAACCGGCACGCCCGGTCAGCATTATGGCTGTGAGAACCGGACCCAGTTCACGGACAAGTGAAAGGGCCACTGCCGCTCCGAGAAATCCGTCAGAACCGAATTTAGAAAGGGCATATTGGGTCTGAAGGCCGACAACCATTCCGGTAAAAAGACCAATCAGGGATATGACTGTAAGGGATTTTACCCCGATGAAGTAAAGCTCTTTGATGGTTTTGTTGAAGATTCCTGTGGAACTGAAAATATGCAGCAGCCCGTCCATGAGGAAAATGAACATGGCACCGGCTTCAGCGAGCATATCCATGAAGTATTTACCTATCATGGTAAGCGGCTGGAGTAATTTGTTTTCAGTTTCAGCTTGAGACATCGTCAGTTAATTACCATAAAATTAGTTAAGAAATGGTTAAGTGCATAAGGCCAAGTTCAATCCGTCCCTTTAGCATAATGATCTGGAAAATAAAAGGGTGAAATAGGCTTGGATGTGTATAACCGCTTACCTGCTTCTTTCTTTTAAGTATCCGTTAATCTTCATCATCAAGACCGTTTTTGTTTTCCCACCAGCTTGGCGGTGGACCCAGATACCACCAGTCTTTGTGGTCGGTCTCAGCAATTTTATCGGCCAATTTCTGACCTTCCTCAGTGCGCAGTCTCTTTAATGCTGATTCCAGCCATTTTCCGGCATATGGGTTCCCCATATCCAGCTCCTCTTTGAGGTTGAGGATGAAATCAAGCTGGTCTGCATCCTGAGCCAGTTTGGACTCAAGAGTCTCACACTCTTCAAGCTCCTCCCAATGAGGAAAAATTTTATCTTCAAGTCCGGTCCCGGCAAGAGTGTGGCGCAGGGCCTTATCCCTGTAACTGCGGTTGTAGATGCGGTTTACGTAGTTGAAGTCTCCGGTGCGTGCTTCGTGCAGATCATGGAACAGGCACATGAATACTGTGCGGGCCATGTCAGCCCCGGCCATGTCTGCCAGCACGTAACCCAGTACCGCAACCCGGTAGGAATGGTCGGCTACAGATTCTGAACCTGTACCCAAAAACTGATATCCGGTGCGCGGTGTCTTACGCAGCATGCCAACCTCAAAGAGAAAGTCAGCAAGTCTGGTCATCTTGTCGCGGTTTTCAAGGTTTTTCATCATATAAAAGTCTGATTATGGTTTAGGATTGTGAAATATTATGACCGATAGTCTGCGTTGATGTTGATGTATTCGCGGGTCAGGTCGGAAGCTTGAAGCATCGCTGATCCTTTGCCGTCTCCGAGGGTTATGTTCACCTGAACATCCTGTTTACGCATGATCGGTTCAAGCAGGGCATCCATGTCTCCTTCTATTGGCTTACCTTTTTCAAAGACAACAATTTTGCCGAAGCTTAAAGTTAGCTTTTCGGGATCAAATTCAGCTCCGCTGCGGCCTGCGGCAGCGACTATGCGGCCCCAATTAGGATCTTCACCGAAAAGTGCGGTTTTAACCAGCGGGGAGTTTCCAACAGCACGGACCATGAGTTCCGCATCCTCATCTGAGGCCGCTCCGGTGACATTGATATGCATAACCTTGGTTCCGCCCTCTGCATCCTGCACTATCATATAGGATAACTGCTGGCAGATATCGAGGAGCAGGGCTTCCAAATTTGCTTTATTCTCATCACTTTCCGCTTTTGCTTTGGATGCACCATTGGCAAAAGCCATGACGGTGTCATTGGTGCTGGTATCACCGTCAACTGTTACACAGTTGAAGCTTTTATCGATGCAGCGGCGCAGCGCATCCTGCCACCATTCAGGGTCAACTTCAGCATCACAAGTAATGAAACCGAGCATGGTTGCCATATTCGGGGAGATCATGCCGGCACCTTTACACATGCCGAGCATGCGCACCGGTTTGCCGTCACATCCGATTTCACCCCAAGCCAGTTTAGGAAATTTGTCAGTGGTCATGATTGCCTTGGCGGCTTCGACTGCATCGCTATTGCCCAACGCCCCTTTCAGCTTTGGTGCAACTTCACGCCATTTATCCATATTAAAGCGTGGTCCGATTACTCCGGTGGAAGAAGGGAGCAGGTCTTTGTCACTGATTCCGAGATATTTGGCTGCGAGGATAAGACTTTCCCGACAGTCTTCAATGCCTTCAACTCCGGTGCAGGCATTAGCCAGCCCTGCATTGATAATGGCTCCACGGACAATCTGTGATTCTGCGAGTATCTCTTTGCCTACCGTAACTGGGGCTGCCTGAAATTTGTTCTTGGTAAATACGGCGGCAGCAACTGCGGGAGTATCGCTCAGGATGAGAGCAAGGTCATTGCGTCCATTGTACTTGAAACCGGCCTCGAGGGCTGCAAATTTGAATCCTTTGGGAGTCTGAAGCATTGTATTATCCTTTGAATATCATGCCCCCAACGAAGTGGGCAGTAGTCTTAAACTGTTACTCTCTCGGTAGAAACTCTGCAAGATAAAATAGGTTATTAAAACAAAACTCGTCGGTCTTTTTATATAAAAAAAGCGGGCCTGTTCCTGCAAGAACAGACCCGCTTATATAATCTGAGTATATCCAGACTAGTTAAGGAGGTCCTTGCGGACGTACTCAACTTTGGCTTTGGATCGCAGTTCTGTCAGGAATGCATTGAATACTTCGTTTGAGCGCTGCTGGAAGATAGCGTCCATGACCATATCTTTCTGAGCAGCCCATGCTTCCTCTTTAGGAGGAATGCGATCATCTACGCGGGCAACAATGAAACCGCCGGGCAGCTCGAATGCTTCAGGCAACCACTGATCTTTTTTACCTGCGAATGCAGCCTGAGCAAGTTTGGGGTTCATGCCCAGACCGGGAACAAAACCGTCGCGTCCGAAAGGCTCGGAAGTTTTGAGGTCTTTCTTGATTGACTTGAGAGTCTTTGCTGCAGTTTTACTGTCAGCAAGCTGAGCCATAATAGCCATAGCCTTAATTTTAGCCATCTGCATTGCGCGCTGCTGGGAAAGAAAGCTTTCGATATCCTGCTTCTGGTCCTTGAGCGGACTCAGGGAAGGAGGAACGTCGGTTTCTTTTTCAACGAGGATGTAACCTCCGTCGATAGCGATGGGCATTTCAGTAGCAGTATCTTTGGGCAGATCAATGATGGTCTTTGCTGCACTTTCGGTCATGCCGAAGGCGCGGGAAAGGTTCTGCACAGTGGCGCGTTCGCTTTTCTTGAAAGCAATGCCGAGTTCTTCAGATACTTTATCAATCTTCATGCCGGAAGCGAGAAGATCGATTGCGTGGTCCAGCTTGTCCGTGATGGAATCAGCAGCTTTTTCCTGAGCGATCATGCCGCTGATCTCATCTTTTACCTGATCAAGTTCTTTCTGACCGGCTTTGCGGACATCTTCAATTTTGATCAGGTGCCAGCCGAAGCGGGTGCGTACGGGCTTGCTTACTTCACCTTTTTTGAGTGCAAAAGCTGCATCTTCGAAAGGTTTGACCATAGCGCCGTGACTAAACCAACCCAGTTCACCGCCTTTAGGAGCACTGGGACCCTCGGAGTATTTTTTAGCCAGTTTAGCGAAATCCTGACCGGACTTAGCCTTGGCGAGAACTTTTTTGATTTTCTTTTCAGCGGCAGCAACTTCTTTGTCGGCAGCATTTTCATCAACAGCAATCAGGATGTGACGGGCGTTAACCTGCTCTTCCTGCTGAAAGGTTTCTCTGTTTGCTTCGTAGTATGCAGCGATCTCTTCGGGAGTAACGGTCTCGTTGATGGATAGTTCTTCCGGAGTGAAAGCGATGTATTTTACTACAGAACGACCCGGAATGGTGAACTTGTCGGGATTTGCTTTGTAGAAATCTTCGATTTCCTTGTCGCTGACTTTAATGTTTTTAACAAAGTCAGCACCGGGAACATAGTAGTAGTCGATCTGTACTTTTTCAGACGCGGAGTCAAAAAGGGCACGGGCATCAGCTTCTGAAGGTTTAACCGGGAGGGTTACGTATTCCTGAAGCTTCTGGATCAGAGCACTGTTACGCATGCTGTTTTCAAAGGTAGCAGCGGACATTTGCCTGCTCTGCAGGAAAGCCTGATAAATATTCATGTCGAATTTGCCGTCTTTGTCGGCAAAAGCAGGAATCTGGCTGATGCTGTAGGAAAGTTCGCTATTGGAAACTGCGAGGCCAAGCTTCTCCGCTTCAGCTTCGAGAAGTTTCTGGCTGACCAACTGTTCAAGAACAGCTTTCCTGAATTCAGGGGACTGGAGTTGGTCTGAGTCTACATTGGGATTCTGAGTTCGCAATGCTTCTGCGGTTTCACGATATACCTGCATGAATTCCTGAGTGGGAACAGGCTGATCGTTGACGTATGCTATTACCGGGTCGGTGTTGCCGTTGAATCCGCCGGCGCCGAAGGCAAAAATAAAAACTGCGATAATGATACCGAACGCGATTTTGATGCCCCAGCTCTGGGCATTTTGGCGCAGAATGTCCATCATGGCTTCTTCAGTCTCCGTTTGCAGCAGTTGCTGCTTTCAATGTTGATTCTATTCAATCGGCAGGACATCCAAAAATATGAATGTCCTGCCATACTCATTTACAATTGTTTACCGACGTAATTCAGCAGACCGCCGGCTTTAATAATCTCAAGTTCTTTTTCAGAGAGGTCATTTTTAACTTTGATTTCAGTGCCATCAGCAGCAACGGAGCATTCGCCGCCGGGAGTGATGGTTGTGGTATCAAGTTTTAATTTACTACCTTCCGACAGTTTGTCGTAATCGCTCTTTTCAGAGAGTACAAGGGGTAGAATGCCAAAATTGATAAGATTTGCACGATGAATGCGTGCAAGAGACTTGGTGATTACGGCAACAACGCCCAGATGACGGGGGCCGAGAGCCGCATGTTCGCGGCTTGAACCCTGTCCATAGTTTTCTCCGCCGAGGATGATTCCGCTATCAGCAGTTTTCATGCGGCCGACAAAGTTTTCATCGACGCGGCTGAAGATATACTCACTGATCGCCGGAATGTTGGAGCGCAGAGCGGTGATCTGTGCGCCGGCAGGCAGAATGTGGTCAGTGGTGATGTCATCATCGACTTTAAGACAGATTTCAGAAGAGATCTGATCCGGCAGAGCGGAGAAAGTCTCAAGGGGAACGATGTTCGGCCCACGTACGATTTCAACTTTCTCCCTGTGTTCAGGAGGAAAGATGAATAGATGGCGGATGGAAGGAACATCTTCCGGAAACTCGATCTTGGCCGGGGGAGTTCCCCATGTTGCGGGATCGGTGAATTCTCCGGCAAGGGCCAGCTTTGCAGCAGTTTGCGGGCTGGCAAGATACACTTGTGCATCCAGAGTTCCGCTGCGGCCTTCAAAGTTACGGTTAAAAGTACGTACGCTCACTCCGGCAGAAGTGGGAGAACCACCCATGCCGATGCAGGGACCGCAAGTACATTCAAGAAGTCTGGCGCCGGAATCAAGGAAGTTGGCGATCAGCCCGTCAGAAGCAAGCATTTTCAGAACCTGTTTGGAACCGGGGGAGATCATCAGGTCCACACCATCAGGCAACTGCTGGTCCTGCAGGATCAGGGCAGTTGTCTTCAGGTCGGAATAGGAAGAGTTGGTACAGGAACCGATTGCGGACTGATTAACTTTAAGTCCCGCAAGAGACTTAACGGAAACAACACGGTCCGGCATGTGCGGCTGGGCAACCAGAGGTTCCAGTTCGGAAAGGTTGATTTCAACTATTTCAGAGTAGGTTGCGTCTGTGTCTGCAATGAGTTCTGACCAGTCCTCTTCGCGGCCCATGGCTTTAAGGAAGTCTTTGGTGTTCCCATCACTGGGGAATATGGAAGTGGTTGCTCCCAGTTCCGCACCCATATTTGTGATAACCGCACGTTCAGGAACGGAAAGGGATTTTACGCCTTCGCCGGCAAATTCAAAAACTTTGCCCACACCGCCTTTGACAGTTTTCAGCTCAAGCAGCTTAAGAATAATGTCTTTAGCAGAAGCCCAGCCTGTAAGTTCTCCGGTGAGTTCCACTTTGACAACTTTAGGCATGGGAATGGTGTAGGGCTGTCCGGCCATTGCCAGAGCAACGGAAAGTCCGCCTGCTCCCATTGCCAGCATGCCAAGCCCGCCTGCGGTGGGAGTATGGCTGTCGGAGCCGATCAGGGTCTTACCCGGTTTGGCAAAGTTTTCAAGATGCAGCTGGTGACAGATTCCGGTACCGGCAGGCGAGAATACAACACCGTGCTTGGCTGCGACAGTACGTAGGTACTGATGGTCGTCAGGGTTACGGAATCCCATCTGCAGGGTGTTGTGGTCTACGTAACTTACGGAAAGTTCGGTCTGGACCTTATCAATACCCATTGCTTCAAATTGCAGATAAGCCATGGTGCCGGTGGCATCCTGAGTCAGCGTTTGATCAATTCGCAGCCCGACCTCTGTTCCCGGCTCCATTTTGCCGTTCAAAAGATGCGCTGATATGATCTTTTCAGTAATATTTAAACTCATGATACCTCCGGTGTGATTGTGCTTATCGTAAGCTGATTTGAAACTAAGTGTCCTGTTGTACGTCGCATACCTGCGTACTACATAAAGTGCCCGCTAAAGCTGTTATGATTGGGCGGGGATTTATTATCCTTCCATTCCGAGGCGCATTCGGTTTATTTTTCGTTGACGGATGTCAATCTCTGCTTCCAGACGCAGTTTGTCCTGCTGTGATTCGAAGATTTCCTTGGCAAAAAAGATCCCTTCAGAAGGAACCTCACTCGCCATCAGCTTTTTAGTACGCTGAAGGCAGGTTTCCAGCTCCTTCTTGAAGTTCTCAATTTCTACTTCGAGATCAGGGATACTAATCGATTTTGATTCTTCTTCGGGTTGTTGATTCATCTTTTTTCTTTACCTCAGGGTCTTTGAGTCCGTTGATTTCCGGCAAGCTGTTGTAAAGGGTCCAGTAGCGAGGCCAGAGATCAGTGATATCACCGGGGTTTTCCATGGAAATACCCGGGCGCATCCAAGCCATAAGACCGAGAGCAATACCGAAGAAGGGTGTAGGGGCGGACCATGCTTCGTCCCACTTTAGTCGGCCGGGAAGAACGGTCAGTTCCTCTTCTCCGCGTTCGTACTTAATGCCGAGGCGTTCGAGCATTTCAATGCCCTGTTCAAACATGACTTTATCAGCGATATTGCTGACTTTGCATTCGGAACGGGAATTGATTGCAAGGGCCAGGCCTACGGGGAAGAGGTCGTGTGCATTTCCGAAATCAAAGGAGGTTTCAGCTGCGGCTTCACCCTTGGTTGCAGTGATGCTTCCTTTGGAAATTTCAATGTTTACGCCGCCGTTTTTCAAAGTTTGCAGAGCGTCTTCTGCAACAGCGGATTTGGGCCATGAACCATTGATTGTAACCTGACCGTTGCTGAATGCAGGGATAGAAAGCAGGGCAGCGCAAAGTTCAGGTTCGAGGGCAACAGAAGGCTGTTCAGGAACAGTGATGTCTTTTGTTGCGGGAACAGAGCATTCGGTTTCGCTGAGTTTTGCTTTCACACCGCATTTCTTGAGTACTGCGACAACTTCGTTAAGCAGGTCAGTACCATGCCAGCCTTCAGTAAATTTGATGGTCAGACCCTGAGGGTATGTCCATGCAGCCAAAGTAAGTGCTGCAATAAATTCAGCAGGAATGCCATCAGAAATTTCAATTGAAGAGGCCATGCGTCCGCCGCACTCAAGACGGGCAGGGAGGCCGTGGCTGTGAAGATCAAGAGTGTTCAGTCTTGCGCCAAGCGGTGACAGAACTTCTGCAAGAGGACGGGAATCGTACTGCTTGAGAAGAGGACCACCTGCAATTTTAAATTTGCCGACAGTTTTGAGACCAAATGCAATGGCGAGGTACATGGTCATGGCATTGTCGCCGGCAAATACGAGTTTTTCTTCGTACTCGATACCTTCGCCTTCACGGGACTCAACAGCTTCGCCATCCCAGGAGAGATGTGCTCCTGCTTGGTTAAGGGACTTGATCAGTTCGGTGATCTCGTCGTTTACGCAAAGAGGGCCCATCTTAGCTTCTGCACCGGCAGCAGCGCAAAGGGCGATCCAAAGCTTTGACTGGAAAAGTGAGCCGGGACCGTCAAAAGTCACATCCACGGGTTTCTGCGGAGGAGACATAACGTATGTAGATAGTCTGCGGGTCTCAGGTTTGGCAACACCTGCATAAGCAAGGTTGTTGAGCTGTTCGAATACGCGGCGTGCGGTTTTAACATCGAATTTCTTGTGTCCGGCCTCTGTGGTCCATGTCTCAAAGATACGTCTTTCCATATCGGGATCGCCAAGGGGCAGACCTTTCTGCTTACGCTTGGATGCAGCTTTACCCATAAGGTAGTTTCTGCGGGATACGAGGGAAAGAAGCCTTGCGTCCAGCTCTTTGATTTCATCGAGCAGGGACTGTCTACGCGGTGCAGCACCGCCGGAACGTTCAAATTTTTTATATTCGGGCATTATTTTTGTTTCCTGAAATGTGATATAGAGAAGTCCACCTTAATAGCGCGATTTTAACAGATGGGCAACCCCTGCGTTGGGTGCTCTTATAATTGCAGTCTTCGTAGTCTTAAATGCTTGCATATAACATTTTGTAATTAAAATTATTCTATAATACTTTCAGCTAGGTTGTCATAGTTCTAATTGATGTTCCTATAAGCTTACTGTGATTAGAACTACATAATTTTTCAATTTTTGAATCAAAATAGCCCTGTCTGTTGCTGTAAGTCTATTTTCACGGTTAAGGATTGCACGTTGTTCAGGTAAAAGTTTTATTAAATTGACTAGGTAGTCCGATTTGACTGCAAAGTTGATGTTTTGAGGTAAGGAGCCAGTCTGACTCATAGTATACAAATCATTTAAGCTAGACGAAACAATTCCTACGATATTGCCTTTTTGATCAAAAAGCGGACCGCCACTATTACCGGGTTGAATTGGGACGCTGATCTGTAACTTTCTGGGGTCATTGTTGATTCCATTAAGGGCACTGATGGAGCCTTGCGTATATTTATAGTCCTGACTGAGTATAGTAGTTAGTGGAAATCCTAACGTAAATGTTTCCTGTCCAAGACTTAAAGATGATTCAATTTTGTATGGAATGTCCTTCTTGCTCTCGCTGGTTCGCAGGATGGCGATATCGTTATTTGCATCAACAAGGGCCACTTTTGCTGTGTAGGATTTATTTTTTTTAGGGTATGAAAAAGAGATCTTCTTGTTGTTTTTAATTACGTGGTAATTGGTGACTAGTAGATTTTTGCCAATGAAAAAACCGGTCCCTGTTGCAACTCTTTGCGTTGTGCTTGTGGGTGTTTTTTGTTTTGATTTCCCGCGAAGGAGTTGAACGGTAAAGCCTGGCCTTCTTTTCTGTGGAGCTGTGCTCACCTCAAGAAGATTCTGGTTCTTTGCAATAACAGTGCATCCGTATTTTTGCTTGTCAGAGGCTAAATACGTTCCTGTGTAGAGTGAAGGAGAAGCTGTTTTTTTAAGAAATATTTTTGCTTCGCCACGTTGCCATCCAGAATGGCTTGCGTCAGTTATGACTCCTACATAATCAAAAGTTGCGAATTCAGGTTTTCTATCATGATATTTCAACATTACGGCTTCGTACTCATTGTTTAGCCATAGCCATGTTCCCGTTAAGAAGTCGTTTTGGTCTTCTTGCGCTTTTTTTAGCAAATCCAGCATAGAAATACTTTTTCCAAAGGGAAAGTATGGTTCGTGTAAAGAGAAATAGCGATCATCAGCTGTGGCTGTATTTCCTAAGGATTTAATGTACCGATTGTGGTTAATTCTTGCTTGTTTCTCGAGTGACTTGGCATATTCAAAATGTCCCCTTGCCCGAGCGGCTTTAGAATTTGCGATACAAGTGTCTCTGGCCTGTTTGTGTTGTGCAGGGCTTCTAAATACTGCGCAAGATGAGATGGTTAATGACAAAGCTAAAACTAAAATTAAAGATAGTAGCGGGGTAGTTCGAATGCGTTGTTTTGAGTGTGGCAGCATGACTTTATATCCAATTTGATTAGCACGTTTTTTTAACAAATAGATAAAGTTGATGGTACAATCAAGACAGAAATGCTCGACGGAGGGATTTGGAATATACGCAAAAAAAGGGGAGAAGCGAAAACCGCCTCCCCCCTGAATAAGCAAGTAGAGATACTACTTAAATTACATTGCGTCGCCGGAAGCTGCGCCCTGCATTTTGACTTCAACCTTTTCGGTGAGGCCTTCGTAGTATTCGCGGAGCTGTACGAGAACTTCGTCACGACCGAAGTGATCTACGATTTCAGCACCATCGGAGAGAGCTTTACGCAGTTTGGTACCGGAGAGGATTACGCGCTCTGCTTTGTCGTGAGGGCAAGTTCTCAGGGATGCCATGCCGTCACATTTGTAGCAGTAGAAAGTCCAGTCAATCTTCATGGGCTCACAAAGGAGTGCTTTACCGGGCTCAGGGCAAGCTTCAGTTGCGTAAGGAATCTTGTCGAAGATTTCCTGAGCTTCGAACAGACCGTAGAAGTCACCAACACCAGCGTGGTCACGACCGATCAGCATGCGGTTAACACCGTAGTTCTGACGGAAGGTAGCGTGGAGGAGGCCTTCACGGGGACCTGCGTAACGCATATCGAGGGGGTAACCGGCCTGAATAACGTTTTCTTTAACGAAGTAGTGTTCAACGAGAGTGTCGATTGCTTTAACACGAACTTCAGCAGGAATGTCACCGGGCTTGAGGTTACCGATCAGGGAGTGGATCAGACAACCGTCACAAACTTCGATGGAGATTTTTGCCAGGAACTCGTGAGAGCGGTGCATGGGGTTACGAAGCTGGAGAGCGGAAACAGTGGACCAGCCTTTTTCATCGAACATTGCACGGGTTTCTGCGGGACGCAGGTAAACGCCTTTGTACTGTTCGGGGTACTCGCCTTCGGAAAGTACTTTAACGGGACCAGCGAGGTTGTATTTTTTCTGAGCCATAACCATCTGAACACCGGGGTGATCTTCAAGAGCGGTCTTCCAGAAAATGGAGTCTTCGGATTCTTCGCCTTCACCTTTGAAGACCTGGTAGCATTCCCATTTTTTGTCTTCTTCGGTCATTTCGTATTTTTCGGTGATCTGCATGGTAGCATAAACTTCACCGTCGTTTACGAGAGCGATTTCATCGCCGACTTTAACGTCTTCGTCGTCGGAATCAAGAGTTACCGGAACAGGCCAGAAGGTGCCGTCTTCCATGAGGAATTTTTCACAAACGCCTTTCCAGTCAGCTTTACCCATGAAGCCGTTCAGGGGAGAGAAACCACCACATCCCATCATGATGAGGTCACCCTTTGCGCGGGCGGAAATTTCGATCTTCTTCAGACCTTCAGCTTTCTTCTGTTCTGCAGCGAGTTCTGCACCTTCGAGCAGGCAGCATACAAGACCTTTACCACCGTGAGGGGCTACGAGCTTAGACATGTTTACGTCTCCTTGTAGTAATATTTTTTTTCAACACCTTGGCCCTTCCGCGAGACCTCCGGATTAAGATCTTCGGCCTCCGGGTATATTGTGGAGGCTGCGCTTCAAACGAGAAGCGGGTCTGCGGAACGAAAATTCGTAAAAACCAATATCATGGAGTGAGTTCTTGCGATAGTGCAAAAACGCATTTTCTCCACAAAACTTAAGAGGAGTTATGAATGGTTTGTGAAAGAAATGTCAAGGGCAAAATTGAAATAGAGTGAAAATTTTCACTTACTCAGTGGTTGAATGTAGAGTGTTGAGTTTTTATTGTAGGTATGTATTCAATTATTTTTGTGAGTTATCGAATCATGAGTGGCAAAGTGTGGTGTGTCCGAGGAGTGTGCGGATGTTAATTTGGCAGGTTGTGGTTTGAAACTTGATCAAAGGAGGGGGGCTTACTTTTGTGTTATAATAAAGCAGGTTTATTAAGTACCATATTAAATATGATTCTTATTTTCGGTCTTTCTAGAGAATGTCGGGGAAAAGTCTATTTCATGCTGTGTTATTTCAGATTGTTAGAGGTGTTGTGAAGATTAGAGCATAATCTGAAAAAAAGGCTTGCAATTAAATGCGGGATTGAACTAAATACCTAGACCATGATGAAACACAAAAGTGTTCTGCTGCTCGCTTGGAATGGCTTTTTATGAGGCTCAGCAAGGCCGCAGCAGTGTTTCTAGGCCATTTAGAAAACGAATTTGAAAATAGCTTGTTCTAAATTTCACTTTCGTCTTGACAGCGAGGAACGGGCTTGATAGTTACTAATTTCACGAGCCTTGAACTTTAGGCGAAATTTTAAATGGTTACTAGGATGTCGGTGATTGATAACATTAAACCCTTTTAGGAGGACTAGGTATGCCGACCTTTGTCAATCCGGAAAAGTGTGATGGCTGTAAAGGTGGAGAAAAAACCGCCTGCATGTACATCTGCCCTAACGATCTTATGATCCTGGATCCCGAAGAAATGCGGGCTTACAACCAGGAACCCGAAGGATGCTGGGAGTGTTACTCCTGCGTTAAAATTTGTCCCCAGGGCGCTATTGAAGCACGTCCCTACGGTGACTTCGCACCCATGGGTGGTACTTCCATCCCCATGCGTTCTGCTGAAGACATCATGTGGACCGTTAAATTCCGTAACGGTAACGTAAAGCGCTTCAAGTTCCCCATCCGCACTACCCCTGAAGGTTCTATCAAACCTTATGAAGGTAAACCCGAGCCGACTGACCTCGACAACGAACTGCTCTTCACTGAGACTGAACTGGCTACCCCCAAAGAAGTTCTCGGACAGAAGTTTGACGTTGCTGAAGCAGACAAAACTACTGCTTGGAAGGATCTGGATTAATCACTGCTAAGCGTTGTCTTAGGTGTATTAATTCACGTAATCTTAAAAACCTAATTAAGGAGGAAACATGCCTCTTCTCCCTAGTAAAGAAGCTTCCAAAGGTGTTGCTCTCGCAGAACCTGAGCTTATAGAAAAAGAAGTTGACCTGCTTCTCGTCGGTGGTGGTATGGGTAACTGCGGTGTTGCCTATGAAGCAATGCGCTGGATCGAAAAAGTTGGTGGCGACCTCTCCATCATGCTTCTCGATAAAGCTGCTATGGAACGTTCCGGTGCTGTTGCACAGGGCCTTTCCGCTATTAACACCTACCTTGGTGAAAACGACGCTGATGACTACGTACGCATGGTCCGTACTGACCTCATGGGCCTCGTTCGTGAAGACCTTATTTTTGACCTTGGCCGTCACGTTGATGATTCCGTTCACCTTTTTGAAGAGTGGGGCCTTCCCTGCTGGATCAAAAAAGACGGTAAGAACCTCGACGGTGCAGCTGCTAAAGCAGCTGGTCTCTCCCTGCGTAACGGCGACGCTTGCGTTCGTTCCGGTCGCTGGCAGATGATGATTAACGGTGAATCCTACAAGTGCATCGTTGCTGAAGCAGCTAAAATGGCTCTCGGCGAAGATAACTACATGGAACGTGTATTCATCGTTAAAATGCTCCTCGACGCTAACGAACCCAACCGTATCGCTGGTGCTGTAGGTTTCTCCACTCGTGAAAACAAAGTGTATGTTTTCAAATGTAACGCTGCTGTTGTTGCATGTGGTGGTGCAGTAAACGTTTACCGTCCTCGCTCTACTGGTGAAGGTATGGGTCGTGCATGGTACCCCGTATGGAACGCAGGTTCCACCTACACCATGTGTGCACAGGTTGGCGCTGAAATGACCATGATGGAAAACCGCTTCGTACCTGCTCGTTTTAAAGACGGTTACGGTCCGGTTGGTGCATGGTTCCTGCTCTTCAAAGCTAAAGCAACCAACTACAAAGGCGAAGACTACTGCGAAACTAACCGCGCAATGCTCAAGCCTTACGAAGATCGCGGCTACGCTAAAGGTCACGTTATCCCGACCTGTCTGCGTAACCACATGATGCTCCGTGAAATGCGTGAAGGCCGCGGCCCCATCTACATGGATACCGCTACCGCACTGCAGAACACATTCAAAGAACTGTCCCCTGCTGAGCAGAAGCACCTTGAGTCTGAAGCTTGGGAAGACTTCCTCGACATGTGTGTTGGTCAGGCTAACCTCTGGGCTTGTCAGAACATCGAACCTGAAAACTCCGGTTCCGAAATCATGCCCACCGAGCCTTACCTCCTCGGTTCTCACTCCGGTTGCTGCGGTATCTGGACTTCCGGTCCGGACGAAGACTGGGTTCCCGAAGATTACAAAGTTAAAGCTGACAACGGTAAAGTCTACAACCGTATGACCACCGTTAACGGCCTCTGGACCTGTGCTGACGGTGTTGGCGCATCCGGTCACAAGTTCTCTTCCGGTTCTCACGCTGAAGGTCGTATCGTTGGTAAGCAGATGGTACGCTGGGTTGTTGATCACAAAGACTTCAAACCCGCTCTGAAAGAAAATGCTGCTGACCTCGCTAAAGAGATCTACCAGCCTTGGTACACCTACGAAGAAGGTAAAGGCATCTCTACCGACCCCGTAGTTAACCCCAACTACATCACCCCCAAGAACTTCATGATGCGCCTTGTTAAGGCAACTGATGAATACGGTGGTGGTGTTGGTACCATGTACGTGACTTCCAAGTCTCTCCTGCACACCGGTTTCCATCTCCTCGAAATGCTCGAAGAAGATTCCAGAAAACTGGCTGCTCGCGACCTTCACGAACTCATGCGCTGCTGGGAGCAGTTCCACAGACTGTGGACTGTACGCCTGCACATGCAGCACATTGAATTCCGTGAAGAGTCCCGTTACCCCGGTTTCTACTACCGTGGTGACTTCATGGGTCTCGATGATTCCAAGTGGAAATGCTTCGTCAACTCCAAGTATGACGTTGAAAAAGGTGAAACCACCGTATTCAAGAGAGCATACCACCAGATCATCCCCACCTAAGCCGGGAATGATATACGCGGCTGCGGGCTTCAAGCCCGCAGCCGTTCTTTTACGGCTTGCACTGAAATGGTCTGAATCC
>DDLU01000149.1 GCA_002340305.1 Desulfovibrio sp. UBA2564
TACAACTCCGAAAGTCGAGTAAGAAATACAAAAAACGCGCAGACAACCCTTTTCCAACAAAATGGGCATTATCAAATAAATCAAACAGCACTTGAGGCTGCACATTCAAAGATATCGTTAACAATGGTCGCTCTAAGATTATCGATTCACTACCCTTTCTATCTATCGTACACCGTTCACCGCCCCAGGATTTTAAAGTACCATCAATATTGGGAATTCTACATGAATACCTTCCTCCCAGTGTATCAAATATGCCCCCCTCAGCCTCTATCATCGCCAAACTTTCATTGTGCAGACTTAATTTTTCACCAAGAGCTTCAGGGGTAATATCATCAATGAATAAACGAGGAGCAGAAGGAATTACAGGCAATTCTTCCTTTAACTTTTTAATTTTATTAAAGAATTATTCACGCTGTTCGTTATCAATCGCTTTTTTAGCTTGCCCCCGCTTGTATTTAATCGTGTCTAAACATAACTCCCTTCGTAATTTGGCATCTTCAATAGACTCCTTTAAGGCTTTGAATTGGTTATGCTCCCACTGAAGAATAGGCTCCTTGAAAACTTTTACCGTTTGTGACTTACGCTCCCCCGGAGGTAAAACACATATACTGTAGATGTTTAATGGTTCAGAGTAATCAGCCTTAACTTGAACAGTAATTTTATTCTGGACGCCAGCAGCTATGCAGCCCAAAAAGGCATTTAAAGCCAACTCTACAGGAACCTGAATTGAACATGCTACGCACGTGATGATGGATTGCATTACTTCAGGAAGACGACTCATCGAAACTTCAGGAAGCTCTTTAACAACAATATCTAAAGGCTTAGGCTCTTCCTCAAACTCGACAATGTCCTTTTGCCTTGGGTTGCTGAACCCAGCCGTTAGCCCGCTCTCAATTGTTTTTCCAATTTCATCTTCATCCAAGCCAATCCCTATTGCCACCTCTTCTAGCCGTTCATACACCTCAAAATAGTTCAATTCATTTGCTGCAATAAGCTGAGCCATTGCAAAGGCAGATTTATTCAGGCTGTCATTCCTTGTATTCTCTTGAACTTGCCCTAACTTTTCACACTCGCTATCAAGAGCAGCCTGTCCGTACTTTGTAGTTTTGACATTGGATTGTTCAAGCTCGCTTAACTCAGCAGATGGATTTGTACTTCCTGTCTTGGAACCAATCAGATCGAGCAGCCATTCAGGGGCATCAGCGACCTCACAATCATTAACCAACTCATATACATTACCACTCTCGTGCATAGAAGGCGGGGCAATTGCATGCCCTCCATTTCCTCGAATATCGACCTTATCAACAATACCAGCTCTATTGCCTATTGTTCGTCCCTGCGGATTCTTGAGCCACAGATGACGACCACCGCCACCTGTTTTGATTGTCCTAGTTTCAGGTAAAGAACCATTCTCAGCTTCAAGTTTTCGAATGCTCTCTTCTCCAGCATCACCATCAATATCAAGAACGAAAAAGCCAGAGACCTCCCCGGTCGCAATGCCGATATTGTAGTCAGGATTTTCACGCCACCACTCATCTATAACAGCAGGGCCAGTTGTACCATTCTTATAGCCACCTTTTTTGGCAGGTATTTTCCCACGGCAGGGAAGAACGGCATAACCTTGCTCTGCATAAGAAAGTGCTGCCTCATGTAGACTCATACCATTTATATCCAGCAGATCACTATCTGGATATGAATTGACACTTGCTCCATCGCCCAATATGCTAAGCATACCGTTGTTGCCCCTGCTGAGATCATCAAGTTTGCCGACTTTCTTCTCAGTGGGGGTTTCGATTTTTTTATTCATGTTCTCCCCCCTATTTCTCAGGATTAATTCTTCGACTTTTCAGGAACTCATCCAAATCTTCCACTAAATAGCGCACCGACCTGCCAATTTTTACATAAGCAGGCGGCTTGTGCATAAAGCGCAAGGACTGGAGAGTGCTTGGGGAGAGACCTAGATACTTGGCAGCCTGTTTTTCATTGACCAATTTTTGATTCATGATGAACTCCTTGTTCCGTTTGCAGCGGGTTGCATTGCAATTCACTGCGTTGCATTTGTTCATCATAGACTGCCTTGTCCGGGCGAGCGGACGTCAAGCCGGACAAGCAAAAAAGATACTCATTCTTTTTAGGATATTAGATAGACATTCGTTTTTTTCTGGGCGGACAACTTTTACAAGCTCACTCGTCAGCAGCATTTTCAAGATAGCCATCGAGTCCAATATAAACTTGAAGATCGTTGGGTAGCTCCTTAAGTAAACCTCTTCCCTTCTCAAGAGACCTGCGTGCAATTCTCTCAAGTGTATCTTTATTCTGACTAGCTGAAAGCGAAAGGCCCTTGGCAAGCTCAGCACGTGTTCTATGCTTCCTGTACAAATCATATACTAAAGACTTCAGAGCTCTTTTGTTTTTGGGCTTAACATCTTGCAATTCGTCAATCCGTAGACAAAATAATTCGTACTCCCGGAGACCTTCTTCAGGTTCTGATTCAATTTCAACAGGATCAACCAAGACTTCAGGACTTAACTCCTTAATTTCATTTTTAATGAATACAAAATCAATTAAGTCTTCATAATTTTTAAACATAATATAACCATCAGGCACATAAGAAGCTTTCACCCCCACAAGCTTCCTCAAATGTGTATCGCTTAATGATAAACTCTCAGTATCTGAGGACATATATTTTTCGAAAGCAACGTCATCATCTAAAATTTCATTAATAATCCGGTACAATTCACAGTCAGGACCTTGGGCTTTACGTTTACTATATACTGCCCAGTTCTCTGTTACCCACCTTCCAGCTTCAATAATATTATCTAAACGATACTTCTTCGGAAGCCCTGAAATATGAATCATTCTTTTTAGTTCATGTGGATGCACAGGAATAATCCCAGAATATGACTGTAGCCACTCAATCAAATCCTGAAGCTTCCAATCGTTATATTCAAGGATTTCATTTGCAGTAATATATTTACTTCCCATCTTCATACTCCAGCACGCATTGATGAATAAATTGGTAGGGGGGGAGTGCCATCTTGGGCCACCGCACATCTAAAGATATTTTTTCCAAAAACATAGGGGCAAAACTGCATGCCTATAAATTCCATTTTTTCAACCATAGATATGCAAAATTTTCAAACACATTAAAATTGTCAACTCAGTATATTTTCTAGAGAAAACCCGACGACAAAGATCAAATTCATCAATTAAAAACAATCCCTTACACATTTCATTTGCACACGGATGTAGTCAATATAGGGACAAGAGACTATTAAATCCATCCACTAGAATTCAATCCCCTTAAATGAAATAACGAGTACCGCTCTGAGCCCATCCATATGTAATCAATAAAATCCAATTCTTGCACTTGGCAGAGCTAAAGAGAGGCGATATAAGAGAAGCGCAACAAAACGCGCGATCCTCCTTCCAGCAGCACATGGAAGGACAAACCAAGGCGGCCTCTACGTGGACAAGAAAAAGCTATCAGAACGGGACATCTGTACCAAGTTTATTACTCCGGCACTTGAAAAAAATAGACAACGCAACATAAACCAAACTGTCTTGCTGAGCTCACTAATAGAGCAGGTGTAATATGCAGAATGCCACAAATTTAGTTCAAGTGATTAGCTGCAATGCTGGGGAAGGATGGACTTTGTTCAAAGCTTTCTTCGCAGATGTGAACTGGAGTAAATTTGTAGCGACGACATTCAGTGCCTTTCTTGCAGCCGGGGCGGTTTCTTACTTCTCAAACAGGTCTTTGAATAAGCGGGATGAATTACAACTTGAACGGGAAAAACGGAAGGAACTAGAGCTAAAAGATAAAGAAAAAGAACTACAGCAACAAAAAATCATTAATATGTGTGATTTTTACACGAACTCACTACGCTTTCAGATGTTTGATCTATATTCTCTAATCACTCAAAAAGAAACTTTTGAAGACGACATCAAACATAACATACCACTCAAACCAAATAATACATTTGAGCTCACAGATATTTCTCCTGAAATAAACGCCCAACTTTCAAGTATTTCTACTAATGCTATGGACAATTACTTCTTAGCAAAATTCTATATGAAAAGACTAAACGAAGGGCTTGATTTCGTTTTCAATATTGGGTGTGAATTTGAAAAAACAATAGAAATAACTCTACACCAACTACACAACAGCAAAGGTAAAGAGCACAGAGCGGCAAATTCCGAATGGGCATCAACTCTTGAAAATTACAAAAAAAGGCTAAGAAGCATTTTCTTTGACATAAAAAATGATGACAACAAAATATTACGAGAAGGAATATACACTACAGCAACCCGGTTTTACTTGTGCATATTTTATTCTCTAGCTTGTTTACAACAAGATGCTCACGAGCAAGAGATAAATTTAGACATTATCACGGAAGCGAGTAAATACTTCAGCCCAAGCTATGTCAGGTATTTCAAAACCAAAGAAGCAATACGACTTATCGAAACAGCACCAGCAATAAAGTTCTCACATTTAAATTTGATTGAAGCTTATCTCAATAACCCTGACGATATACTTAATACAGCAGAAAAATTAGCTAATAAAAAAAGCAACTAAAGGAGGCAAAGCAATGAGTGATAGGGGCGACATCATAAAAATTTTATATGAATACGACAGGGAAAGCTATGAATCTAACGGACAAAAGATAGCCGAACAATGGATAAACTGTCTTTTCCACGTAGATGAAGTAAAGGCATGGATTGAGCAAGGTGTAACTAATCCACAAGAAGCATACGATAGACGACTCAATCAGGAAGACATGCCGCCATACTACCATGACAAAGAGGAAGACTAACAGGACGGTAAAAACCACTTAAGCTTTCACCTTTGTTCCACCCAAAGCACATAAAAAGGTCCCTCTCAAGGAGGGACTACTCAAACCTTACCAAATACAGCTCATCCACAGAGCATCCCAGCTCCTGAGCAATCCTGCATAGCGTATCCAACCTGCAAGACGCTATCCGCTCGTCTCTGGCTCTTGAAATAGTCTCCACAGCTAAGCCACACTTATCTGCAAGTACTCGTATGCTTATTTGAGCTTTTTCCATTAATTCAGGAAGGTTGCTCTTTAACTCTAGGCCCATAGGTCTAGATAGCATGTCTACATTGCAGCGTCTGTCCTAATATGTTAGTACGACATTAAGTAGACATTATTCCAACTATACAAAACTTGTTTTTCAAAAAGACCGCTAAAGAAAACAAACGAAG
Source organism: Desulfovibrio sp. UBA2564 (assembly GCA_002340305.1). Taxonomy (GTDB): domain Bacteria; phylum Desulfobacterota; class Desulfovibrionia; order Desulfovibrionales; family Desulfovibrionaceae; genus Maridesulfovibrio. The sequence continues at coordinate 5,231 of DDLU01000149.1, forward strand.
AATGAGGGCTAGACTATGCAGATTGCGGGCTACATCTTAATGTTAATACTCGCGTTCCCATCAAGTGCTTTTGCTGCATGGCAGGGACAAATTGTAAAAGTAAACGACGCTAAATCGTATGTTATCTTGAAGAACGGACACCCCGTTTCGGTAAGGCTAGAAAACATAACCTTCCCGGAGGGCACCACCGCAGAGAGCTACGCCAAAGCGACTTTTGCTGTAAGCAATTTGGCCTTATCCAAAACAGCTACAGTTTATGAAGAAAAGAGCAACATGGACGGCGAAATAATCGCAAATATCTATATTAATGGACGCTGTTTAAATGACATGCTTGTTGTCCGAAAAATTATGAAAGTAAACGACGATGCTACAGTACGGCCCAGCGACTTCATTCAAAATCAGCAAGCCAAGTATGTGGATCAACTTCCGCAAAAGTCCCCCTCATTACAGGTTGAGACTGTAGACCTTCAATATGTAAGCGATGTCACTCCGATCTCGGCACACCCCAGACCTTCAACAGAATACTACATTGAAATAGAAGAAAATAACCCCAATAGCGCACTTGGATTCTGGAACAACAGAAGGAAGAAGACCAAACGTTTAGTCAAACTTTATCAAGTAGATAACAGCATGCCACCAGCAACACAGATGAACAACCAGATAATCACAGCGCAACAACAGTACCAATCGCAATCTTTGCCGCAAAACAAACAAGGCCACTACAATTCAGGGAACAATGCTCAATCTCCGCCATATCAACAATCTGCCAGACCTCAGGCTCAATCATCAGCCACAATATCTGAACGCACTCGATTTCGAGCCGAGTTAAGAGAATCAAGCCGTCACGAAGCGAAATACAGAATGGATTTCATGCTCGGATACAATGCAGGGGGACTTAATTTCGATGCGCCAGCCACCAGCGGCTACGTTGGAACAGGTAGTAGTTTTCTTACAGGTATGACCTTTTGGAGAGACTCTGCATCTTTCGACTGGTTCTCGTCTGGGCTAATGCTCCGCTACAGACAGCAATCGTCCAACGTGGAGATTGCCGGAATCGGTCAGGGCGAACTCGATCTTAATATATATGATTTTCTCGGCAAAGTTGCCCTCAGAAAAAACAGGGGCGACATTCACCCCTATGCAGGATTCGGGTTCGGTACTACTCATTTTGAAACAAGCGGCCTAACCTCAGAAAGTGCAGATGGACTGACATTACAAGGTTTCGCGGGAGTAGACTACGATCTTAATGATTACTTGTTTCTCGGAATGGAAGCTGACTACACCCGGAGTTGGTTTGAGCTTGAAGGGATTGATTTCAGTCATGATGGAGTCGGAGCGGCTTTAAAATTTGGATTTAAGTTCAATTAGCCAATTTGCGAAAGGTATATGAAATGCCCCTTCGTGTTAATTGTTAATGCAGGAGGGGGCTTAACTTGTAGCCAGAAAGTACGCCTATCCTTCGCTGCACAGCCACAGTAAAAATACTGAGATCATTGTCCTGTTTTATATTTCCAAAATCTTACCCTTTTTTACCCCACCGCTCCTCACAAACTTTTCTGCTCGCACTGGTTTTGTACCTGTCATCCGTAAATATCCACTCTAAGGCCACAGAATTACCCTGTAATGCTTTTGCAACTCTAGCTGGAACATCGCGCCAGTCTTCTTTGTTCTCACCGTCCCAGCGGTCATAAAAACATTGCCACGACTTCAAAATATGGTTCACCGCTAATTCATCATCGTTTTGAGCCGATAAAACTAATGCCATATCAACAACATTTATGTATCCGCTAAAATTAACTTCCCGTTGTCTTTTCATACTCTCAGTCAGGCTGAATTCATCCAACAACTCAAAAGCTAATTCTCTATTGCCTTCAAATATATCAGAATTCACCCAAAGGAAATTAAGTCGTGCGATAGGATACCCTCTTCTATCTTGGACAAAATCATTAACCGTACCGAGAATCGTCGAGTCATCAATACTGCTTAGCTCATGTGCAGACCGCTGGCACAAAGAATCAAAAATAGAATGAAAGCACCATTCTCCCTTATAGAACTTCAACAATTCCAAAGACTGTTTGAAAACATATTCACGAAGATAATCAACACCTTCAGTACATCCAAGTTGTCCAGCCTCAAACACAACCTTAAACGCATACAGATACATCATACCCAGCTTGCCGAAGACATGGGCCCAGCAGCTATAATCACGAACAAAGAGATAAGGCTGTCGAAAATACGGCAGAAACACCTTCTCCGACTTCATAAATAGAGAGCCAAACCTTTTCCCGATATTTTCCTTCTCATGCAGCAAGACAAAGGCTTTCGCTGATACGCTTGAATGCTCTCGCCATTCATGTGGGCCAATATAGTTCTCACTCAAATCGATACCGCCAAAGAACCCACAATCCTCATGAAACTTTTTTATAATTGCTTGCAAAAGAGTCTTACGCTGTTCAGAAGATAATTTTTCTGCGAGCAGCAATGGCAATTCGTAATTAGCCATCGAAACTTCGATCAAAAATTTAACTCTTTCACTTGATAAACCACCGTCAGGATAATGTGAGGCAAAAACGCACAAAGAATCATCAAATAATGACTGAAGCTTGACGCTATATTCTCCAAGCTCCACTACATTTTCCTTAGAGGCTCCATGGGCGATAAACTCTGCTATCTGTTTGTGCGTACTCTGCTTGGCACCATAAATATCAACCAAACGCTTAAATGAAGTCCACACGACATCTTCAATATTTATGTCAGCAGATTTGGCAATTTTAAAAACTTCGTTGAAAGAAAATTCCCATTTGAAATCACCTTCCTCTCTGTGACGGTGATGAGAATAAACGACCCCAAGCAACTGCAAAAAAGGATGTGACGACTTTAAAAGACTACGAACCAATTCCCCATCAATGCGGAATGAAAACAGCATAAGAGAATACATAACCGGGCATATAATTGCCGGATCATTTTGCCGAAATAACCAGCTCCCAAAACCTCCAAAATCCAATTCAGCAATAAGGCAAATCCCTCTAGAAAGACCCCACCTATCCATGATTTTAAAAAAAGGCTGATAGCTATCATACCATGCGACATCCCTATATGATTCATAGTCCCACGAACAACTATTTACACGTTGACTATGTCCAAGATAATCTAAATTAACTTCTTGCCGAGGGTAATGTTCGGTTGCTAATTTCCCAATTAAATCAAAAACGTTATCTATCTCTTGCGCGCCCTTTGATTCCTGCAAAATTTCTTTGCAACTTTCAAGAGGGAATCCATTACAACAGGCTGAAAATTCTCCTACAGCCATAACAAATAAGGCTACGTTTTTAGGAGTATCAAGATGCTTTTCAGCACTAACTAAATTCGGAATCCCAGCGCACCAATCTTTATCAACTTTCCACACCCCATAACTCTGAACAGAAAGAATCCCTTGTTGCTCTGCGGCAGCATAAATTTCCTCGCTAGATCCATTCGCACTGTTCACTGAGATAGATAGCAACCAGATCACCCACGGCAAATCTTTTGGATGAGGCACTCTATGCATGGCTATCCCACTCCATATTGCAATACAGTTCCTTATTGGAGACAGGATCTTTCTTGTCAGCCAATGTAATTATGTATTCTTGAAGATCTCTTGCAGCATCACCACCGACAAGACTCATACAAAATGGGTATTCACCCATGAAGCTATTCAGACTATTGGACAATAAAAATACTGAGAACTCACCTGCATTGGACTTTAAACAGAGATACCTATCGTGGAAGGCTTGCCGTGGTGAATTTTTGCTTTTCAGCAGATTGATAATTTTAAGATGGCAGTGGATGAATGGTTTTATCTTTACTGCAAAATGCTCTAAATCATTAACAAGGGAAGCCCCATCTTCGCCAATCAATTCTCCATTTTCAGGATCGACATTATGAAGATTTGTAATAATTGTAAGAGTTAACCCTCTTTTAGAAATTCTAGGAACAATTGCTTCTAAAGCTTTCTTGTCAAAAAATGGATCTACAACCCAAGCTTGCTCAATTTCCCTCTCCAATAATGACTTTATATACAGAATGGAGTCACACGCCCCTAACGGCCCTTTGGGGAACCACCTGTCACTAGAGGGGCTTTCAAATAAGACTTTTCCCCTATCCAACATCTCTCGCCGATAATTATTGAAATATTTATTGGCATGAAACCCAATTTCCGAATTGTCAGCCTTAGAACTGGCCTGCACATTTGTAATCTTCTTCTGCCTATGCTTATCGCCTGTCCCTTCTACACTTTTGGCCAATTTGTCCTCAATAACAACATTTGACCCACTTAATGAGGAACTCAGCACTATCGTGTTTAGCCAATAAATATCATCACTGTGAACAAGTTCTCCTTCTTCGTTAAAAATCCATAATTTTGTTCGATCAAACTCATTTGAAACTTCAACGGGACCAAAAACTTCTGTCCCGGCAGGAAGAAACATCATTGAATCACTCGTGATAGTCTCACCAGAAAAAAGTTGAACATGAGCTATATAATTTGACTGAGCATAATCCTGACGCCGTAAAATTTTAAATTCATTTCTGACCGTTGCTAGGAAATCCTTTGTATTCAACCCAGAAAGCCTAAAACGAAAAGGCGGAATATCATCCTCTGCATAGATCGGCATATGGATAATATCAAAAGCACCAAGGCGATACATGTATTTCTGTGGCTCAGCAAAAGGGAGGCTACTTTGAAAGTGTTTGAAAATACTTTGAATTTCATTTTTCAAAAAGTCATGACCAGCTACATTCATCGTATAGTATGAATCAACTTTAGCTATAGAGGAGCCTAACGCAGGCTGGATAGATGACTGCATGAACTTACAATGCTCTTTACCAAGACAATCATCCAAAATTTCAAGATTGATTACCCCATCATCAAAATCCGAAAAGAAATCATCCCCACTCCCTGAGCCAAGGGAAAGTAACACTCTAAAATATCATCACTAACCTTGGTGACCATGGACTGGGACTCTGTTGCAGGAATATTTGATTGGGCAGCGTACCCGTAAAGGAACTCTACAGGGCTAGACTCAGTTCTATATATCCAACAATGCCAAAAACGTTCTTCAGAATGATCCACCACGACTCAACCTCACATAACCAGCTATAGTAACTCATCAATCAAATTACAGATCATATGCATCCTGTAAGAGTGAACCAAAGTCTCTTTATATAAGCGAGGGTAAAATGACACTATAAAACCCCACGCTATGCCCTCCCTTCTCTTAAAGGGTCAACAGGACATAAAAAACACGAACGTCCAGTCATTCTTACTCGTTAGAACAACGTTAGTATTTTTGTAGACCATTCGATAAGAATTGGGACGTTGATACCGAAAAATGTCCCCTGAAAGAGGGGCTAATTATAATCTGTGTATATTTGCTCTATGTCAGTTATACCAAGATCAAGAAATTTATCCTGAACATTTAAAACACGCATGATCAGCTCTTCGTCATCACTTTCGTCAGCTTCACGAAGAATTTCTGTTAATGTGCAGATAAGGGATTCTCTGCCTGACATATAAAAATAAGAGTCAGTCTTAGGAATGCATACATCAGCAAGTCTCTCACACGGAGCAATTGCCCAGCATGGATTCATAGCAGCACGTTGTGCAAGCCAATCATTAAATCTTCTTACGCCAATACGGCTTTTAGTCTTAGAAACAGCATCCAAAAAGGCATAGATTAACTCATCAGAAACTGGAATTTTCTTTTCAAAAATTTTAGCAGCCCTATTCACAACATCATCAGACACTGAATCCTTAAGAAGCAAATACAGCAAGCCTTCCTCGCACATTTCCATGCATTCTTTCTTATCTATATTTGTAGCAAAAACCTGCGCACACCCAGTTGCACAATCTTTTCCCAATTGCTCAATATGCAAACAGAGAGAATCCCAAGAGACATGACCAGATAAATATGCAAGAGAGCTAATCCTCCCCCATGACTCATAGGCTTCTTCAATATGATTATCCACAAAGCAATCTAGATATTCTTTAACTTTTGGGTAGGTTCTACTGTAATTATTATACAAAACTGCTTCTACGAACGATATGCCGTCATCGTCAATTTCGAGAAAAATATTATCAAATATTTTCCAACCCAAATTGCTATCATGGTATATTATGAATGGCAGTCTAGACAGTACATAGCTCTTTGAATAAGAATCCAATCGAATTGATCTATGACATGCAATATTTTTTAAAACTTCACTACCACTCTCGTGCTCCTTATAACTTTGTGTCAAAACAGCAATAATAGATTGAAGAAGATGGCCTTGCCTACGCTTTCTGCTTGATTCATCAATGTTATTATCTTCATTCAACTCATCTAACTTAATGAGGATATCCGTTAACTCACTTAAAGGGCTTTCGTCTTCAAAAACATTTGAAACAACTCGAACAACATCTGCAACGCAAGAAGGATCGTCCCAAATCTTCCCTCCCTCGTGAACAGTATCCAAAAGAAGCTGCGCAACCTCTTTGCCGTCAGGCAACAGCTCCACTGGACTCCAGCTATTACTTAAGTTCAGATTACCAAAACGGTGATCAAGATGGTCAACAACACCGGACAGAATCTCACAGTGATATCTCTCACCTACGTTAGCATTTATGATGTCATCAACAAACGACATATACTTTGTTGGATCATTCACAGCCCCTCGATAAACTGCACGCTCTAGCTGCTCTCGCCCTCCCCTCAAATCTCCATCTAAATCTTCCTCCCAATTATCAGAATGGTTATCAAAATGTTTTAAGAGAGTTAAAAAACCTTCCTTTGAGAGTTTGTTTATTTGCTCCAAAGGCCACGGAGACTTCACCAGCCCCATGCCAGACAATGAGTACGTTTTGCGCTCAGGAAGCCAGTTTTTTTCTAGCATATTATCCATAAATTTCTGAGCTTCAACAGTCCGATACATGGCTGGTATCCATTGCAATAGATCTAATTTGTAACCATTTTTATAATCGTCAGTCTTCTCTTCATCATCATACAAAGACAAAATGCAATTTTGATTAAAATCTTGAACTTCCGCTGACAGTAAAGGATACGCTGTATTCATAAGCTTACCCAAAGAAGAGACTATACTAAATCTTTCTTTAAGCACTCTTACGTCAGTGACTATATCACCGATAAGATCAATGTTAGATTCTGGATTTTCACAACAAGCTTTAATTAAAAAATACACAATAGATAATTCAGTACTTAAATATAGTGAATGAGAACGCTCTCTCCACCAATTACTGTTGGCTCTACAATTACTGATCAGGCCATATTCAATACAATCCAAAAAGACGTTAAAATCAGAAGAATACCTTCGTTCATCACCAAGTTTAAACCGAAACGAACTATCAGAGGTAAAATCAGTTAAGAACCTCCTTTCTTTGTATCTAAATTGATATTCAGAGCAAATTTCACTAAACAACCCTAAAGCATTTTCTAATAAGAGGTTAGACTTTCCAAAACGTTTTACTAGGAAATCGTCTTTAACAAAAACATTCTTTGAGCATAATAGTTTTTTCTTAAGATCATATTCATCAGTATCAGATTTTCTTGTTATCAAAATCCACAGAAGATCATCTCCCTCTCCTGTAGCTGCAATAAACTTACTTAATGGCCCACCAATCAATGGATATTCGTCTTGCTCAGCATTAACTAAATATGAAAACACCTCATACAAACCATCAGTCTTCCAATAAGCAAATTCTATTAGGGCACGAGTTATATCCCATCTAAAACTATCTGCTAATGCAGGATCCCTTACTATTCTCAACCAATGCTGAACAACAGCATCAGGAAACGCATTCATCCATTTTTGAATTTTAAGGATGTACTCTTTGTGCCAAGAGTCACCAGTCTGGCTTTGAATCAATGGAAATAAATTTTCCTCAAAAAACATAAACCAATCTGGGTGAGATGTTCTCCATAAAAAACGCTTAAATAAGGTAGCATCCTGATTAAAAAGAAACCGCACTAAAGGCCACAATGCGGAAACAGGCTGCACCTCTCCCAAAGACTCTGCGACCAATCGCTTTAAATGCATGGCAACATCATCGTTGCTAATGACTTCCCTTACTTGTCTTACAAACTTTCTTTGATCTTGATTTTCCAAATGAAAGAATAAAACTCTGACAGTAGGACGTATAAAAGGAAGAGGAGGATGAGACAGAATAAAATCACACAGTGAAAGATTCTTTTTTAAAACATCATGAACAATAAAATTTTCCATCAAAGTTTGGTGGGCAAAGCTGTAACGACCAGTCCGCTCAAATAAGATCCCTTGACTAACGAGCCGTTGTAACATTTCGGCTGGTATTCTTATTTCATTATACAGAAAAGAATCTCGCCGCTCCGACATCATTTTTGAAGCTTGCTCTTCCAAAAAGCCAATCGCACTTTCGCCTAGAAGAACATCTTTCCTGACGACCTCATCAACGAAACAATCATACAATTGCCATGCTGTCTTTGGATGCGCGTCATGACGTACAGATGAAATTTTGCAATAGAGGGATAAATTTTGTGGGTTTTGCAATAAACCAAGCAACTCTTCTGGTAGATCAGAAACATCACCGCCAGTCTTTGCCAGCAAGGGTTTAACCACACTATCAATATCAAGAGCCTTAATAGGAATTTTACGCCCCATTTACGTCCTCTAAGATGGGGGTCATAATTGAGGTCAAATTCTCGGCAGGCAGCAACAACTGAAACATGACTAACCTTGGAGAGGCGGTCTAAAATAGATAAGAAATATTTTAGGGAAGTATGATTTCGTCCAAGTGACAACACATCCAGAGAATCAAGCACAATTACGACCTTCTTATCTTCTGCAAGCCTTGCACAAACACCAACCAGATCATCAGGAAGTCCATTCTTTACGAAATCATCCTCGCTTTCACACTTTGAGAACAAATCCCCTTTAATAAACAGAAGGTGCCAGTTTTTATTTTGTTCTATATGATCAGCTAAATCTAAAAGCAGACAGGTCTTGCCACTACCCGGACCGTCAACCAGCAAGATAGATTCTTCTCCGCTTTCCAGTAAGTCTACAATCTCTGACAACTCTGGCCTATCTATGATTTCTCCTGCAATATCCCTCGTCCATTGACGACCTATCGTTGAAGCTCTCTCAAGCTCTTTGCTAAGCTCTTTAATATCTCTTTTGGGGGTCGGTTCAATCCCTCTCTCAGCCAATTCCTTTAATACATCTGTACGATTGATTGTGACCTTTGAATTTCTAAGCCCAGCTTCATGATTGCCGAGCATCCTTTCCAAGTCATCTCTGGCACTCATTTTATTAGGAACAACATTGTCAATATCTTGAAGATTTAGGCGATCCCACTCCTTAAAAGTATGACAAGGTCCGAATTCCAATTTACTAACAATTTCAAAAGCCTCACTAGCTGAAACACCTAAAATCTTAGCAAGGTTAGCTAAGGGATTTTTAAGGGTGCTGGGAGCAGAGTCATCGAAAGATTTATATGAAAGATACTGAGGTCTTTTTTCAGACAACTTGGCGAGATCGCCAAAAGGGGTTTGCGAGTAAAAACAAACTTTCGATTCAGGCTCACTTTCAAGTTGGCTTTTAGCTTTTATTAGCTCCGGCACAAGCTTTGGATCATTTATCTTCCATTTTGCATGATCAGTTTGACTCTTTTTGGCTTGGATAAACAGCTTCTTGCCATCATTATAACTCACGACGACATCATCAACATCAACCGGATTATCTGAGCCCGGAATACCTGTTGATTCGCCCTGAATGTAATCAATAGTATCGTCGCTTATCATCTTGATAAGCCAATGAAGAGCAACCCGAAGTTGGTACTCATCCCCCTGAAAAGAGGGAACTGCGTTGTGACTCATTATAAACCTGCCTAACCATGACTGATATTTTAAAAATAAATTTATATTTCTTTTCGAGAGAAAGAGTCAAGAATAGCAAATAAGTCACAATTTATTTTAAACCTATTTAGTAGGCTTTTAAAATTTATGAACAGATCAAGTAACTAGCTATTGACCAGCAAGAATGAGCATATTATCCGAGACATCAGAAGGAGCATAATTATGAAAAAATTAACGTTGTTGCTGATCTTTTTAACTTTAACCATCATAAATGGTTGTGTAAAATCAAAAAGCATAAAATTACTATAGCAATCAAAAAATTCAGGCTCCCAAAATCATAGCACTTGAAAGCCCAAGAACTCCTTGGGTTGCCCCAATCATTCAAGAATTACGAAAACGAGGATTCAAAGTCCTTCGCTGGGGAAGTCAGCACCAAGCCGTACAACGCACTAAAATGGATAAGGTCAATATTTATAACGAAGCTTCGACTAGATATATTCTTTATATTGATGGCGATGCGTACTTAGACCAGATAAATCGCTGCTTTGGAGGTGGGTTTAAATTCATCTATATCAACGCAGATCTAGTTGATGTTGAAACAAACGAAACCATCGCAAACTTTTCAGATGGTGGATACTCAGAAAACTGTCCCCCGTTATCAGGAACAATATTCAATGACCTTGCCGATACTGTTGCAGGAGCTTGGGCTAGAAAGCAATAGGTAGTCACCGAACAAGAGATCCCCAACAATGAGACAGAAAAGCTCTTAACTTCTCATCCATTACACGAGCAGCTAAAGAGCACTTTCAATTTTAGTAGGGAAAATATAACCCTTGGTGCTCAGGATTGGTTCGACTCCTGGCCTTGTCTGCATATCAAATTTTTCAATATTGTTGGAGGCAGTGAAGGAATCATCCACATATGGAATTTTTGCAAAATCATCAGGGGACAGGACTGGACGACAAACATCTGCAACATAATTCGTTATATTGTAAATACACTTAAATAAATCAAAACCTAGCTCAACCTTCTCTCCATCACAACACAGCCACGGACGTTCAGCGAGAATATCCATGTGATCAAACAAACACTGGCAATCATGAATTTCTATTATGCGTTCAAAATCTTTTTGAACCCGCTTAAGGTGGCTTTTTTGTCTTTTTGCTGTCCCTTCAGCACATTTGTCCCGATAATTCATAAGAGCCTTCGCAACACATGAGACCGGAACAACAACTTGCTGTGTAGCGCTTGGTATTGCTTCAGAAAACTCACTCCAAAAATGAACATGCTCAACATCACCTACATGATGAAAATAATTACGAATCTCACGCAAAAGTATGAACTCAGGGTAGCTTGCTATGTCCACTTCGAACTTTGTCTTTAACTTATCACGGATCGAGTGAAGACTATCCAAATAATTAAAAAGTAACGTAATATCACGCTGCTCTATAAATCTAATATCCAGCAGCTTAGCCGCATTAACAAAATAAATATTCAAAAAATGTATGTTCATTATTTTTCTCTTTAACAATCCATGCCTAGACATCAGACACCTAAATATTATTCAAACTTTCGCCCCAGCTCCACCAAACTCCCCAAAACATCATCCGCAGCAGGCAGTTCTCCATAAACAATAGAACCCAGACCATCACGATATGCTGGCAGCAGGGACTTCCATACGGCCTTCGTATCAGCAAAAACAGGACACTCGGCAATATTCATATCCACCCACTTTGCATCACCAACCGGGGCTTCCTGATCGAATCTACGCACAACCTCAAGAAGCTGCTGAAAATCAGCAGAGTTGACAAACTTCTGAATCTCTTCCCGCTGCATGAGCTGGTGGATGTCGTAAATATGCCTAATCTTCTGGCGCAGGGATTCCGTTGGATTGTCGCTACAGGATGCTTTTACAATCGCCATGACTTTTTCCGTGAATGTCCGCTCAAGGCACAGGACCTGAAATGGAAAAGGCTCAAGCCCGAATTCTTCGATAAGCGCATCCTCTCCCCTGCTCTTCAGGAAGTCATAAATATACGTAGAGATCGGCAGCGTCTGGAATGGTGAAGGATGAGCAAAAGCATTCACTTCCAGAAGAATCTTGTTTGATATAGGCCCGAAAGCACCTTCAAAAGTTTGCGGGTAGGAATAATAGATTTTGCGGATCATGGAGCCTTTACTGCTTCCCGCAGGCTCTTCAGTCAAATCCTTGCTGGCTGCCTCTGTGATTTTCTTGAGCAACTTTTTAATCTGATTGGATGCTATACCCTGTTCAGTGACGACAGCGAGGTCTACGTCTTCAGAAAAGCGTTCAATGCACCCATATGCTTTGGACAAAGAAGTGCCACCCTTAAAAACCGTGACATCCGCAAGATCAGTCTGAGTAATCCGGTACAGCGCGAGAGTCAGCCAGTAATCTTTTTCTATAAAGATGCTTTGCAACCGCAAATTATCCGCAGTTGCCTGAATGGCATCCCGAAAAATATCTTTTGATTCATGAAGCCTCACATTATCCCCCAAGCTTTCTTGTTTTTCAAAACCGCATCCGAAACCATAACCTTGAACTTTGTGTAAGGATTCAGACTACCCCTTAAGGAATCAACCTGAATGCTTTCAACCATCCCTTCAGAAAGACATCCGCAAAGGGCGCGAACCATGGGGGGATAGGATTTAGCCAACTCCACAAGCCTTTCCAGATCAGACTGCGGTAACACCTTCATCCTTGTCTTGATCGCTTCAACCACATCATCAAGGGTACAGTCCTGCGCCTTCTTGATAAAACGCAGGGCTTCAAGCAATTGCAGCAGCGGAATATCCGCCTCCTGAATCTCATCTACATAACTACGAACATACTGAACTTGAATCTTACCGATAGTCTGCTTTCTACGGGGAGCAACGCTAGCAATGGTCAGCACACTCGGGACCTGCGTTGCAATCTGAAGCTGTAAGCACACGGACTGCCCGGTAAGGATTCCGGTTATCTCATCCCCTTTGCGAGTCAAAAAAGAAATAAGCTCTTCATCAGCAGGACCAACTGATCCGAAAAGGGTTTTCTTGGGACGATAGAATGTCCCCTTGGCCTGACGGATAAGGACCTGTTTCTTCACCAGACGTCCTAAAGCCTTCGCCAAAGCCTGAGGCTTGGTTTCCTGCAAATCCTTAAAGTCACCATAGGTGATAATTTTTCCCGGCGGGACGGATTCAATATAGTTGTTAATCTGTGCTGCTACCTGCATGGTGATATCCTCTTCTTAATCATGAAATATTCTTTTATGGTCATATGTCAAGTTTTTACATGTAAAAACATGACGAAATTATTAACTATGCCGACACAATCGATACTTAACACCAAAAACTCACTTTTTCTTCCACAATGGACATTGTCAACCTCTCCGAGGCCCGTACCGCCAGTTAGTTTATAAACATCAGGGGAAGAATTGTTTTGAATCACAGGGACTCTTAACGCATCCCCGGAACTATAGACGATGGAGGAAAGATGAAATCTTTCAATCATTACAGGATGGAGCTTAGACCCCGCAGTGAACTGACAACCGGCCTTGTGCTGTACGGTGAAACTGAACCAGCGGAGATGCAGATCGAAAACCTTTGGAGAATTGTTGACCGCAAAACAGGTGAAGAGCTGACAGAAGCGCAGGTCGATTTTTCGGAATTTACCACTGGCGACATCCTCTACCCTTCCATGATGAAGACTGAGGTCAAACGCAGATGGGACCAGAAGCAGTATGAAAAAGAAGAAACCAAGGCAATCTTCACAAAGCTGAAGCGCATGGTCCATGCACAGTTCATGGAACAGAATCCTAATCTGCCTGTGGTTCAAAAACTGAAGCAGACCACGTATGGCAACGAAATCCAGACCGAATTCAAGAAACACCTCAGTGGTGGCGGTTCCATACTCAACCCCAAAACACCTCAGATGGGTACAGGCCAATCAATCCGAGATGAACTGGAACGCGACAACGTGGACATCAATGAAATCGCGGATGAAGTACTCCAGTTCCTGACACCGAAGTCAGAGAACACCTATGCAGTGCTGGCAGTAAACCGTGATGAAAACCTCAGGATCGAAGACAAGCTGCTTGTATCTGCCGAATCCAGCCATGTCCTTGAATACCAGTATGATGAGGGTGGACGACTTCGACTGGTCAAATACAACGGTGATAACGTTGAGATATACCGCTACAACCAACTGGGACAGCGTGTTTTCTCTCATGTCGCAAACAGCGATAAACTGGAATACCGCTACAATGATATTGGTCAACTGGTCCGTGCCGGAGACACCACCTACACGTATGATGAAGATGGTGACCTGTCCGAAAAGAACTCCCCGGAAGGCATCACCAGATATGAATACCTGAAAACAGGACAACTCTGTGAAGTCCATCTGCCGGATGGAACCGATATCGAATATAGATTCGATAAACGCGGTTTCAGGACTGTCAAACACATCAACGGTCAACTGGTCCAGCGATACCAGTGGAAGGATTTGACCACCCTTGCAGCAGTTGAAGATGCAGATGGTACCAGCAAATTTCACTACAATGAACATGGTCGCGCAATAGGGATGATCCGCAATAGTCAGGTTTCACTCTTTGCCACCGATCAATTGGGCAGCATCTTTACTGTTGCCGATTCGTCTGGAAACAGTGTACAGGAAATACTATACGATTCTTTCGGCAGAAGAGTATATAACAGCGATCCCGAACATGATCTGGCACTCGGTTTCGGTGGTGGCCTGTATGATTCTGATACTGGGCTGATCCATTTTGGTTATCGTGAATATGATCCTGTCATAGGACGGTTTATATCTCCTGATCCGCTTGGGTATGATGGTGGGGATGTTGACCTGTACGGATTCTGTTTGGATGATCCGATTAACTTTGTTGACCGGACTGGCCTGAGGGGCGAATCCAGTTCAGATGATGACGGGAAGAGCGAAAGTAAATCGTCAAGTTCCGGTGGGTACGCTGGAAACGATTTCGGTCCGGGTTATGACGGAACAAGTGGAAGTGCCTACGGTCCTACAGACGCAGGTTGGGGCTACAACACCGATCCGGGAGGCTCTCATTTTAATGGGAATAATAGTCTCGGCGGGGAGGGGCGTAGTCAAAATATGTCTCGTAACGCCCAACAGGCCAAAGACAACGATTTTTTCGGTCAGCAAAGTCAGCAGGCTTTGGACCAGCTGAATACAGTTGGCGTACAACAAGGCTTGGAGGCGGATAAGAAGGCTCAAGAACTGGCTAATAAGCAGAATCAATTCAATGCTAAGGAACAGGCAAAAAAAGAGCATAAAGCCCTTGCTGAAGCAGACCGTCTAAGCCGAGCTCGATGTGCATCTTTGATGACCGATAAAGATAAAGGCTTTTTCGAAAAAGTTTATGACGGCGTTGAAGAGGCCCTGACAAAAGGTGGAAAGGCTGCAAAAGAAGCAACTGCCAAGGCTGCTGATGCTTTTGTTGATGACTCAAGAATATGGGGAACAACAGCAGCTGCTGTTGCAATGCCTGCTATTGTAGCAGGGGTGACGTTTGGAGGTAAAGAAGTTCTAGGTGCGGCTCCTCAGCTTGCGAAAAATGTAGGCAAAGCTGCTAAATGGGGCAAAAATTTTGCAAAAAACACAGCTAGAAAGGCCGACATAAGCATTCGAACAAGCAAGATCGGAACAAAGAAAAACTTAAACCTTGAAAAAGTCGGCGAAGCAGCAACTGGCCTCATCGATAATCAACCGCCTTCTCAAACTCCCGGAGGATGGGTGAGTGTAGGTAAATACCTCGGTGCGGGAACACTGGAAGCTATGGAAAATCATGGTAAAAAATAGAAAAAAATCATACAAAATCAAACCCTCAAAAGGCGGAACTAATAGACTTACTCTTATTCTGGCTGGTTGGATTTGTTTCTTGTCTGGAGTTTGGACCCCGCTTACTGGTGGGGGAAGGTATAAAGGTTTTAAAGTATATGAGTTTGTGGGATATATACAATTGGCTGTTGGTGTCATTATTCTGATTTATTTATGGAAAACAAGAGAAAGCGTTTCATTGAATTCAGATAAAAACAACGAACCGGAAGACATGATCTGCCCAAAATGCCAGACGGTTTATTTGGCAGAAGATCTTCCTGAAAATTGCCGAAAAGACATTTGCTCTGAATGTGGAACTAAATTGGAGACCTTAGATGGATTTTACGATCGTCACCCGGAATTAAAAGACGTTCCAGAACAATTCCCTCAGCCTGAGCCAGAGAATGATTAATATGCCCCCGGACTTAGGTTCGGGGGCTTTTTGCTGTACCACCAAGCATTTCACGCATTTCAACAGCAGCAAACACATACTTGCCCAGATCCTTACCTCGATAAGGAGTCTTATTGAGCAACATGGTGATGCGTCGAAGCTCCCACTCGGATTCAGGCAACCGTCCAAGTTCAGCTTCAAGAATGTACTCAATTGCCTGCTTCATATCATTCATAGTACCCAGCACGCTTCTGTTATGGGTTTTACCGAATGAACACCCACCGCACTGAAGCAGAGCCTTGGCAATCCGCCCAGAATCAACATTGGCCCACTCCAGAGCCTGCCTGAAGCGATCCCGGAAAATATGATCAAAACTTGCGAAATCCTTTTTGACCATCCTCGGAATGAAAACCGCAAATCTGGTTTCATCATTAACCAGCAGCACTGCCTTACTTCGATAAAGCCGAAAGGTATTGCCATGCCAGCCACGTAATCCCCGATAGTCACCCTCTCCAGTTGGCTCCTTGATGCCAAGTTCATCCAATAATTTTTTAGTACATCCGATATATGGCATAGTTATCTCCAGTAAGCATTAATTCGGACAACATACTTAAATAAATGATTTTTAGTTACGAATTTGCGGATGCCTGCACACACCAAAACCCTAAAATAAACCATCAACAATCAATCCCCACCACCCAAAACATCATCCGCAACAGACGCAGCCCTCCGCAAGGCTTCATCCGCTAAATGGGCGTACCGCTGGGTCATTTGGGGGCTTCCGTGGCTGAGGAGCTTCTGCAACGTGTAGAGGTCAACCTTGCCGCTGGACGCGAGCAATGATGCGAAGGTGTGGCGTAATCCGTGAAGAGGTCTAAAGTCTTTGGGCAGACCTGCCTTATCCCGAACCCTACGGGCAATCCTGACGAACTCCTTACGTTTTCCGCCATCGTGGCCGGGGAACACATATTCGCTTTCACCCTGATCTACCTGTTTCAGGATGTCATAGGCGAGCTGGGCCATGGGGATCTTTTCGGTCTTACCTTTCTTGGCTGCTTCCCCTCTCAAGGTGATGAACCTTTCTTCGAAATCGACATCTTCCCATTTCAGGGCAAAGAGTGCTCCACGACGCATACCGGTAGCCAGTGCCAGACGGATGAGCGAAGCAGCATTCTGGTCTTCCTCTTCATCAAGAGCC
>DDLU01000120.1 GCA_002340305.1 Desulfovibrio sp. UBA2564
TCGGAAAAATGCCAATCCCTCCGATAACATTCCCGGAGGAGTCACGCACAGCGTGGACAACGGCAAAAATCATAATTCCGCCGCCACTCTTTGAGGCTAAAATGGTATCCTGAATATATAAATTTTTACCGGAAAGAACTTGCTTAACATACCCGCGCGAGGCTCTGTCAGCACCAGCCATATTTTTACCTTTTGCATTGTAACCGGTAACAACTTTACCATCCTTATCAAAAATAAACGCCGCCCAGTATTTATCAGAAGACACCAGCAAAGATTTGAGTAAGCCGTCAATCGCACTAACGTCACCGGACAGTAAAGCTTCACGGGCCGGATCTCCTTTTGCGAGGACCTGTACCATATTAGTTGTCTGTTCGGTATAGAGCTGGAGATCCTTCACGGATCTGTCTACCATGCTCTCCATAGCATTTCTCTTTTCATTGAGGACAGTACTGTAAGTACTTCCGGAAACCCACCAAACTCCAAGAGATACTGTCAAAGCCACAAGAACAAAAATTAATGTAGCGACAACTGAATTTATGCTTTTGATCCTCATAACTATCCTTCCTACCAAATTAGATAAAACCATATACTACGTAAAAAACTCCGATTGCTCTTAACATAAATTATATACAAAGAACAATTAGATTTAGAAACATGTCTCTAGACATGAAAAAAACTTCTTATACACCCACACCCATCGCTTTATTTCGGAAATTTTTTTCCGAAACAGAGCCGCATTTTTAAATACAACGCTTTTAAAAATTATAAGCCATCCCGGCAACCCATATTCAAACACATATGTACTAATATTTACCGCATTAAAATGATGAAAAAGCCTGCAACCAAGTTTAGAATAGATTTATATATCAGCAAGACAACGCCATTGCCTGATACGGCTTTTTCTGCCAAAAGAGGAAAACGCAAAAGCGAATCAGCAACCAAAGAGGTAATAAAATGAGCAACGAACCTGATAAGATCATATATTCAATGGTCCGGGTCAGTAAGTATTACGACAAAAAACCCATTCTTAAAGATATTTCCCTCTCATATTTCTACGGGGCAAAAATCGGTGTACTGGGCCTGAACGGCTCAGGTAAAAGTTCACTCCTGAAAATTCTTGCAGGTGTGGATGACAGCTTTGAAGGCCAAACCCATATTTCTCCCGGCTTCACTATCGGCTACCTTGAGCAGGAACCGCTGGTTGATGAAACCCGTACTGTCCGCGAAGTAGTTGAAGAAGGTGCTGCTGATGTTGTGGCCCTTGTAAATGAATTCAACGAAATTAACGCCCGGTTCGCCGACCCCATGGAACCTGAAGAAATGGACGCTCTTCTTGAGCGTCAGGCCAAGGTTCAGGAAAAAATGGACCACTGCGGAGCGTGGGACCTCGAGTCCCGCCTTGAGATGGCCATGGATGCCCTGCGCTGCCCTCCCGGTGACACTCCGGTTTCCGTAATCTCCGGTGGTGAAAAACGCCGCGTTGCCCTTTGCCGCCTTCTCCTTCAGGAGCCGGACATCCTGCTTCTTGACGAACCTACCAACCACCTTGATGCAGAATCCGTTGCATGGCTGGAAAGACACCTCCAGAACTACGCTGGAACCATTATCGCAGTAACTCACGACCGTTACTTCCTCGATAATGTTGCAGGTTGGATTCTGGAACTGGACCGTGGTAGAGGCATCCCCTGGAAAGGTAACTACTCTTCCTGGCTGGAACAGAAAGAAAAACGTCTGGCAAACGAAGCCAAATCTGATGAAAAACGCCGCAAGACCCTAGCACGCGAATTGGAATGGATTCGCATGTCTCCCAAAGGCAGACGCTCCAAAAGCAAGGCCCGTATCAGCGCATACGAATCCCTTGCCAACCAGCAGAGCGATGAATATTCACGCGATCTCGAACTTTACATCCCGCCGGGACCGCGCCTTGGTAAACAGGTTATCGAACTGAAAGGCGTACACAAGCAGGCCGGTGACAAGCTGCTGCTTGAAAATACCAGCTTCATGATCCCTGCCGGGGCAATTGTCGGTATCATCGGCCCTAACGGTGCCGGTAAAACCACCATGTTCAAAATGATCAGCGGACAGGAACAGCCCGATCAAGGTGAAGTTGTCATCGGTGAAACCGTTCAGGTTACTCACGTTGACCAGCACCGCGATGCCCTTGACCCGGAAAAATCCGTTTATGACGTTATTTCCGGCGGCAACGAGTTCGTCAAACTCGGCGACCGTGAAATCAATGCCCGCGCATACGTCGGTAAGTTCAACCTGACCGGTTCCGAACAGCAGAAAAAATGTAAGGTTCTGTCCGGTGGTGAGCGTAACCGTGTACACCTCGCGCTCATGCTGCAGGAAGGTGGTAACGTGCTGCTCCTTGACGAACCGACCAACGACCTTGACGTTAACACCATGCGTGCCCTTGAAGAAGGCTTGAACAACTTCGGTGGCTGCGTTCTGGTTATTTCTCATGACCGCTGGTTCCTCGACCGTATCGCAACCCACATCCTCGCATTCGAGGGTGACTCTTCAGTCTACTACTACGAAGGTTCATACTCCGAGTACGAAGAGGACCGCAAAAAGAGACTGGGCAAAGACGCAGACCAGCCTCACCGCATCAAATACAGGAAACTCACCAGATAAATAATAAGGGGAAGAAAGTTAACCTTTCTTCCCCTTATTTAATCCGCGTAAATTCCGTTCTTATATATTCGGTCTACCACCGTATACGGGGTCGGACAGACAAGATTCCGTCCGCCTTTCTTAGCTGCATAAAGCTGCTCGTCAGCATCCTTAATCAAGCTTTTAAATGTTTCATGATCCTTAAGTTCTGCCACACCGATACTGACCGAAACAGCTAAATACGCACCATCAACATCGAACATTCTTTCAACAACGCGCTGGCGTAACCTCTCGGCAACCCTAATGGCATCATGCAGGCTGGAATAAGGCAGAACCACTCCGAATTCCTCACCGCCAATGCGGCCCATATAATCGACCTCACGCAAAACCCCTACACAACGTCTGGTCACTTCTTTTAGAACAATATCCCCTACATGATGACCGTATTCATCATTAACCCTCTTGAAATGATCTACATCCATTACAAGGACAGCAAGCTTATTCTCAAATCGGCAAGCCGACCGGAATAAACAGTTTCCGGCCTCCAGAAATTTGCGCCTGCTACAAACTCCGGTCAGCTCATCGAAAGCAACCATACGTTTTAAATCTTCCATTGCCGCATATTCCCTGTGCAGCGATCTTCCGAAAGTATAAAGAAAAAATCCCCCAAAAATGTTAGCCAGCAAAATATAAATTGCCGAATTAACAAAAGTACCGGAGGCAACAGGCACCACACTGGACAACGCATAAAGATAAACTACCGAACCGGAAAGAGCAGCAAAAAATGGCGGTAATATCCGGGGTGTGAGCAGAATATAGTATGCCAGAACAATAAACACAGTTGTCGGCACGCTCAACGAACCGATAGCTGCAAATTTGACCGACAGCTTGACTGATTCTGATACCAGAACCAGAAACATGCATATGGCCATCAAGGCATACTGGGTGCCTAGACTTACCCGGTTACGCAAGAGCACTATAAATGCAGCGGCACCCGATAGGCAGGTCAGAATCCTTCCTAGCAAAATAGTATGGAATTCAGACCCGGAACCGAGATCCACGTAATCAATATAAGCACCTGCAAGATATGTAACTATCGTGACAAAATATAAAAAAAGAAGCCTGAACCTAACTGAAGGCCATTTCGCTTTTTGAAATGATCTTTCAAGTGCAGGGTCCTTAAACTTCCCCAAGAAATTAAGTTTATCCACGTTTCCCCCCACGTAAATATGAGCGGGAGATGTAACTATGAAAAAGTCTTAAGTCAAGGGGCAGCAACCATACCCCATACAAAGAAGAATGTATTCTATAAAAACATACAAGCAACGCTTCGGGACAATATACTTATAAAATAATACAACTATTTTTGAATCAAATCGACAAACAAACCATTTTTTATAGAGAAAAGAATTTCCTTATTTTCTAATTTTGCATAAGAAATTTGCGATGACCATTCTTCAATAATATCATTCCCTTGAATTTCATATCTTTCACATTTCCATTGATAGCGGGAAACAGATTTCATTTTATTAAAATATTTTCCTAGCGAGGGGTCGCAGGCTTGCGGCAAACCGCAGCAGGCTCGCCACAAAGAAAGGCTTCCAGCCACAATTCTCCAATCAAGCTCTGGAGGAATTTCAGACGGCTGCTCTGCCGCCTGCATTGGGAAATATTCTTTTCCCGCTTCATAAAAAATACGCTCAATTTTTTTATCGCCATCAAACTGCAAGTAGGTAGTTCCCAACTTAAAAGGCGAAACATATCCAAAATAGACAGACTGAAAACATCCACCGTCAAATTCAAAATCCAATACCAATTGTGGAATATGCCCTCTTTCCTGTTCAAGCTCCATACCTAAGAAAGAAAGAGCTCCAAAATCGGAAGGTACGGATATATCCGCAACGCCCCCCTGCGGATCAAGCAATATGGATAAAAAATACAGGGAAGGTTTCTCTAAACTGAATGTTGAAATATTAGTCATGGTATTCACAATTCTCCCTGACACCTATTTTTCGCAATCCATCGTTCAAAACACGGACATAAAAGCTACCCCGCCCGCTTCTTTTGAATGCGACAAAAAGTTCATTCACTCCAAAAGCACGAGGTTCAATCTGCAATCTATCGATATATTTACCTATATTATTATCAGTAGCAGCCAGATAACCGTAAACCATAGGATCAACAACAGCACAATCAACCCGGCCTTTGATCACTTTCATTATATTGCTTTTATCTGTGGGAGCCAGATCGGCAGTAATTGTTCCGTTGGCTACAGCTTCATCCAGTTCAGGGGTATTTGCATACCCAGCCACAAATCCAACCCGCAAACCGGCAAGATCGTCAACTGTATTCCAGCTAACCGGTGATTCTCTGCGTTCCAGAAGGCTGACTGGACTGCAACTGTAGCAGTTCGACAAAATGTATTTTTTAGCCCTTTCATGGGAATAATATGCCGGGAAATATCCGATAACAGACTGTGCATTATCCGCCATGAGCATTGTTCTTTTCCAAGGCCGGAAAAGAATTTTTAATTTATAGCCCATGACGGCAAAAGCTTTACGGATAATTTTGGCATTGGAACCGTTCTCCGGCAAATGCTCTCCCGCGTAGGGAGGCCATTCAAGAGAGCTTAGATAGACGACATGGCCTTCGGCGCGTGCACTACCAACACTGATCCCCAGTAAAAGCAGTATTGTTAGTAATAATATCTTGAAGCGACCGAAAAGCATTAAAGAACTCCAATTTTAATTTACATAAATATGTACTCTTTCAGCAGCTTGGGCAAGTGCAAACAGAAAAAAGAGAAATGCGATACTTATGCATCGACCATCATCTCAGCGCATTCCATGGCAGCTTTAAAACTGTCGAGGGAAGCCTTTCCGGTTCCGGTGATGTCATACCCGGTTCCGTGATCCGGGGAAGTTCGCGGGAACGGCAGACCGAGAGTAATGTTCACTGCCTCGCTGAAATGAAGCAGCTTGAGCGGTGCAAGACCCTGATCATGATACATTGCCAGAACAGCACTGTAATCACCCTGCGCCGCAAAATAAAATACGGTATCTCCGGGGAAAGGACCTTCCACAGCAAAGCCTTTGGCTCTTGCTTCAGCAATGGCCGGCTCGATAGTCAGAGTCTCTTCATCACCGATGCGCCCGGACTCCCCGGCATGGGGATTAAGTCCGCAAACCGCAATGGGCTTGCTCAGGCCCAGAGATTTGAGCAGTCCGGCAGTAAGCTCAATGCAACGCAGAATTCGCTCTTTGGTTACCAATCCCTGAATATCAGTAAATTTTGGATGGGTAGTCACCAGACTTACCTTCAGCTTCGGTCCGCCAAGATGCATGCAGACATTTTCTCGTCCAACACCGGAACGGGTTGCCAGAAATTCAGTATGGCCCGGAAAATCAAATCCAGACAACTGCAGCATGGCCTTATTCAAGGGACAGGTGACGAGTCCGGCAAGCACCTTTCTATTCAGCAGGTCCATGGCTGTTTCCATGGCTTCGCCAGCGCAGCGCCCACCTTCCGGGTCCGCAACACCGACCTGCAATTCGAAATCGTCCAGCACTTTCGGGCAATACAGATAATATCCCGGCTCGGCGTTCACAATCTTTTCTGGATCATCAAGAACAGTATAAAATTTTTCCAAGCCCAAACGCTCAAGATGATATACCAAGCCATTTTCCGGCCCGATCATCAAATAAGCACGGTCAGCTTTGCGCTCTGCCAGAAGTCGGCAAGCCAGCTCAGGTCCAAGCCCATTAGGATCGCCTAAAGTGATGCATATATTTTTTTTTGCCATTTTATTTATCCAAAATATTTGATGCGCTTCGCGCTTTTGATAAAA
>DDLU01000274.1 GCA_002340305.1 Desulfovibrio sp. UBA2564
CAAAAGCGCGTTAGCGCATCAAATCTATCCCAACGGAAGATCGTCTTCCGGCAATCTGTATCTGGGTTCCCGCTGCCAGCTGTTGATGGCAGTGAGCAGCCATACTGGACCGAGTCTTCCGACGAACATTAAAAATATTATGATTCCTTTTCCCGGTCCGCTCAAGTCCGGGGTTACTCCTGTGGAGAGTCCCACCGTGGCGAAGGCCGAGATTGCTTCGAAAGTTATCTCGATGAAATGCCCGCGCACTTCGCTGTGCGGCAGGTGGCTGCCTTCAGTTATGCTGAGCAGGATGATTGCCGAACCGAGAATCACGCTGGCAATAGTCAGCAGGGTCAGGGCGCGGTTAACGCTTTCTTCGGTCAGTGCGTACCAGCCGACTTTGACTTGTGAATGGCCTTTAATCTTGGAAATGATGAAGCCCAGCCAAGTTCGGAAAGTGGTTGTTTTTAATCCCCCGGCACATGATCCCGGTGAACCGCCGATGAGCATCAGTCCGATCATCGCTAACAGTGAAATATTAGTCAGCCCGGAAATATCCACAGTGTTGAATCCGGCTGTGCGACAGCTCACAGATTGGAACAGAGCCGCAATCTCGTTAACTGTAGCACCTTCAACCACGTGGATTTTGAAGCTCTCGGCAAAGAAGATCGCCAGTCCGCCGATGACAATGAGCAGGGCACTTGTTTCCAGAACGATACGGGTATGCCAGCTTAAGGTATGGGCAGATATCCCGTCTTTTCGACCACGCACAAAATTCATAAATTTCTGCCAAAGCTCGGTCATGACGTAAAAGCCTAAACCGCCCATGACGATCAGAAACATGAAGACCGTATTGATCCCCAGATGATCTTTCCAAGTGGTCAAGCTGTCGGAATAAAGTGAGAATCCGGCATTACAGAATGCTGAGATGGAGTGGAATACTGCTGAGAAAGGCTGAAAACCCGCCGGGTCCATGCGGTTAAGCAGCAGGGCACCCATTGCTTCAATGGAGAGCACTGCTGTGACCACGCCGACAATGAATTTACCGATATTAAACGAAGGGTCGTGGATCAAAGTCTGGCTGACCGCAATGCGGTCCGAGGCACTGACCTTCTTACCCAGCAGATAAATAACCAGACTGGCGTAGGTCATGATACCAAGGCCCCCCAGCTGGATCAGGGCCAGAATCACGCTTTGTCCGGTCCGGCTGAAAAAAGATCCGGTATCCACAACCGCAAGTCCGGTAACGCAAACCGCCGAGGTGGCGGTAAAAAAAGCATCAATAAATGAAAGGTCCTTACCCGGATGGCAAATATCCAGTTTAAGCAGCATACCACCGATTAAAATAGCGGCAAAGAATGCGTAAATGGGCATCCAGAAAGGAGAAGTCGCTTTTGAGTTCATAAGTACAATTTACGCCCGAATCTTGAAGATAGCAAATTCGGTTAGTTCCGGGGCGTTTTGAAAAGTTATTTGCGAAGCATACTGAAAGTTTTGGGATTCTTGCCCTAGCTCTTAGGCGAGCGGTCTTCCGCGAGTCTTAGAGATAGCGACAGTGGAACAAACCCTTTTTTTTAAAAGGGTTTAAGGCCCCCGGCAGGGTCGCCGAAGGCTATTCTTTCCCGGTTCTTCGGCGATATTCTTCCAATTTTTCTTCCACTTCTTCCCAGCGCATGAAGGTTGTTTCGTGCTCTGCTTCAAGGCTTTCTAGTTTGGCTTGTGCGGCAGCCATTTCTTCGCCTGATTTTTTGTAAAATTCAGGGTTAGCCATGAGATTCTGCATCTCTTCGATGGCCCCTTCCAGCTCTTCAATTTTTCCGGGTAACTCGGTAATCTCAACTTCAAGAGCTTCGAATTCACGTTGCTCTTTGTAGCTGAGTTTTTCCGGGCGTGCATCCGGGATTTTCTTCGGCTTGGGCTTAGGAGCTTTGGGCTTTGCTTCCTCTTCGCGTTGCGGACGCTGGCGCACCCAGTCATCGTATCCGCCCACATAATCTCTGACCTGCGCATTGCCTTCAAAGGCAAGGGTTCCGGTTACTACGTTGTTGAGGAAAGCACGGTCATGACTGACTATGATAACTGTGCCGGGATATTCCATGATCCGGTCTTCAAGCAGTTCAAGGGTCTCAGCATCAAGGTCGTTTGTAGGTTCGTCCATTACCAGCAGGTTGGAAGGGCGGGTGAACAGACGGGCCAAAAGCAGCCGGTTACGTTCCCCGCCGGAAAGAACACTCACCGGGGAGTTGGCGCGGTCCGGGGAGAATAGGAAATCCTTGAGATAGCCCATTACGTGCTTATTGCGACCGTTGATGGTCACGGTATCATTGCCGTCAGCCACACTGTCGCGCACTGATTTATCAGGATCGAGTTGTTCGCGATGCTGGTCGAAATATGAAATTTCAAGCTTGGTCCCGAGCTTGATGCTGCCGGAATCAGGCTTGAGATTACCGAGCAGCACTTGGATAAGAGTTGTTTTGCCTGCACCGTTGGGACCGATGATACCAATGCGGTCCCCGCGCATGATGGTGGTGCTCAGGTCCTTGAAAATTGGATTGCCGTCCCAAGCGTAGGCGGCATTAATAGTTTCAGCTACGACCTTACCGGAACGGGCGGCTTCCTGAATCTCAATGGTTGCCTTACCTGTCCGCTCGCGGCGCTGCTTGCGCTCTTCACGCAGGTTTTTCAGGGCACGCACTCGGCCTTCGTTACGTGTGCGGCGGGCCTTGATACCCTGTCTGATCCAGACTTCCTCGCGGGCCAGTTTTTTATCAAATTCAGACCAGTTCTTTTCCTCGGCGGCGAGCAGTTCTTCCTTACGCTTGAGGAAGGTGTCGTAATCGCAGGACCAGTCCGCGAGATTGCCGCGATCCAGTTCAATGATGCGGGTCGCGATCTTGCGCAGGAACATGCGGTCGTGAGTGATAAAGATCAAGGTGCGGATGTTCTTGACCAGAAATTCTTCGAGCCAGGCAATGGAGTCGATATCAAGATGGTTGGTAGGCTCATCAAGCAGCAGAACTTCCGGTTTTGAAGCCAGTGCTCTGGCGAGCAGGGCACGTCTTTTTAATCCACCTGAAAGATTTTCAAAGCGCATTTCAGCGCTGAGAGAGAGGCGGGATATGACCATTTCAATGGTGGTCAGGGCTTCCCAGCCGCCGTGCTTTTCCATGACTTCTTCCACTTCGGAAAGCTTGGAAACATCGCCGCCATTGGCAACTTCAAGGCTGACCATGTGATAGCGGGTCAGGGCTTTACCGAGATCGCCGAGTCCTCCGGCGACAACTTCAAAAATGGTGCCTTCGAGAATTTCGGGTACCTTCTGGGAAAGGCGGGCAACGGTCACACCTTTTTGGTAAGAAATATTTCCGTCATCGGGAACAAGATCTCCGCTCATGAGCCGCAGCAGGGTGGATTTACCTTCCCCGTTACGACCGACGATACAAATACGCTGGCCTTCCTCCACTTGAAAGGATACTTTATCCAGCAGCTGCGGGCCGCCGAAGGTCATGGAAACATCGCTTACATTCATCAAAGCCATTAGTTTAACTCCGCACTATACTTGATTAAAAATATCATATAATAAAAGACATGTGTGATTGTTTTTCATTGTATCTCAGACTTGAGGGCGGCAGTGTAGAATTTTGCCGCCAAAAAGGGAAGCCCGTTCATTGGTTATAAAGTAGGTGCGTTGCATTACAATCTGTTGACGAAAGTCTATGCATAGTGCAGATAAACCATAACGCTTTCCCCTCCGGGATACACCTGATGATTGATAAGCTTTAACCTGGTTCCCAGCAATGGGGCTGTGATGTAAAGACAAAATGAGTACAGGCGATAGATTACTGGACATCTTTCAGGATGAAACATTGGAAAGGCTCGATAATATCGAGACCGGGCTTTTGCAGTTGGAGAACAGCACAACTGAGCTTACTCCTGAACTTATCAATTCTATTTTTCGGGATGCCCACTCCATTAAAGCAGGTTCCAATCTGCTTAAACTGACGGTCATTGAAGAGCTCTCCCATAAGCTGGAGAATGTTTTGGAAATGATCCGTTCAGAGGGGTTGATCCCAACCGAACTTATCATCACCGCTGCTCTGGAATCTGTTGATAAGCTGCGTTCCCTGACCGAAGATGTGCTTAACAGTAATAATAAGAGCATCCGTTTGCAGAAAACAATGCTTGAGGTTTCGGTACAGCGCGCACTGGCCGGGCAGAATTAATCGGTTTTTCTGAGAGATAATTTTAAAGCCCCCGCAATGCCGGCATTGCGGGGGCTTCTTCGTAAGGGTAACTGAGTTGTCTTTATTTAAATTTGTGCCGCTATACCAGAACCCCAGCCGATAATCTCGTCACGGTCAGGGTCGCCGTCAATTTTGAGGCTGTCACCAACGACTTCAGCTCCCATTTTTTCCAGTTTTTCTTCAATGGCATCTACTGCGCCGCAGAAATACGTGTAGTCAGAGTCACCGCAACCAAAGACGGAAACTTTTTTGCCCTTCAGGTCGGCATCTTCAAGTGAGTCATAGAGGGGTATAAAATCGTCCTGCAGTTCAATTTCGTCTTCACCCCAGGTGGAGCAGCCGAAAAGGACGATGTCGTAACCGCTGAGATCAGCGACCCCTACATCGGTAACATTTTTCAGCACCACGTCGATTTCTTTGTTTTCAAAAGCTTCGGCCACATATTCAGCAGTAGTTTCAGTATTACCAGTGGTTGAGCCGTAAACGATCAGTGATTTGGACATATTGTCCTCCTTTAGTCTGTAATCGGTTTTGATAACGTTAAAGAGAGCTTTAAAGAGAATGAAATTCAAAGTCAATATCAATTAGTAAAAAAATGTCAAGACCGGATTAAAAAATGGGACGGGCAGCAATTGAGTGTTTACGCCGGGGCTGAGTGGTGCTAAGGGGATACCTAAGACTGATCGGTATATTTTGTCGCGGCCCGCATCGCTTAACAGCCCGCTGCGTTTTACCGAACCTGCCTCCCCCGGCAGGGTGTAAGTCCCAACTTCATTTTACAATTTATATTGATTGCGTGAGATTGCGTAATCTTTCGCGTTCGGTGTTTACCTTTTTATTCCGGCCGTTTTTTTTCCTGCTGTTTTCTGCATAGTCTGCTATATTCAGATTTCATCCTTGCAGTATATTTCCATTTAGTGCCATCAAACCGGCCCGGAATTCTTTCCAACTTCAAATATTATGGAGGTCACTACCATGAGTGTGAAACTTGATGTAACTGATTTGGATTCTTGGGGATTCAATAGTGGTGGGCCGCTGATTATTGCCGGTCCATGTAGTGCGGAATCCCGCGAACAGCTTCTTGAAACCGCCCGTGGTATAAAAGACAAAGGCGTGCATATGCTGCGCGCAGGCATCTGGAAACCGCGTACCCGTCCCGGCTGCTTTGAAGGCATGGGCGAAGAGGGCCTCAAATGGCTTGTTGAAGCCAAAGAAGAGACCGGGCTGCCTATTTCCTGCGAAACCGCAACTCCCGAACATGTGGAGCTTTGCCTTAAATACGGTGTGGACCTGATCTGGGTCGGCGCACGTACTACTGTTAACCCTTTTGCGGTGCAGGCTCTGGCCGATTCCCTCAAGGGTACTGATATTCCCGTGCTGGTTAAGAACCCCATCAACCCTGATGTGGAACTCTGGCTCGGCGCACTTGAGCGTATTAACAAGGCCGGCGTTACCAAGCTTGGTGCTATTCATCGTGGTTTCTCCTCCGCCCGTCCCAGCGAGTACCGCAATGCTCCCAACTGGAGAATTTTCATCGAACTGCGCCGTCGAACTGAAGGTATGCCCATCATCTGCGACCCCAGTCACCTTTGTGGTAAGCGTGAACTGATTCCCGCAGTGGCTCAGAAATCTCTTGATTTGCTTTTCGATGGTCTGATGATCGAATCCCACATCAACCCTGATGTGGCTCTCAGTGACAGCAAACAGCAGTTCACCCCTGAAGACCTCGGTAAAGTTCTTGATGCTTTGGAAGTTAAGCATGCAGTTGCGGAAGATAAAGAATTTGCCCTGAAGATGGAAAGCAAGCGTGCTCGTCTTGTGGAAATTGATGACGCTATCGTTGAGCTTCTTGCTGAACGCATGGCTCTTGGGCGTAAGATCGGTAAGATGAAATGCGACCGCGGCATTGCTCTCCTGCAGCCTGACCAGTGGAAGAAGACTGTTGAAAAGCGCACCCGTGAAGGCGTTGCCCGTGGCATGGACGAACACTTCATGCTTCGTATTTTCCAGTATATCCATGAAGAATCCCTGCGTCAGCAGGAATGCGTGCTTGCCGGGGAAGAGTAATGCCCAAGGTTAGTGTTGGACTGCGTGGGGAGTGCGATAGTTCCTATGAGATCAGTGTGGACTATTCCGTGATGGAAGAAGTTGTCGCTGACCTCAAAGCAAAGAAATACGGATACACCCCGGTAGTTATCTGCGATGAAAATACCCGTGAGCTTTTCGGTCACGATCTGGTCGAGAAGCTCGCGCTTGAGGACGTTGATCCGCTCCTGCTCACAGTTCCTGCGGGGGAGAATAGCAAATCTCTTGATGTTTTCGGGTCGTTGCTGGAAGCAATGCTTGAAGCCGGGATTACCCGTCAGGATGTTGTGGTTGCCCTTGGCGGCGGGGTTGTCGGTGATCTTTCCGGCTATGTTGCCGGGAGCTACATGCGCGGGATTAATTTCGTGCAGGTGCCCACAACTTTGCTTTCTCAGGTGGATTCCTCCGTTGGCGGCAAGGTGGCGGTTAACATCAAGCACTGGAAGAACTACTGCGGTATGTTCTACCAGCCCAAACGGGTCTACACTAATATTTCAGCGTTAGAATCTCTGCCGGAGCAGGAAATACTGAGCGGACTTGGTGAAGTGGTTAAAACCGCTTTTATCGCCGACCGCGATCTGGTGGATTACCTAACCTGTAATGCGGATAAGGTTTGCGCCCTTGATCGCGGGGTTATGGCCAAAGTCGTAGCCCGTTGCTGCGAGATTAAAGCCGATGTTGTTGCCCATGATGAAAGAGAGGGCGGCGTGCGCCGTATTCTTAATTACGGTCACACTGTCGGGCATGCCATTGAGACCTTTGCCGGGTACAAGATTTCCCATGGTGAATGTGTTGCCTGGGGTATGCGTATCGTAGCCCGTGCCTGCCAAAAAGACGGGATGCTTTCCGCTGATGACCTCAAACTGCATGAAGAACTCATGGATAAGTTAGACCTTGCAACCGGAAAACTTGATGTTGAGCCTGCCAAAATCATGGAGCTCATGCAGAAGGATAAGAAGGTTAAGCAGGGGGCTGTTGTTATTGTCGGTCTTGACAGGTTGGGCAGTGCAGTGGTTAGGGAAGACTTTCCCCTTGAACTCATTGAGGCGGAGTTGCGAAATTTATCCTGATCAGTTTAGATATAGATTAGGGAGTCTCCGGACTCCCTTTTTATTTCCAACGGAGAATGAAAATGAAGAAAAGCACCAAACTGGTAAACGCAGGCAAGAAAGAATCCATGGCGGCTATCAATACCATCAATCCTCCGCTGCATCGCGCTTCCACTGTCATGTTTGATTCTTACGCAGACATGCTCAAGGCGAATAAGGGTGAGTTTGATGGCGTTGAGTACGGTACCTACGGTCTGGCAGCACAAAAGGCTTTTGAAGCTGCCATGATCGAGTTGGAAGGCGCCTATGGCTGCAAAACTTTTCAGTCCGGTATCGCCGCCATTTCCATGGTGCTTATGGCTTACACCAAACAGGGTGATCATATCTTGATCTGCGATAATGTTTACGGTCCGACCCGTCATTTCTGTAATGGCTTTTTAGCCAAGTATGGAGTCAAGGCTGAGTTTTTGCCCTCTGATGCCGATGCTGGTGTTGCGGATTATATTCGCAAAAACACCGCACTCCTGTTCATGGAATCTCCCGGTTCAAATACCCTTGAGATCCAGGATGTCCCGGCAATTGCTAAGATCTGCAAAGAAAAGGGTGTGGTTTCAGTAATTGATAATACTTGGGCCACTCCTTTATATTTTAATCCATTTGAGCATGGCGTGGACGTTTCCATCCAGTCCTGCACCAAGTACATCACCGGGCATTCGGATATCCTGCTCGGTTCTGTTTCCACCAATGAGCAGAGTTGGGCATCTTTTGAAAAATGTTGCGGTCTTTTCGAAGTTTTTGCTCCGCAGGAAGATTGCTATCAGGCCTTGCGCGGGTTGCGGACCTTAAAGGTGCGTCTTAAAGCCCATGAAGACTCCGCCTTTGAAATCGCTAAATGGCTGGAAGACCATGCGATGGTCGAAGGTGTAATTCATCCGGCTATGGAAAGTCATCCCCAGCATGATCTTTGGAAACGTGACTTCAAAGGTTCCAGCGGACTTTTCTCCTTCACCCTGAAAGAAGAATATGAAGATGTCGATCATTCCCGGTTTATGGATAATCTTGAACTTTTTGGACTCGGCTACAGCTGGGGCGGATATAAAAGCCTGATCACCGGCGGTAAATTCCAGCGCACAAATACTTTCGGCTACGAAGGTAAGACTATCTTTCGCCTTAGCATCGGATTGGAAGACGCAGAGGATTTGAAGGCTGATCTGGCGCAGGGGCTGGAGCGGTTGAAAGGATAAGTTGGCTTTAGAACGTCTTTACGTGCTAGGCGCGAAGCGCATCAAATCATCCCCGTGCAGCCATCAAATAGATTTTTTGAAATTCCGGAATGCCGATTTCCTCAGCCCAGTGCAGGTAGAGTGATTTGAGAAAATTGCGGCGCAGCTGTGGCGCTGCGGCAATTCGGTTTTTAATTGCTGCTTCTACGTCCATTTCTTCAATCACATTATGCAGGATCCGCGCTCTGTGGATGATGCGGTGCGAGCTTTCGATCAGTTCATTGCCCTGTCTGGCAAGACTTTCCCGTAATTTGTCATCAGCTATCAGAAAATTAAATTTTTCCAGCAGGTCTTCAACGTTGTTTGGTTCATAAGTCAGCAGGTGAACTCCATCTTCAAAGATGTCAAAGAATCCGTTTTCTATTTTGGGGGTCAGCAGACAAGCTCCACAGGCGAGGGCTTCAAAAACCCGGAAGTTGAGGTCGCCGCGTTCGGCAATGTTGAGGACCACTTTTGCTTTGGGAAAAAGTTTGCTGAAGTTGCCTTTGGTAATGTGCAGGCCGGGCACATGTTCAGCAACTTTATCAAGAAATATTTTTCTTTCCGGGGTCAATTCCGCACTTACATTGCCTACAAAGAGTAAATCCCATTCTTTTTGCGTTTCGGAAGGAACATGGGAGTCCATAACGATGGGCGGAAACCAGAGCAGACGCGATTTTTCCAAGCGCGGAGTGAAGCGTTCCATATGATCTTTCAGGCTGACCAGACAGATGTCGAATCCTTGGGCATATAACGGATACCAGCTGTGGATGTGGGTATCGATACAGTGGAAGATTGTCAGGCAGGGGTAATTTTCAACTCCGGCAAGCGGCGGGGCGATTGATCTGTCGGCGTAGACAACAGCGTAGGGTCCTGTTCCGGTTTTTTCAAGAATATCCTGCCAAGTGAAGATTTCCTGCCCCTTTATGGGAATATGAACTGTTTTGTAGCCCAGTTCATCCATTCCGGTACGGAAAAAGGTGTTGCCAATCCATGCTATGATTTTTGGTTTTTGTTTGCTCACGGACGTGAATATATCAATTTTTCTTGATATTTGAAAGAGGACGAGAATAGGGAGTCTTTGGCATATTTAATGCGTTAACAGCCTCCCCTAATTGCCGGGATGACACTAAGATTTTAGAAAATCAAATTAAATGTATCTGTATTTTTTTTGCTGCATTGATTCTAAATCATATCTTAATGATCTGTATTGTGTTCGGATAAATTATAAATTGTATTTAACCAGTATAAAATGATTAAAATCATTGTGTTATGTGCGTTCTGTTTTATTGACGGAGATGCTTATTATTTAATAGGGTAATTATATTTCAGGTGAGATTATAAAGACGGGGAAAGCTATGGGGCGAGATGAGCTTCAAAAGAGAGTAGCCAAGTTGGAAGAGCTCTTGGAATTCCAGACTTTAATTGCTGATTCTTCTTCCGAAGCTATTGGCGTGTTTGATGAGAACATACAGTGTGTTGCGGTAAATAGAGAGATTCTGAAGGTATTGGGTTATGGTCACGATGAAGTAGTTGGAATGGGGGGGCTTGATTTCATTGCGGAAGATTACCGGGAGCTTGTAAAAGAAAATATTTCCAAGAAGTATAACCAGCCTTATTTTGTAA
This sequence comes from Desulfovibrio sp. UBA2564, assembly GCA_002340305.1. Classification (GTDB taxonomy): domain Bacteria; phylum Desulfobacterota; class Desulfovibrionia; order Desulfovibrionales; family Desulfovibrionaceae; genus Maridesulfovibrio. The sequence goes on from DDLU01000274.1 coordinate 10,249, forward strand.
TGGGCAGACGCAAGGAAGGTTCTACTTTTCCAGCTGAAATTCGGGGTAGGACAGTAGAGCTTTGGGGCAAGATATACCGTATTTCTGCTATCCGGGATAGTTCATACCTGAATACAACTGAAATGGAGTTGCGTGAAACCCTGCATGAACTGGAGATTATCTTCAAAAATAGCGGTGTAGGGATGATGTTCTTGCAGGGCGGACGTATTTTAAAACGGGCTAATCAGGCTCTCGCAGATATTTTAGGTTATGAATCACCGGAAGAGATGCTTGGCCTGGGGATGTGCGACCTGCATCTTTCTGAGCGGAAGTTTCACGAGTTTGGTGAGAAATATTATTATACCTTAACTAACACCTCTCAAGTGAATGTTGAGTATCAGGTGCAGCGTAAGGATGGAAAAGCTTTGTGGTGCTCACTTTCCGGTCAGGCTGTTGACGTTAATGTGCCTGCTGATCTTAACCGCGGTGTGCTTTGGGTGGTCGATGATATCTCAGTGCGCAAGGCGGAAGAGCAGAGGTTGGTGCGTTTGGCAACGACGGACAGCCTTACCGGAGCTTTGAACCGTAGAGAATTTTTTCGACAGGTGGAGTTGGTGTTACAAGGAGACAAGCGGAATTCTGTTGGGTCTGGCATGCTAATGATTGACCTTGATAATTTTAAGGGGATCAATGATTCCCATGGTCATGAAATCGGAGATGCTGTGTTGATTTCTTTTGCTGATATCTGCCGAAGCGTGATTCGGTCTGGAGATATCTTTGCCCGTATGGGCGGGGAGGAGTTTGCGATTTTCCTTCCGGGAACTGATCTTTCTGGCGGTATCGCCTTGGCGGAGCGTTTGCGCAGAAAATTTGCCGATTCCTGTGTTACTGTTCCTTCGGGGGTAGTCAGATGTACTACCAGCATAGGTGTGGCTACCATTAATTCCCGCAGGCTTGACCCTGAAAGGTTGTTACGTATGGCCGATATGGCTCTCTATGACGCGAAGGAGTCGGGGCGTAACCGGGTTTGTTTTTATGATTAAAGGTAAACGCATTAAAAGCCTTTTCCCACTGAATTTGTTTTAACTCTTGGCTAAAGCCGTTAAAAAAGTTAAACGGTTAGGTATTGGAAATTGTAATATTGGATTTAACGCGGCTCGATTTCAGGGGATGGCCGTAACTAATAAAGTCAGGAGAATGTGGTGCGGAAGTTATTTGTTGTTTTTATGCTGCTTGGGATGCTGCTTCCCGGTTGCGTATATGTGAATATGGATGTTGAGAATAAGCCTGTTCCGGGCACCAATTTCAGTGCGTTGAAGACCTTTGCCTTCAAGCAGAAAAGTAATTCGAAGAAAGATCTTGAAGCTGTTTTGCTGAACACTGCCAAGCTGGAACTTGAAGCCAAGGGCTTTAAATATGATCCCAAGTCTCCCGACTTCCTGGTGCTGGTTAATTTTGGTTCCAAAGCTTTCATGGAGCGGGGAGTCAGCTATAAGCGAGAGTCCTACGAGTACGATTACATCAGCAGCAAAACTAATTCAGATATTGGTGTAGTTAAAACAGCCGATGCATCCCGGGTGAACAACACCGTGCGTATCTACCTGACTACTCCCGAAGATGAAGGTATGAAAACATATCTTTGGCGCGGTAAAGCAAGCAGTCAGGACCGTGAAGGTCTGAGTACTGTGGGTAAATGTCTGGTCAAAGGTGCATTGCTGAAATTTCCTGCTGCCAGCGGTAATTTTCGCGAAAAGCTGAATGTGCGCGATTGCGAATAACATAGCTCGGCAGCAAATGTTTTTCTAGTGGCTCCCGGAGTTGATCCGGGGGCCTTTTTTTGTCCCCTGAAAAGTTGTTATCTGTGCTTGACTTAGGCGGTAAAGAATGTCACCTCTTTATCGCTATATAACAATATTTATATATACTAAATTACGATTTGTATGCACCCGCAGGAAACGGAAGATGGTGAGAATCCATCGCAGGCGCGCTGCTGTAACCAGGAAAATTAATCAGGAATGGTATCGGACCACTGTTGAGAGACGGGAAGGAACGGTGCTGTGCGTCAAATAATTCCGGAAGCCAGAAGACGTCCTGCGGGAGTATGTGCCAGACCTCGCGAACAGGTCTGTGGAATAGGGATAAAGTCCCGGACACTTGAAACATGGAGAACAATATTATGCTGACGCACACTTTAGGCTACCCCAGAGTGGGGAGTAACCGCGAACTTAAACGCAAACTTGAATCTTACTGGAAGGGCGAAGCCGGGGCAGATGACCTCAGGCTGACTGCCAAGAAATTGCGTGTGCTTCATTGGGATGATCAGAAAAAAGCGGGAGTTGATCTACTTCCGGTTGGCGATTTTTCCTACTACGACCATATGCTCGATAATGCGGTAAGATTCGGAGTTATCCCCGAAAGATATAATGTGGAAAACAATAGAGCTTCCCTAAATGACTATTTCAGAATGGCCCGAGGTGAAGCTGGTGAGAACGGCGTGGCAGCCATGGAAATGACAAAGTGGTTCGATACCAACTACCATTACCTTGTGCCGGAATTCAGCAAGGATCAGGAATTTTTTCTTGCAGATGAAAGTATCCTTGAACAGGTGGAAGAAGCTGCTGCCCTCGGACATATAATTAAGGCAGTGCTTCCCGGACCGCTGACTTTTTTGCTGCTGGGAAAATGCGCGGATCAGGAATTTGACCGTCTGGATCTGCTGGAAAAACTTCTTCCTGCATATGAAGAGCTTGTTGAGAAACTGTCCGCTAAATGCGAGTGGATTCAGTTTGATGAGCCTGTCCTGTCTCTTGATCTTGAAGAGTCCGTGCGTAAACTATTTAGCCCTGTCTACCGTACCTTTAAAGAGGCTGCGGCTGATACAAAGATTCTGGTTGCCTCCTACTTCGGCGGACTTGGCGATAACCTTGAAACTGCTGCATCACTGCCTGTTGACGGACTGCATGTTGACCTTGTTCGTGGAGCACAAGACCTTAACCCATTGCTGAAACATTTAGCCGATAATCTTAGTCTTTCACTTGGTGTGGTTGATGGTCGAAATATCTGGCTAACCGATCTTAATAAGGCTGTAGCTGCGGTGAAATCCGCGCAGGTGGTACTTGGCGAAGATCGTGTCATGGTAGCTCCATCCTGCTCGCTGCTTCATGTCCCTTTTGATCTTGATTTGGAAACCAGGTTGGATGCGGAAATTAAATCATGGATGGCATTTGCACGTCAGAAGTGCGCAGAGATCAGAGTTGTTGCTGATGCTGCATCAAGAAAGGATGTTGCCAATGTTCTTGCTGACAATCGTAAGATTCTTGAAGCCCGTAAAAATAGTCCAAGGGTTAATAATCCGCAGGTTTCTAAAAGATTAGCCGCACTAAAGCCTGAAGATTACCACCGTAAGTCCGCTTACGAAAAACGTGCGGAAATTCAACGCGAACTGGGCTTTCCCATTCTGCCGACCACCACTATCGGTTCATTCCCTCAGACTCAGGAAGTCCGCTCCCCCCGTAGCGGTTTTAAGAATGGTCGTATCGAGCGTGCTGACTATGAAAGTTTCATGCGTTCATACATTGAAGACTGCATCCGTCGTCAGGAAGAAATCGGTCTTGATGTGTTGGTCCATGGTGAACCGGAACGTAATGACATGGTGGAATATTTTGGTGAGAACTTTGATGGATACTGCTTTACTTCCAACGGCTGGGTTCAGAGTTACGGTTCCCGTTGTGTAAAGCCTCCGGTTATTTTCGGTGATGTATCCCGGCCTAATCCAATTACCGTGGAATGGACCGATTATGCCCGTTCCCTGTCTGACCGCGAGGTTAAAGGCATGCTCACAGGCCCGGTAACGATTCTTTGTTGGAGTTTCGTTCGTGATGACCAACCTCGAAGTGAAACCTGTTGCCAAATCGCACTGGCTGTTCGTGATGAGGTTGCGGATCTTGAAAAGAGCGGTGTCAAAGTTATCCAGATCGACGAACCTGCACTGCGCGAAGGTCTGCCGTTGCGCAAGGCTGAGCAGCCCGAATATCTGAAATGGGCAGAAGAATGTTTCCGCCTCTCAGCTTCCTGCGTTGAGGATTCCACCCAGATTCATACCCACATGTGTTACTGCGAATTTGATGAAATCATGGATTCCATTGCTGCCCTTGATGCTGACGTTATCAGCATTGAAGCCAGCCGCAGCCGCATGGAACTGCTGGGTAGTTTCAGGCAGTTCAGCTATCCCAATGAAGTTGGTCCCGGTATTTATGATATTCACAGCCCAGCGATTCCGGATACGGATGATATGGCTTTGCTGCTGGAAAAAGCTTTGGAAGTTATTCCCGCAGAGCGCCTTTGGGTAAACCCCGATTGCGGACTTAAGACACGTAGGTGGGACGAAGTTGTCCCGGCACTTAAGAATATGGTCCGGGCGGCGGAAATAGTGCGTCGCAAGATTCAGTAAAAGTAATTTAAGCCTCGGGCCGTGCCTGCGATCCGGGGATCAATAAGATAAGAATGGAGAACTAAAATGCAGGTGGCACAGAGTATCAATGAAGCAGGACAGTTTTTTTCTTTTGAATTTTTCCCGCCTAAGGATAAATCCACATGGCCTGTGTTCATGGAAAGGGCTGCAAGACTGGCTGCGCTTAACCCCCTGTTCGCGTCAGTTACTTACGGAGCTGGCGGAACCAGCCATGATAACTCTCTCGAGATTTGCTCCATGCTGAAGAAGGATATGGGGATTGATATTGTCGCACACCTGACTTGTGTCGGGGCCAGCGAACAATCAATTGATGAGTTCGTCAACAGGCTTGGCGAAGCTGGGGTTTCCGATATTCTCGCTCTTGGAGGTGACGGAGTCAGGGATGCTAACGTCAATGCTGAAAGCCGTTTCTTTCATGCCTCTGACCTTGTTGAGTATGTTGACGGCAAATTTTCTGAAGTGGGACTTGCTGTAGCCGGTTATCCCGGTGGGCATCCTGAATCCCCATCTATCTCTATGGATATTGAAATTCATAATTCAAAGCTTTCCAAGGGCGCGGACTTCACCATGACCCAGCTTTTCTTTGATAACCGCCTTTACTTTGATTACGTAGACAGGCTGGCAGAACTTGGCAGCACTGCCCCGGTTATTCCGGGTGTACTGCCGATTCAGTCTTTAAGTTCTTTGCGTCGGATCATGTCTCTTTGCGGTGCTGCAATTCCCGGTGATCTTTATTGCGGAGTAGAGAAAGCCTTTGAAAAGGGCGGTGATGAAGCGGTAATGGAATTCGGTTTTGATTTTGCCCGCAAACAGATTGCGGACCTTCTTGATAAAGGTGCACCGGGAGTTCATATCTATAGCCTGAACCGTGCTGCCATGTGTGAAAGGTTAATCACTGATTTGAAGAGTGACGGTTATTTCAATTAGTTGTTTTTTGCTATTCCATACCTCCATGAAGAGTCCCTTCAATCCTATTGGGTTGGAGGGACTCTTTGCTACTTGGAGTTTCAAACGTTCTTACAAAAAGTCTTTAAAAGCATCCGCTATATGCGCGGCGGTTTTTACCCGCGCCGGACCGTGCTCGATGATGAAGGGCAGAATCTTATCAGAGTAATCTCCCAAACCGGAAAGCAGGGTCTCGCTGAGTCCCTTGGCAGAGGGAGAGGCGATGAATGCCTTGATTTCTTTATACAGAGTCTTGGCTTCGCTCACTGAATTATTACCTGATGTGTAGGCGGTGGAAGCATGATCGTAGACTTTCTTGGCTTTTTCAAAACTACCGGGAGTAGTGATGATTTTGGTAAGTTTCGAGGTCAGTGAAGAGTCGGTAGTTCCCGAATCCATGGTTTCGGAAAATCCGACCAGCTTGGTAAGTCTGCTGAAGGTTGAACCGGAATTGATGTCGCCGAGTTTTGAAGTGAGCGCAGAACCTTCAGAAGGATTGATCAGGCTCATGGTCATGGTCTGGGCATCAACTAGATTCTCTGTGGAAGCGTAAAATCCGGTATAAACGTTTTTGGCCCGGTCGAGCAGGCTTGCACCTTCTGCCGCGCTTTTGGCTGACTCTGCGGAAGAGGAAAGGTCGTTAAGGCTGAAAGCCCAGACTGCCGAGGTTTGAAAAAGCATACATGCTACGCTCAGCAGGGAAATAACTATCATACGGGAACGGGAATTTTTCATCTTGCTTTCTCCATTTTCAGGTTAGGAGTGCAGTATACCTTTTTAAATGTTTTTTGCCATTAGAAATGGGGATCGCAGCGATTGCACCCAAAAAGGGCCACGACATCATATGATGTCGTGGCCCTTTCAAGTCGTAATTATTACCGGAACTACTTAGCGTCATGGGTGTTGCGCACAGCCATAGCGTGGGTCAGGCGGTCAATGATGATCGCAAGAAACACGATAGACAGTCCGGCTTCGAATCCCATGCCGATATCAATGCGGTTAATAGCAACCAGAACTTCCATACCAAGCCCTTTTGCCCCGATCATAGAGGCCACAACAACCATGGCCAGAGCCATCATTGTTGTCTGGTTGATACCGACAACAATGGTCGGACGTGCCAGGGGCAACTGCACTTTGAGCAGGGTCTGCATGGGAGTGGCACCAAAAGCACGGGCCGCTTCGATAACATCTTTGGGAACCTCGCGGATACCGACATTGGTCAGGCGGATGATGGGGGGCATTGAGTAAATGATGGTCGCGAATAGCGCGGGAACCTTACCAAGGCCGAAGAGCATCATTACCGGGATCAGGTAAACAAAGCTGGGCATGGTCTGCATGGCATCAAGGATCGGTTTGATGAATGCTTCCGCACGGTCGCTCCGTGCCATCCAGATTCCGATGGGAATACCAAATGCAAGTGAGATAACCACAGCCCCGGTAACTAACGCCAGAGTCATCATGGTCAGTTTCCAGTAGCCGAAGCAGCCGATGACAAAAAGCATGGCGGACATGCCCAAGCCACGCTTCCAACTTTTCAGCAGCCACCAGCCGGCAACTCCGACACCGATTATTGTTACAGGCCACGGGATCATAAGGAAGAACTGCTGCAATGCAATGAGAAGTTGCAGGAGTCCGTTTCCGAGAACATCGAAAAATTCTCCCCAATTATCCATCACCCAGTTCATGCCGTCGTTGACCCAGTCACCCAGTGGTATTTGCAGGGTCTTTGGAAACTTATACATTGTAAAAAAATCCGGTTGTTATGTTTTTGTTCTATAGTGCTTAAGTTTATGCCCACAAAGAAGATACTTCTTTGTGGGCAACTTGATTCACATATTCGTTGATTAGTTGAGAGCAGCTTTGATTTTGGCAGCTTTCTCTGCGGGAACCCATTTAGTCCACACATCTTCATAGTTCTTCAGGAACCATTGTGCGGTTTCATCAAGGTCAGCTTTTTCGTTCTTCATGTGAGCCAGACATTTGTTGGTCATGTCCATTGTGGTCTCGTATTTTTTGAACATCCCGATAATTTCGGGAGCTCTTTCCATCAGAGATTTGCTGACCAGAATGTTAACGTCTGAGTTGGGGTATTCACAAAGTTTAGTGTCTTCCCAAACCTTAAGATCAAAGGGTGCCTCTTCGAGGAAAGTCATGTCGAGCATACCCATGATCCAAGTGGGACCCCAGTAATAGCCAACCCAGCCTTTGCCTCGTTTGTAGGCTGCGACCATGGAACCTGCGAGCGCAGCATCAGAACCGGGGGCGAGCATGTTGAAAGAATCATCGAGTCCGTAATTCTTAATTTTTTGCTCAGTTTTTTCGGTCATGGTCCATCCGGTCACACCTGTGTAGATGAGGCCCATGGAAGGATCTTCGGGGTCTTTGAAAAATTCAGGATATTTTGCGAGATCTGCAACAGTTTTGAGTTCCGGGCAAGTGGGCTTGATACCGCGTTTGGGATCACCCTTGATCATGTAAGTGGGAACCATGAGCCCCTGACGGGCATCTTTGAAGTTTGCGCCGAGGTCGAAGAGTGTGCCGGCCTTGATGCCTTTATCGTAGAGTTCCTGAGAACTGGAAGTCCATGATTCCATGTCCACATCCATGTCGTTGCGCATGATTGCTTCGTAAGCAATGGCGGTTCCGGCAGGAGTGTATTCAACGCCAGTACCGTAGCCGTGCTCGATGATGAATCCGGCAATGCGGTTGTGAATCTGGATGCTGTCCCAGTTAAGGTCTGCGAAAATTACAGGCTTATCGGCTGCCTGTGCGGAATTGATAGGTAAAATGCTGAGCATTGTTGCAAAGAAAATACCTGCAATCCAAAGCATCGTGTGGGGTTTGGCCTTACTCATAAAATGGTTCCTCCAAGAATTATTAAATTGACGGGTCCGGTCCGTATTCAGCCACTGCGGCAATGAGGTTGCCGCTGACAACAACGCCGATGAACTCATTTTGCTCATCAATGACGGCGAGGGGCCACGAGGATTCAGACATCATGGGATATAGTTCAAGCGCAGGAGTCTCAGCAGAGACACTGCGGGCTGGCCTGATTATTTCTTCAAGTTTTCTACTGCCTGCCTCAACGGCCTTGGCAGCATCACTTGCATGGACAATCCCGCGCAGGTCCTGATCCGGGCCGAGCACGAAAATAGATGAAATGTTATTTTTGCGCATTTTGCGCAGTACCGCGCGCGGTCCGTCAGCAGAGATGTAGGCTACGCTTTCAGCTTTCTTCATGACGTTCTCAGCTGTGAGCACTTTGGTTGCGTCTACGTCTTCTACAAAGCGTCTGACGTAATCATTGGCGGGTTCAGTGAGAATCTCTTCGGG
>DDLU01000245.1 GCA_002340305.1 Desulfovibrio sp. UBA2564
GGCGGGACGCGCGAACGCGGTAACGCCATGCTTGGAAAGCACACCGACCATCTTTGCATCAAGCTTCTGCAGGATATCCTGTTGGATGGGCTTTCCTTCCTGTGGCAAATAACCTGCCAAGAGTTCCCAGTTAAAAACGGGGTTAGTGAACCCGGCTACGGCAATCTTTCCGGAAGGACGCGGAAGTTTAACAATATCGCTTTTGCTGGCGCAGCCGCCAAGGACACCGAAAGCGAAAACACAGAGAATGAGTAGCGGGAAAAGCCGTTTCATTAATCGAGACTCCCTTTTGTACTGGAAACACCTTGTCTTTCAACGGACAGGGCATTGCGGAAAGCAAGCCCCAAAGCCTTGAACGCACCTTCGAGCAGGTGGTGGCCGTTGCGCCCGTATTCAAACTTGATGTGCAGGTTCATACCGGCTTTGAAAGCCAGTGACTTGAAGAATTCACGCCATACATCCCTTTCATCCCCGGCAATAATCGGGGGAAGGATGTCGTCATCATACACAAGATAAGCCCGTCCTGAAAGGTCAATTACAACCTCTACGAGTGCTTCATCCATGGGCACCTTGGCAAAACCAATGCGGTTGATGCCCTTCTTATCGCCCATGGCCTCGGACAGGGCCTGCCCGAGAACGAGCGCGATGTCTTCAAGAGTATGGTGCGAATCAATTTCGAGGTCGCCTTTGCACCTGAGATCAAGATCAAATCCGGCCCAAAAACTCATCAAAGTGAGCATATGGTCTGCAAAACCAACTCCGGTATCGATATTTGTTTTCCCTTCGCCATCAATATTAAGCTTAAGGGAAATATCAGTTTCCTTAGTGGTACGGGTAATTTCTGCGGATCTCTGTGACAAAACCAACCTCTCTTATGGTGTGCCCTCTCGGGCCATTACATTTCAATCAAATCTTCATCGTAGCCGGATTCATCGGTCTTGGATTTATCTTCAGACTTGGACTTCTCTTTCTTTTCAGTATCAGAAGGCTTCTCTGCTGCCTTTTCTTCGGAAGAAGAATCAGCTTCTGCGGAAGCACCGCCCTCAGGACCGGAGTCGTCAGGCCCGCCATTTTCAGGCTCAGCGTTCTTCAGTTTTCTGCCGCCGCGCTTACCAAAAAAGTAAGCAACCCAGATGCCGATCTCATAGAGGATAATCAGCGGACCAGCCATGAGGGTCTGGGTCATAACATCCGGCGGGGTCAGAATCGCGGAGCAGATAAAGCAAACCAGGATAGCGTACTTACGCTTGCTGCGCAGTCCTTCGGCAGTTACCACGCCCAGTCTGGCAAGGAAAAAGATGAATAGCGGCAGCTCAAAAATGATACCGAAGGCAAAGAGCAATTTCAGGGAAAATCCCAAGTATTCACGTAACGTGGGCATTGGTTTGATGAATTCATCAGCAAAACCCATAAAAAACTCACATCCAAAAGGGAATACTACGTAATATCCGAACAAGGCACCGCCAACAAAGAAAAATGCGGACAGAAATGCCAGCGGGATCATCCACTTACGTTCATGCTCATAGAGTCCGGGAGCAATAAAGCCCCAGATCTGGGAAAATATATAGGGAGAGACAGCAAAAACCCCTGCCACAGCTGCGACCTTAAGGTAGGTAACAAAACCTTCAGGCAGGGAAGTAAAAATCAGCGTGGAATCAGGAGGCAGAACCGCTACCAGCGGAGCCATGAGCATGGAGAACAGAGGCTTGGCAAAGGAATAGCAAGCCAGAAAACCAATACCACAGGCAATAAAAATCCTGACAAAACGGCGGCGCAGCTCTTCAAGATGCTCCAGAAAAGTCATGGGAGCTTCTTCTTCATCAAGCTCCTCTTCGTCTTCTTCCACATCTTCGGCAGGATTTTCTTTTGTCAATGCGATTTCATCCGCAGTTTTTTCAGCAGGGAGTCCGGCTTCGGACTCAGTGCCCTCTACGGTTTCCTCTTCAGAGTTCTGAGACTCTGCGGCAGTTTCTTCAACCTGAGTTTCTTCAGGACTTTCCTGCCCTACTTCACGCGAATCTTTCTCCGCTGAACTCATGCTTTCTCGCTCTCAGTCTTAGGTGCTGCAGCAACTTCTTCAGCTTCGGTCTCAGCAGCCTGCTGTTTTTCAGCCTCAGCCTGACGCGCTTTTTCCATGGCCTCTGCTTCTGCTTTCTTGCGTGCAGCTTCGCGGTCAGCCTCTTCTTTCTGCGCTCTTTCTTCGTCAGCAGCAGAAATTTCCGCATCGAGAGTGCTCTTTACGTCATTAGACATCTTCTTAACTTCGGAAAGACCTTTACCAAGATTCTTGATAAGTTCCGGGAGCTTCTGGGGTCCGATGAGAATAAGGGCAACAACCAAAATTACGATAAGTTCTGTTGAACCGATACCGAACATATTATTTTCCTTCTTAGTTGCGACAATACAAACGCGCGAATGCGCGAAAAGCCACGCGGCCCCAAACGGAATCCGGCACTGACTTTTTCAAAATTTGCTGAAGTCTTGTAACTGATTTCTAAAACTTTATCTACGTCTTATCTACACTGAAATCCAGCGTAATCAGCCAGCTTTGATGTATTTACAAATTAATACCTAAAGCAGGGACATACCAATTAATTCTATCAAATTAACAGCACTCCGCACTTACCATTCATTTTGCATCGATTCTGAAAACTGAGGTCAACCGTAATCAGAATGAGAATTGATTAATTTATAAAAAAAGTGCCCTCAACATGATGTCGGGGGCACTTAATATATTCAGCAGAAAGCAGGAGGTTATTCCCACTCGATGGTTGCCGGCGGCTTGGAGGAAATATCCAGCACGACGCGGTTAACACCTTTAACCTCGTTGATGATCCTGTTGGACATACGAGCGAGGATATCGTTGGGGATGCGGGACCAGTCTGCGGTCATTGCATCGATGCTGTCTACGATACGCAGCGCAATGACATGTTCGTAGGTGCGGTCATCGCCCATAACGCCGACAGTCTTGAGCGGCAGCAGAACAGCGAATCCCTGCCAGACCTTGCGGTACCAGCCGGATGCATGCATTTCGTTCTGTACGATCTTGTCAGCCTGACGCAGGATTTCAAGACGCTCTTCAGTGATTTCACCCAGAACACGGATAGCGAGACCCGGACCGGGGAAAGGCTGGCGCCAGATGATGAACTCAGGCAGACCAAGTTCGTAAGCAACCTTACGTACTTCGTCTTTGAAGAGCTCACGCAGAGGCTCAACCAGATCGAGGTCCATGTCTTCGGGCAGTCCGCCAACGTTGTGGTGGGACTTAATGACCGCAGAGGGTCCTTTGAAGGATTCGGACTCGATAACATCGGGGTAGAGAGTTCCCTGAGCGAGGAATTTTACGTCCTTGAGAGCGCCAGCTTCTTCGTTGAATACATCAATGAAGGTGTAACCGATGAGCTTACGTTTCTTCTCAGGATCTTCAACGCCTTTAAGTTTGTCGAGAAAGAGATCAGCAGAATCAACGCATTTTACGTTGAGTTCGAAATGTTCTTCAAGGAAGCCGATAACTTCTTCACGCTCGTGCATACGCAGCAGACCGTTGTCTACGAAGATGCAGTGGAGGCGTTTACCGATTGCTTTGTGCAGCAGGACAGCAACAACAGTGGAGTCAATACCGCCGGAAAGGCCGAGTACAACCTGGTTGTCACCGATCTTTTCGCGCATTTCCTCGATGCATTTCTCTACGAAAGAGGACATGGTCCAGTCAGCTTTGAGGCCTGCAACTTTAAATACAAAGTTGTTGATGATGGTGGTGCCGCCTTCGGTGTGTGCCACTTCGGGGTGGAACTGGAGAGCGTACATTTTCTTATCATCATTAGCCATTGCCGCGAAAGGAATGGATTCGGTAGTACCGCAGACTTTAAATCCCTCGGGGATTGCTTCAACGCGGTCACCGTGGCTCATCCATACGGTGAGCTTTTCGATATCTTCAATACCTTCGAAAAGAACGCAGCTGGAATCGCCTTTGAATTCCGCACGACCGTATTCACGGTCTTCGGAGGAAACAACGCGACCGCCGAGATCGTTGGTCATAAGCTGCATGCCGTAGCAAATGCCAAGCACGGGAACGCCCATTTCCAGCAAAGAAGGATCAAGCTGCGGGGATTCATCTTCCAGAACGGAAGAAGGACCGCCGGAAAGGATCAATGCACCGGGCTTCAGATCCTTAATCTTCCGGGGATCAACATTGCAGGGGTGAATTTCGGAATACACACCCGCTTCACGGATTCTACGAGCAATCAGCTGAGTAAACTGAGACCCGAAATCCAAAATAATTACTTTATTATCGTGCTGCATGACGACTCCTGATTAATAGGAATCAACCCGGTAGTTGGGTGCTTCCTTGGTAATAATTACATCGTGAACGTGGCTTTCTTTAAAACCGGCGGCTGACATACGGGTGAACTGTGCTTTCTCTGCCATTTCAGCAATGTTTGCACAACCTACGTAGCCCATACCGGAGCGGAGTCCGCCGATCATCTGGTAAATACTGTCGGAAACGGGCCCTTTATAGGGAACGCGGCCAACGATTCCTTCGGGAACCAGCTTGTTGGTGTCCTTCTGGAAGTAACGGTCGGAGCTACCCTTCTTCATTGCGTCAATGGAACCCATGCCGCGATAGAGTTTGTAGGAACGACCTTGATAGAGAACTTTTTCACCGGGGCTTTCATCAGTACCGGCGAACATGGAGCCCATCATTACGGTATTTGCACCCGCAACCAGAGCTTTAACAACGTCACCGGAGAACTTGATACCACCGTCACCGATTACACAAACGCCGCGCTCCTGACATGCACGGGAAGCTTCCATGATAGCGGTGATCTGCGGAACACCGACACCTGCAACTACGCGGGTGGTGCAGATGGAACCGGGACCGATACCGACTTTAACAGCGTTTACACCGGCATCGATAAGGGCCATGGCACCATCGTAAGTAGCGATGTTACCACCGACAATCTGTACATCAGGATAGCAGGAACGGAGTTCCTTAATAGCTTCAAGGATTCCCTTGGAATGACCATGTGCGGAATCAAGGGTCAGGAAGTCAACGCCGGCAGAGATCAGTGCGGAGCTACGCTCCATGAGGTCACGCCCAACACCGACAGCAGCACCTACACGGAGGCGACCGGCGGAATCTTTCGCTGCGTTGGGGTACTTCTTGACCTTATCAATATCCTTGATGGTGATCAGACCGGTAAGCTTGTTTTCTTCGTCAACAACCAGCAGTTTTTCAATACGGTTGGTGTGCAGGTGGCGTTTGGCCTCTTCAGTGGAGGTTCCTTTCTGCACGGTGACGAGATTACGGCTGGTCATCACTTCGGAA
>DDLU01000122.1 GCA_002340305.1 Desulfovibrio sp. UBA2564
CAAAAGCATTTGCCGCGCTACAAAATCTTAGAAAAATTGTGCTTAAACGCAAAAAGGGGTTGCGGCGTATGCCGTAACCCCTTGAATTATCTGGTCGGGATGAGAGGATTTGAACCTCCGGTCTCTGCGTCCCGAACGCATAAATTTATGTTGCCCTTATAGCAATGTTGCCGATAAGGATGAATCAAACAACGGTCAAACAAAGGGACATTGACCAGTGCGAATTAATTCCGGTGGTTAGGTTCCTTCAGGGAACTTTTTGAATCCCATTTATCAAGCAACAGTCAAGCAAATCAGAACGGGGGCAACTTTGGGGGCAACAGTTAATGCGAAAAGGTAATATGTATTTATAAATCAAAGTTTTATCTGATTGAAGCCGAATCCCTCCCTCTCCGCCAGAATGTTATGAGGCCCTGACTTAAAAGTCTGGGCCTTTTTTGGGTGGTGTATGCTGGCTAATCCTTCCTACACCAAACAACATAAACAGGATCACTAACCCCGCGCGTTGATACAAAGTGCTTATCTGTGACAGGGCGCCAATCGTTGCGAATGCTGATTGTCCCTTTTTCTCCTTTGAAGCCGGCTTCTTCGGCCAGTTGGAGGAGGTAACCCATTCGTTCGAATTCATGCATCTCCAGCCATCCTTGGGTTACTTTGGATGGAAACCAACGATTCGATATCCCGATCAGTAGAGAGCCTCCGGGAGCCAAAAGAGCGTGGGCCTGTTTAAGAATACTTGCCGGGTCAGTTAGATATTCTATGGACAGGCTGCAAGTTATGGCATCAAAGGTGTTGTTCTTGAAGTTGAGTTCAGGGTTAATATTGAGGTCCTGAACGACTTTTCCATTCAGGGATGGATTCATCCGCAGTTCATTCATATTCATCCCCAGTCCGGTGATGTCTAATTCTATGTCAGGGGATAGATGTGATTCCATACTGCTCATCAGGTCCAGCACTTTCATTTCCGGGGATAGGAAGCGTTTGTAGATGCTTTGCAGATTCTTACTCGCCTGTTTGTCAATGTGACCGATCAGGCGCGGGGAAGAGTAGAAACTTGCATCTGCGGTGTCGTCGGGACGATTGAAGAAGTCCTCATGGATGAAATCTACTGGTTGTTTTTTCGGGGCAGCCTGCATGCCGGGACCCCAGTTGCAAATTTCTTCCAGCCAGTGTGTGAGGCGACCGCCGGTTTCGCTGTCCTTGCTGGCAACATTGATGACTTCGGCTTTTAGTTCGAATGGAATTTTCGCTAAGGGATGGTTGAGGTCAGCAATTATGTCAGTGCCAGTTCTGTCTAAAACCCTGAACGGGATTGCTGTCTGCGGGTAAACACCGGGAAGGCCGGTAAGCGTACCTTGAGGGTAGAATCTACCTGTTCGAGCAGGTTGATTCTTGAATTGATGAGATCTTATCTTGAACTTTCGGTGGGGGATGTTTCTGACTTTCGATAGTTCGTGCTTAGGAACACCTGCCCCGGCAGAAAAATCGACCGTAACTGATTCACCTGACTTCGTGCCTTCAAGTTGTTCTTTTAGCTCTTCAGGTAAAAAGTCGCGCCATGCATTAACTTTCCTAGCCAGAAATTTTTCTTCGTGGATTCCGTGTCCACTTTTCCAGGTCAGTGTGAATTTGATTGTCGCAAATGAATTCTCATTGAATTCAACCATTGTCTCCTTCTTGCGCACTCTGAATTGAGTTCATGTGTTACTCTTGTGAAGTAATAGTATAATTATCTTCTGTTCAGATGCAATGTCGGTTTAGTTATAAAAAAAGAAAACCCGAATTTGCGCAGATGCTTATTCGGGTTTTTGAAGTTATGAATTATCGTAAGTAATCTTACTTGGCTACTTGTACTTTAGGTACTCGCAAAAGTGCACCGGAACTGATGCCGCTTTTGTTGATGAGTTTCAGGGTCAGCATCATTTCATCTTCAAGTATGTAGCGGGCTTGTTCTGCAGAATGACGACGGAAGTCATCTTCATAGAGTCTGACCAGATCGACTGCATTGCCCATGGAGTTAATAGAGCTGCGCAGTATGCGATGGTAGGATTCTATGCTTGGCTGCATGTTGAACTGGAAGGCCTTGCCTGCAATAATCAGCGGTTCTTCAACGATCACGAAAGGTTCCACAAGTGCCAGCCGGACACACATATCCCAGCCATGCTCATTGTTGTTCGGTGATCTGAATATTCCGACATCGTTGTGTAATCTGCGTTTGTAGAGTAGCCCCCGGAGGTCGCAAATTTCACAAAGCATCTCACGAACCTGGCCCATGGCTTTTATCTTTTGGGGAACATTGTCAGAGCCATGAAGCAGGTGGCCACACTTTGCAGCGCTGACGTCATTTTTACCCTCAAGCTGTTCTAACAAAGTTGAAAGGCACTGGGGCAGAAGTCTGTCTGTAATGTCAGCCCAGAAAAGATATTCCCCTCGGGCAGCGTAAAGTCCGCTGTTCATCAGTTCATGGTATCCGTCTGAACGGTTCACTGTTCTAATGCTCAAGTCGGAGAAGTTCTCCGCAAGGGCAGCAATAAGGCCAGATTTATCATCCTGAGTAAGCAAAAGAACTTCTATCGACTTTTCAATCTGCTTCGAAAGCATAGTCAGAAAAGCCGGAAGCATTCTTTGATCCGCAGCGTCTTTGATTGGGACGATGATGCTGATCTTGCAATCGAAATCCCCGTCCTGATTCGGCATGACTGGCCTGAGAATAGTCCTGTCCTTCGAAATTACCAGCCCTCTATTCACGTGTCTGATCCTGCCTTTGCGGTTCAACTTGTACCATGTCTTGCCTATGACATCACTTACGCTACTGGCGAACCCACCTACGTTACGCAAAGTTTCAGTCTCAAACATGGCACAGGCACCAATTTCATTGAAATGGGGTAGGGAATAGGCAGCTGTAGTAGTTTTGTGCTCAAATCCGGAACCGAGCCTTGAAAATATGATCTCATCAAAGCAATCGTCGTTTCCGATGTACTCCATCTCACGGGTGTCGCTAATTAACCGCTTCATGTTCGGATAACTGAGAACAGTGTCCGGCTTGGACAGAAATATATCGCGCAGGCTGTAACAGAAATTTTCAGTGTATTGGCAGGCCGGTGTCGCTGTAACAGCAAACGGAGCAGTCGCAAGCCTGAGCCCCGTATTCAGCATCTCATGAAGGGGAAGTTGCTGGGTATCAACATGACGAATATATAGGCGGTCTTGATATCTTTCAGATATTTCTTTTTCCACTTTACCGCTTTCGTCTGCGTCAAGCAGGATCAGTTCTGTGTTGAGAATTTGGTCTGTTAGAGATTCAACGCATAACCTTGTCTCTTCATTCCATTCATAAACGGGAAGAAGAATGCTCACTTCCTGCGGACTCCTGATTTCAGAGATGGAGATACCGTTTTGTGCATAAATTTCGGAAGCTGTCTGCGGTCCTTCTATGACCAATTCACGGTAAAACTTAAGGAGTTCTTTTTCTGCAGGTATCCCTTCACCCAGATGGTCTGTGACATTAGTTCCTTCGGAATTGTCATAAAGAGCCATTGGTTCGCCCTTATGGAAATATAACGCCCAATTCTTTTTGCGAACGCAGGCATAGTCTGTAACGCTTGTTACGTCGAAGGTTACATTACGCTCGGCAATGCCGATCAGATCAGGAACCGGTTCTCCTTCAAGGACTCCTTTCAAGCTGATTCCCTGCGCTTTCATGTCCTGGCCAAGCGCGAGGTCGAGTAAGGTCGGTGCAATATCCAATGAACGGATGAGTTCATGCTTTTTAGACGGGGTAAGGCCTTCCGCAATAAAGGATGCGAAAACACGGGTTTTGTTGTTCGCAAAGCCCCAAGGCATGCTTTTATCGTATTCAATGTAGTTTTCATTAAGGATGCAACCGTGGTCAGAAGTAATCACGACTATGTCTTCGGGGCCGGGATTAATTTTATCCCACAATGCTTTAAAGTCTGTAGCCTGTCTGGATACAACTTTGAGGTATTCATCAGTTGTCCAACTGGTAGTCTGATTGCCGCCGAAGTCATGAATGTAATCAAGGTGAAAATTGACAAAAAAAGGTTTCTTGCTTTGACGAACCCTTTTTATGAAGGCATCGCGTCGTTCGTTGTCGTAATTTCTTTCAGGGGTATGTTCAAGAGTCGGATAGCCAGATTCGAATACATCGAATCCTCTTTTGGGCTGGCAGGAATCAAGGCTGCTGTCATCCCAGCGGAAGGTCTGGTAACCGTGGAGTTTGAAATGTTCGGTAACGGTAATAACATCATCTTTGAAATTACGGATAGTCTGCACTCCGTGATGGATCATTCCGGTCAGTCCGGGGCGCAGGGCAGAGAAGTACGCCGGAGCGGATATCCTAGTTGAACCGCCGCAAGTCATTACATCAGTAAACAGGACTCCCTGTTCAATTACTTCGTCAATTTCGTTGCGCTTTGCTGTTTCGGAAAGGCATGAGGCCAGCATATCCGAGCGAAGTGTGTCGATTACAATCCAGATGATGTTTTTCATTTTAAGTCCCTCATTTAGGAGCTAGAAAGTCAGCAAAGCATTAAAACGATATGGAGACATGGGGTAACTTTCGAGATCCTGATCAAAGGTTTGTACTTTCATGCCGTGTTTTTTGCCGTATTCATGGAACCATTCTTTAGAGTAGTACAGATGACGGTAGGGGCTGTCTTCTGCTGTGGGGTATTCTTCCCCGGCATAAACCACATCGCGTCTGTATTTTTCGCAAAGTTCGCGTTTTTCAAAATCCGGTATATCAAGGATGAAAATTTTGCCGTTTGGAGTGAGAACCCGACGGATTTCGTCCATGGCCTGTTCGGCGTAGTTCAGATCGCGAAAGTAAAAGAATACGCCGTGTGAGAAAACTGCTTCGAACATGTTGTCGTCAAAATCAAGAGCTGAGGCTTCGCAGACTTTGCCTTGCAGTTCAGGGATTGCGGATTTCGCCTTCTTGAGAAGGGTTTCGGAATAGTCCACTCCGAAAATTTCAGGACCTGAATCACGAAATGTGTAGAGCATTGCTCCTGCTCCACAACCAACTTCCAGAATGCGGAAAGCCTTTTCTGTCTCAAGTTTCTTTTTAATATCAGCAGAAGTTCTCATCCAATCTTTGACAGATATTGCTCCGGTTCCAGTGTCAAAACCGTCAGCTTTCATAAGATCTTCTAATGATTCCCCGCCTTCGGTTCCTTTGCGGGTCCAGACTTCGTGCCATTTATTTTCAGTACATGTATTCATTATTAATCCCATCTTTATGCGCTCTGGTATGTGACTAGATTTTCAGACAATGTTTTAGTTAATGCTTCAACCAGCATTCGGTTCTCTTCCGGTGTTTTTACTGCAAGGCGCAGATAACGTCCTTCTGGAAGCCCCTGCTTTTTGCCAAGGTCTTTGACCAGCATCCTGTGGTTCATAAAAAGTTGTTCCTGGATGAAGTCTGATGAAACTCCTTCGGGCAGTTCACAACAGAAATAGTTGGCAAAGGAAGGTATCACCTTTATGCCGGGAACATCGTTGAGCATTTCTCCCATCTCGTCACGTGCTTTAATCACCTTGGCTCGCGCATACGCATAGTCCGCGCGGTATTTGGGCAGGATATCCAGAAAATATTGGGCAACGGAGTTGATGTGCCAGATCGGAAGGTCGGTACGCACTTTACCTATAAGTTTCCGGTCGGCACTGGCGATATACCCGAGTCTGATTCCCGGTACACCGAGGTCCTTACTCAGGCTGCGTAGAATGATGACATTTGGGAATTTTTCCAGTTCATCAAGCAGGGTTGTGTCCCGTCCTGTGCTGATGAAATCGGCAAATGATTCGTCAAGGATAATCATATCTAGATGACGTAATTCATCAAAAATATAGCGAAGTTCCGCTGGCTTGAATATAGTTCCGGTCGGGTTGCCGGGATTAACGATAACCAAGGCGTTGGATTCGCTGTCCCTGACTTCTTTTACAACGGTGGCCGGAGTCTGTGCCAAAGTTTCCGGGCAGGGTTTTACTGCATGAATCTGTTCAGGTTTAAGATTGCGTGCATATTCATCAAAGGACGGTTGCAGAAGAGTGACCTTGTTGATTTTTTGACGTAGAAGTTCAATCAGTTCAGAACCGCCGTTAGCCACCGCCAGCATGGATTCATCAATTTTAGCCCAGTTTGCAAGGCTGAGGTTGATTTCCTGTTGCCCGGATGGGTAGTTGCCAAGCAGGTCAGTCAGGTTTAGGCGCAATTCATTGTATAGGTTTTGGTTGGGAAAATATGGATTGTACAGGTATTCAAAATCTGTGAAATCGTAGCGCCAGTATCCGCCGTATTTTTTGCGGATTTTCTCCAGCAGGGACCTATCGTCAGTTAAGTGTGCCTCAGCACGTTGCAGATCTGTAAAGTCGTCAATTTCAAACCAGCGGTGCGGTGCGCATATCTTCGCTTTGAGCTCTTTGCTGCCCATAAAAATGATCACGCCAAGAACAAGCTCGTAATACTCATTTTGACCGTTCATCTTAACATAGAGATCTATGGTAGGCCGAAATATGTTTTGCAGAAAATCTCTAGTGAAGGTGTAGATATTTACCGTTTTGTATTTGTCGGTAAAATTGAAATTTTCATCCTGATCTTTGCCGGGAATGAGGCGGGTAATGTTTTGTTGATCTGCACTGAGTTCCACCACTGTGCCGTCCATATGGGGCTGAAAACGGTCAACCATGACTGCGTTGGCAAATGGCTCTTCCAGCAGATCTTCGATCAGGCCCGGTTTAAAGAAAATGTCGCATTCAAGAAGGATGGTGTTTCTATCCCATAGTTCACGGGTCAACCACAGGGAATGGATATTATTGGTTTTGTTCCAGTCAGAGTTGCGGACATAAACAATCTCAATACCATTATAGCTGTTACCGAGTTTTTCATGAATCTGTTCGGATTTATAGCCTTCAACAATAATGAAACGCTCAATTGGATGCCTGGAAAGAATTTTCAAGGCATTGATAATTAAGGGACATCCATTTACTTCAACCAGTGGCTTGGGAACATCATCAGTGATGGGACTAAGCCTTTGCCCTCTTCCTGCTGCCAAAATGATAACCTGCATAGCAACCTCCATGTCAAACAAGTGGCTTTAATGCGGTTTAACAAGCAATCTTTGTTCCAAAGTTAAGTTTAATTAATATGGCTGGATAAAAAAGGAGTAGGATTTTAGAGGACGGAAGGTTTGATCATTGTCAGGCATAGTAAAACCCGGCTGATGTGGCCGGGTTTCAATTCAGGCGCATGGACTACCCTGTTAGGCTTTTACATTGGCGATTGTTCCCACGCCGGAATAAGCGGCACTGAGAACATCTTTCTGGAAATCATAATCGCTACTGGTTGAAGAACTGAACTGGTCGGAGTTCATGTAATCCAAAGTCTTGGTTACAACCTGAGCTCCGAAGAGTTGCTTGTCACTTACCGCAGGTGCGGTATCCATGGTTGAACTGATTCCTGTTACGTCCATAAACTCCCCTCCCGAAAAAGGGTAATATACACGCCTATCAGTTGAATCGGTAGTTATCTAAAAAACTTTAGAGTAAAAATAAGAAAAATTTGAAAAATATAAATTTTTGTTTTTAGATGATTGGCCTAAGAGTCAAAAAAATCCCCGCCATCTTTGAAGATAGCGGGGTCTTTTTAACTGAATGCTGCGGGCAGTGCTATTTGACCTGCTCCCAAAGCTCGTTCTGCTCGATGAGGTTCATCTCAGAAATGTCTTTGCCTTGCTCTTTGGCGAGATCTTCCATTTTAGCGAACCTTTCGAGGAATTTGTTATTGGTGATGTCCAAAGCACTGTTTGCCTTGATACCTTTGCGGCGACCAAGTTCTATGAGCGTGAACAGGTAGTCACCAAATTCTTCGTTGATGGCATCTTTATCGCCGGATTCAAGTGCATCAGTCCATTCTTTCCATTCATTTTCAAGCTGACCCAGACACTGTTTGTCAGATTCAAAGGTGAAGCCGCTACGGGCTGCCTTGGAGTTGATGCGGTATGCTTTCAGCATGGGTGGCAAACCTTTAGGCAGGGAATCGAAAATTTTCTTATCACCTTTCTTCTCGCTCCTTTTGATCTTTTCCCAGTTCTTGAGCAGCTCTTCCTGGTCTTCGATTGTACAGTCAGCGAATACGTGCGGGTGACGGCGGATCATTTTGGCTGCACCGGATTCAACTGCATCAGCAAAGGTGAAGGAGTTCTCTTCTTCATAACGCTGTGAGATGAAGAGCAGCAGGAACATCACATCACCGAGTTCTTCCATAACTTCCTGCGTATCATCAGCACGGATAGCTTCAACAAGCTCGAAAGCCTCTTCAATGAGGGAGTCACAAAGTGTTTTAGGGGTTTGTTCCTTGTCCCAAGGGCATCCGTCTGGTGCGGTCAGGCTGGCAATAACATTTTTGAGTTTTTCAATGGATTGTGCGCTCATCTTAGATAGTATCGCTTATGTGGTTAGTGAGTTCAGAGTGGTCGGGAAACATGGACTTGATGTCCAGTGAGTCAAGTACGTTTTCCGGTGCGAAGCTGATGAAGAAGCTTGCAGTAGACATTACTTTGGGGGCTAGTTTTGAATTTGTCAGGAATTCTGAATTGGGGGTAAAGCTGTTCAATACGACAATAATGATGCCGCCGACGATGATCGCTTCTACGAAACCAAGAATTCCGCCGAGGACCTGATCCACCCAGCCAAGCATGGATACTGTCAGAATTTTTTTGATGGTGATACCGACAAGAAAAGCTACGAAAAGGGTGGCTACAATAATTGAAAGGTAACTGAAAGCCTTTACTGTTCCGGGACCGTCAAAAAAAGTTTCAAAGTAAGGTGCCAATTCATAGTGATATTTCGCAGCCAGATAAAAACCTAAAATTAACGAGAAAACAGATAGCGCTTCCCTAACTATGCCGCGTAGCAATCCTCTAAAAATAAGGGCCCCGGCAATGACGATCAAAATTATATCCAGCGCATTAAGAGCTAAACCTGCTGTTTGCATACTTAAATCCGTTAAATAATATTGTTTGTGAAAAAATGCACGAATTCCGCATAAAACTTTATCAAAGCAAGATATAGCGGGAGGGTAGCAGACCGGAGGGGAAAAGTGAACATCATGAACCTACCTGAAAATAATAAAAAATATGACAGGTAAGTGAAAAATGAGGTTGTGTCATTTTGTGTTCTCAGGTAATTCTCCATTAATTTTGGGGAACGATAATAAATTGTCAGGATCTGAACCGTTCATGTTTGGAGGATATGTGTGAAGTTGATTGAAACAGAATTTCCGGGACTTATGGTTGTGGAACCGAAGGTATTCCGGGACAGGCGGGGGTTTTTTCTGGAAAGTTTTAATAAAAAAGTCTTTGCAGAAAATGGATTGCCTACAGATTTTGTTCAAGACAATCATGCATATTCATCAGGTCTCGGTGTCATTCGCGGCCTTCATTTGCAGATGCCCCCGCATGCTCAGGCCAAGCTGGTCTGGGTTACGAGGGGAGCGGTCAATGATGTAGTGGTGGACCTGCGTAAAGGCTCACCGACTTATCGCAGATCGTTCGAAATTGAACTATCTGCGGACAACTTTCGCAGGCTGTTCATTCCCAAGGGCTTTGCACATGGATACGAAACTCTTAGCGAGGAAAACGAATTCATGTACAAGGTTGATTCCGGCTATGTTCCAGGCAGCGAAGCAGGGATCAGGTGGGATGATCCGGAGCTTGAAATCGTATGGAAGACTGAAAATCCGGTACTTTCCGATAAGGATTTGAATCTTCCGTCATTGGCCGGGTTTGACTCGCCGTTCGAGTTTTAAGATGCATTGCGGAAGGTGTCCTGCCGATGCCTTTTTCGCACCCCATTGTTTAGAAATAGGTGTTTTTCCTGTGTTGGGGAGTTTGTGAAAAGTTTCATATTCTCTTGACAGGGAAAGATTCTCTATTTTAGAAGAAATGGCGTTAATTGGTTGTTTATGTTTCACAAAACTTAAGGAGTAGTGGGGCGAGGTTATGGAGGAAAAAAGAACATCGAAGCAGTGTGGAGGAGTCCTTCCTTTCTTCATCGGTGTCCTTGCGAGCCTGATCGTCGGCTGGTGGGTTTTCCCGCAGGTTATTTATAGCCAGAAAACTCAGCCGATCGATTTTAGCCACAAGGTTCATGTTGAAGGCGAAGGGATGGACTGTGAGTCCTGTCACATGTTTCTGGAAGACGG
The DNA here is from genome assembly GCA_002340305.1 of Desulfovibrio sp. UBA2564. Taxonomy (GTDB): domain Bacteria; phylum Desulfobacterota; class Desulfovibrionia; order Desulfovibrionales; family Desulfovibrionaceae; genus Maridesulfovibrio. The sequence continues at coordinate 10,223 of DDLU01000122.1, forward strand.
TTCCTTTGCCGGTCTGCCTTCCAATGAACAGTGTGCTGAGTGTCACGAAGATGTCCTTGGCGAAACAGAAGCTGAAGAAATTTATGTGACCGAATATCTGCAGAAGGGTGTGGAAGTACCCTGGCTGGTTTATCAGTATCAGCCCGACAACGTTTACTTTTCGCACAAGGCTCATGAAGGATATGAGTGTACTGATTGCCATCCCGACGTAGGCAACAGCGACACGCTGCCGACGTATTACGAAAACAGAATCAGCGGTTACAGCAAGCAGACCATGAAGATGTGGCAGTGTGAACGCTGTCATGCGGAAGTTGGTACCAGCAACGCATGTTACGTCTGCCATAAGTAAGTGAGGGACTGCAATGGGTATTGATCGCAGAACTTTTATTCAATTGGTAACAGGTGGTGTTGTTGGTTCACTCTTCACTCCTGTAATTTGGAAATCTCTGGATGACGCATCTATCTGGTCTCAGAACTGGCCTTGGATTCCCAGACTGAAATACGGAACAATCACCGAGCAGGCTTCTGTAGCCAAATTTGGTGCAGCACCCTGTGCTGAGATTGTTAAATCCGTAGGTGGAAGTCCTTACCTCACCAGAGGAAACGCAGAAAACGAAATGAGCAAGGGCGGTGTTGATCCTGTCAGCGCAAGTGGTCCCCAGCTTATGTACAGTCTTTCCCGCGTTAACGGTCCTATGAAAAAGACCGCGGAAGGCAAATACGAATCCATTTCTTGGGAAGAAGCCGAAAAAGTGCTTTCCGAGAAACTCGCAGCAGTTAAAGGCAAGAAAGGCAAACTCGCAGTTGTTTCCGGTGATACAACCGGTACCGCAACTGAAGTCTTGTCCGGTTTTGCTGCTGGAATGGGTGCTGAATGTTATCTCATGCCTAGCGAAGAGCAGGGCGCAGCCGTTGCTCTCTCCAGTATGGGCGGAAAGGGCCAGATCGGTTACGATCTGGAAAATTCCGACTTCGTACTCTTCGTAGGCGCAGACGCCATGGATTCTTGGGGCTCGGTTGTAAGAAACCAGTGTGTTTATTCTGAAAGCCGCCCCACCGGTGAAGAAATCAAGACTACTTATATCTACGCCGGTCCTTTCCAGAACAGCACAGCAGCCGCAGCAGATAGGTGGGTTCCGGTAGCACCCGGTACCGGCGCAATCTTCTGCCTCGGTCTTGCTTACCATATGCTTAAGGCTGGAGCTTCCTCTTCTGCTTCTGATTTCGCCGATTTCAAGACTCTGGTTATGTCCAGATTCTCTCCCGACAAAGTGGAGAAAGCTACCGGTGTAGCAGGAACAGAAATGGCAGCTATCGCCAAACGCATCATGAAATCTTCCGCCCCCGTTGTTGTTGCCGGTTCCGAGTTCGCTCAGGGTGCTGGCGCAGCTGATGTTATTGCCGCGTCCGCAGTTAACATGCTGCTTGGTCGCATCAATAAAGAAGGTGGTATGAAGATTCTCCCCGAACTGCCTAAAGCTGTTGAAGCAGCCGCAGGTCGTTCCGAATTGGCGGCTAAAGACTTCGTCGGATACCTCGCAGGTATTGCATCCGGCAAAGTTGCTGCTCCTGCAGTCATGATGTCTTACGAAGCCAACCCGATTTACGCTCTGCCGCAGAATACTGCTCTGGCGCAGGCTGTTGAAAAATCCGGTTTTCTTGTAAGCTTCAGTACTTACATGGATGAGACAGCTTCCGAAGCTGATCTGATCATGCCTAACCCCACCTGCTACGAGCGCTTTGAAGACGCACAGACTCCTTACGGTGTCGGTGCAGCAATGCTCGCAGCCAGTGCTCCTGTTGCAGAGCCTCTCTACAACAGCAAGCCCACCGTAGACGTAGTTCTCGGCGTGGCTTCCGTGCTTGGCATCGATCTCGGATACGAATCCGCAGACGAAGTTTATCAGGCTAAAGCCGAAAAAGCTGGTGCTGACTGGGATTCCCTCATTGAAGGTGCAGCTTATGTTTCCGATTCAACTGAATCCGGTTCCATTAAGTTTGCAGCATCTGTTCTGTCCAAGGCTGTAACCATGCCTAAGGGTGGCGAGATTGCTCTTGCTCCTTACTCCAAGCTCATCATCGGTACTCCCACTGTGGCTATTCCGCCGCTGAACGTGGTTGCTATCAGCAAATTCGAGCTTATGGGTAAAGACCTTATGGTTCAGGTTAACTCCAAGACTGCCAAGAAACTTGGTGTGTCTGAAGGTTCCAAGGTTAAGCTTGCCGGAGCAGGCGGAGAGTGCGCCGTCAGAATCCACATTAATGAAGGCGTAATGAATGATGTTATCGCCGCACCTCTTGGATTCGGTCATACCGCATGGGATGCATACTCTAGCGGTAAGGGCGAAAACATCTCCAAACTTCTCACCGTTGGCACTGAGTCCGGCACCGGTATTTCCGTGTGGACCAGTTCTTTCGTGAGCATCGCCTAAATTAAAGTCAGGGGATTCACGTTATGCAACAAATGGAATTTGATACTAAATGGACCATGGTCGTGGATGTCGACAAGTGTACCGGTTGCGGTGCTTGTATGGTATCCTGCCAGGCTGAAAATAACATAGCTCCCATGAAAGAAGGGTCAAACAAACTTAAGACCCTAACCTGGATGCTTGTATACGAACTCAACAACGGTAAGGAATTCCCCAACAGGGAAGTTGCTTACCTGCCCAGACCCTGCATGCAGTGCGGACACCCTGCCTGCGTTCCCGTTTGTCCTGTAGTTGCTACTACCAAGGACGAAGAAGGCGGAATCGTCAGCCAGATTTATCCCCGTTGCATCGGTTGCAGGTACTGCATGGCAGCATGTCCTTACCACGCCCGCTACTTTGGATGGCTTGATCCGGTTTGGCCCGGCGGTATGGATAAGGCTCTGTCTCCCTCAACTTCCACCCGTCCTCGCGGTGTTGTTGAGAAATGTAACTTCTGCCACTCCAGGTTGCTGGACGCACGTCAGCGTGCTCGCGCAGAAGGTATGGATCCCAATAAGCTTCCTGACGGTTGGTACCAGCCCGCATGTCTGGAATCTTGTCCCACCGGGGCAATCTCCTTCGGTGATGCAAAGAACCCTGAGCATAAAGTTCATGAACTGATTAAGAACCCCAATGCTTTCCGCATTCTGGAGTCTATCGGTATGGAGCCTCAGGTTTACTACATCAGCCGTCGTGACTGGGTCCGTGAGCAGAGTGATAACGTAGCACCAGGCAGCCATGCTGAGAATCATGCTGCTGAAGGCAAGCACTAGGAGGGAGGTTTACCATGGATAGCAATCTCTTCCCCGAAGGCACAAAACGCTGTGGACTCGCAAAGTTTATGCTGTGGATGGCATTTCCTGCCGCCATACTGCTTTGGGGTGTCTATGCTGCTGGTCAGATTTTCTACCACGGTATTGGCGTAACCGGCCTTGATAACTACTTCGGGTTCGGCCTCTGGATTACTTTTGACCTTGCGGTTATCGCACTTGGTGCCGGTGCATTTTTTACCGGTTTTCTCAAGTATATCCTCAAGATTGATCAACTTAAAAATATCATCAACCTTGCAGTAGTCTTAGGATTCCTGTGCTACTCCGGTGCCATGCTCATTCTGACCATGGATATCGGGCAGCCCATCCGCGCATGGTTCGGTTACTGGCACCCCAACGTGCACTCCATGCTTACAGAAGTTATCTTCTGTATTACCTGCTACTGCACTGTTCTGATTATTGAATTCATTCCGCTGATCTTCGAACAGAAGCAGCTGAACAAAATTCCTTTCCTGCACCACTTTGCCCATCACCTTCACGTGAACATGGCACTGTTCGCAGGTATCGGAACCTTCCTGTCCACCTTTCACCAGGGTTCTCTGGGCGGTATGTACGGCGTTATGTTCGGTCGTCCTTACGCTTTCCGTGAAGGCTTCTTCATCTGGCCCTGGACTTTCTTCCTTTTCGTTCTTTCCGCTGTGGGTTCCGGTCCTGTTTTCACAGTTCTGGTTTGTACCCTCATGGAAAAAATGACCGGTAAGAAGCTGGTGGAATATAAAGTTAAAGCACTGATGGGTAAAATTGCCGGTACCATGCTTTGCGTGTACATGTTCTTTAAGATCATCGACACTTGGGCATGGGCAACTGGTTACCTGCCGTCCATCGGCCTTACCTTTGAGCAGATGTTCTACGGTAATGTTTACGGTCAGTGGCTGCTCTGGACTGAACTCGTACTTTGCGGCATCGTGCCCGCAATCATGCTGATCACTCCGTCCATCAGAAATAACCCCACATTGCTGTACTCTGCAGCAATTCTGGACTGCATCGGCGTAACCATCAACCGTTACGTATTCACAGTCCAGACGATTGCTATTCCGGTTATGCCTTTCGATAACTGGGAAATCTACGCACCGAACTGGGCAGAATGGGCAACCACCCTTATGATCTGCGCATATGGTGCTCTGGTACTCAGCCTTTGCTACCGCTACCAGCCTATGTTCCCTCAGGAACTGAAGCTGAACAAGAAGTAGTACTAAGCTGAACACTTAAGTAAGTTAAAAGGCCCCGCTCGCGAGAGTGGGGCCTTTTTCTTATGGGTAAATAATGAATCTATGATTTACGATACGGATGACATATGTTGCTTAAGTCCTGCTTAGGCGAGGCTGGTAAGTGAGTTCCTGCCTAAGGTATATGATCTCAAGTTGAAAATCAGACTTATATCAACTGGATTGGTGAGAGTTGAGGGTTGTCTCAAATGTTTGAACTTGGATTAACTAGTATCAAAGAACATGGCTGTAATGAGGGCTTATTAAAAAAGCCTCCCTGCGTTTACTGGGAGGCTTTCTTAATCATTCTATGCTGAGCTTAGTAGGGCAGAAACCATTTTATGCCATCCATTTTAGCCGGGATGGGCTTTTCGTGTGTTTCAGGATACATGCTGTCCCAGCACTGCATCTCTTCTTGCAGCCATGATGGTCGTGAGAGACGGATGGAGTTTCCTTTGGTTATGGAGTCATCGTCACCGCTGAAATGTTGTAAGATAAGGCTTACATTGCCGTCAGCGTCGCCTAAAGACCATTTCCAGACCTTGAGTGTGCCGAAGGGATTACCCCGCCAGTCATTGGGCTTGCCGAATCTTTTTTCTATCTTGCTATAGATTTCGTTGAAAAAGTCCATGCTGCCGTCTTTGTATTTAAACTTCATACGCAGGATTATATCTTTGCGTTTGCAGTTACCTACAACGATATAACCGCCCTTGTAGCCCTCCATCTCTTTAAGGCCGATGCGTCTGATGTACTCTTTCTGCCAAGGGGAGGTTGCAGAGTCCATCTCAAGAAGTGAGCGCACGGTTGAGTAATTGTTACCGATAGTAATTCCGGCAACAGATTCCGGGGCATTTTGAGCTGCCATGGCTGAGCTTGCCAGCAAAAGGCAGAGCAACGACATTAAGAATAAATTTTTTTTCATGTGATCATTCCTGTCAGGCTGATGCCTGTCTATATAAGAGTCAATCCAATGCCGACGCTACAGCCGGAGCATTCAATATTGTAGTTTGCTATGAATCTTTCCTCCCAATTACTTATCATTCCGACCGTGGCTTTCAGGAATTTATTACTGATTTCAGGGTACTGTTCCTGAGCTTTCTGGAATTTTTCACTGGTCAGACGAATGCATATGCAATCGGAAGTAGCTTTGAGGGTAAACAGCCGTTTGGAGTCACCGATGAGTGACAGTGCCCCGACAAAGTCGCCATCCTTGAAGGATTGAATCATGGTAGTGTTTTCGAGGTAGGCTTCCATGGAACCGCTCATGATAAAATATGCGGACTGGTCGAGATCCCCACTGGCAAAGACTTCGTCTCCTTCAGCAAATTTCTCACGTACACAAAGATAGGCAATCAGCTTTTGTGCTTCAAGGTCAAGACCGGAGAAGTAGGGAATTTCCCTCATTATTTCCAAATGTTCCTGATATTCACTTGTTTCTGGTGCCATGACTAATGCGCTCCGTGTACGAGTTCATAAAGAAGTCCCTTTTTAGCCATAAGCTCATCGTAGGGACCGACTTCCATTAATTTACCAGCCTTCATGACTGCTACTTTATCATAGTTTTTGATGGTATCCAGTCTGTGGATCACCGAGATAAGTGTTGCTTTACCTTTCCACTTGGTTTCAAGAAGTCCCTGAATTCTGTTTTGGGATCTGTTGTCCAGTGCGGAAGTTGCTTCGTCCATGATCATAATGGGCGGATTCTTGAGGAATGTTCTGGCGATGGCAAGCTTCTGGCGCTGACCGCCGGAAAGTTTGTCACCTTTGGTCCCAACCTGAAATTCCATACCCAATTCAACAACTGTTTCAAGAAGATCTTCCTCAATAAGCAGCTGGGTCATGGATTGATTGATTGCATCCTGAACCTTGGGATGATCGGTCTTCGGTTTACCGAAAAGGATGTTATCCAAAATTGTCTGGGAGGGAATGAATTCTGCCATCTGATAGAAGCTGAATGCTTCGGGCTTTTCAGCAGAAATTTTGGAATTGAACATCTTACGACCATCAAGAATTAGGTCTTTCAAAACAGATGGAAGGGCTACAATTTTATGGACACCGGGAACAAAGCCTAAAGCGAGGCGTAAAAGCATTTCGCGGTCTTTGTCTTCAAGTTCCATCAGCGGAGTATCATTAATGCGAGCGGTAAGCTGCCTGTAATCTGCAAATTCTTCAGCAGGGATGGGGCTTTGCTCAAAGAAGACCTCATCCGGCGGTAGATTTCCCAGAATATCGACAGTCTGTTTGGAAAGCTCACGGCCTAAGCTAAGCAGCGGTGTTTCCAATTGAGCATTTTTAAGGAATGCCTGGAAGTAATCATTACTGACTAAATCGCGACCGGAGAATGTGTCGTCATTGGGATGACCAAAGAGAATGTTCCCTGCTACACAAGTGTAATCGAGGTATTTACCGTCTTTATAGAATTCAACATGTTCAGCCAGCCTGTCCCCGAAGTCGGAGTGGAAGTTCTTACGGACCCTTACTAACCGCTCGGAAAGTTCTGTTTCCTTTTCCGGGTCAAGTAATGTGTTCAGGCCGAAACGCAAGACATCAACGAAGATTCCTGCTTGCTGTACGGCTTCGATCATGTTGTCGCGGTTGGGCATTTTCTGTTCATACTCGGGATCACCTTCGAGGATGGCTGCACAGGAGTAAAGCAGGTTGTCCTTGATTGTGCCTGAGAAAATGAACGGGGCCTGAGCTACAATACCCATGTTGTGGACCATATCAGCCTTGGTGAGTTCATCGACTTCATAGCCGTCGATTTTTACTGAGCCGCCCGTATATTTATATAGTTGCGATACACATTGAGCGAGCGTGCTTTTACCGCTGCCTGAAAATCCCACAAGGGCCATCTGTTCCCCGGGTTTCAATTGCATATTGATCTGCTTAAGCAGTCGAATATTACCTGAAACTGTGAAACCGAGATTCTGGACCTTGATGTTACCTTTAAGCTTTACAGGTGCACGGTCTCCCGGCTCCAGTTCAAATTCAGGTTTAGTGTCGAAGTATTCCATGACTCGCTTGTAACGGACCCCGGCATCGTTATGGACCTGATAGAAATCCATGAGTTCTTTCCAAGGGTCGTAGATTTTTTCATAAGCGGAAAGGAATGCCACAAGAGCACCGAGGTCAAAGCGACCCTGAATAGCAAGGTACCCACCGACGATAAAGAGTAGGAATGGACCCAGATTCTGGAAAAAGTTGTTCAGGACTTTAATACCCTGTTTGTAGAGAATCCAGGTAATCCTGATTTTGAAAAGACGGTCAACGAAAGCACCGTATTTGCGGTTTTCGATGCGGTAAGAACCGTTACCGTGAATTTCGTGGATGCCGGAAATGGTTTCGTTGATGTGGCTGGAGAGGTAGCGGGTTGTATCGACCCTTTTTTTGTTCGCTTTGTTGGATTTTTTTTGAAGTTTGGGAACCAGATAAATTACAAAGGGATAAAGGGCGATGGAAATACCGGCCATGATCGGGTTCAGGTAGAACATATAGCCGGCAAAGGCGATAAGTGTAAGCAGGTTTGTCACCGGTACAGCAACGGACTGCCCCACATATTCACCTGCCGGAGCAAGCTCTGTGACCAGGGACGATACAACCATACCCGGGTTCGCTTTTCGGAAATAGCCCAGCGGCAGGGTAAGGATATGCGCGTATAGTTCCTTACGCATTTTTGCTAATGCTTCCTGCCCGATGTATGTCTGTAGGACAGTTATCAGATATTTGAGCAGGCTGGCGGATACAACAGATGCGATATAGAACCCACAGTACATAAAAAGCAGATCAACTTTACGCATACTGATGGCCTGGTTGATAATTTTTTTCTGCATTTCCAGTGGTACCAGTCTGACAGCTACTGTGAAGAAGATAACTACAAGCAATATGAGCTGTAATTTCATATTACTGTTCTTCACCCAGTAGGTTAGCGGGCGTTTGGTGATCATTAAAAACTCCTGTTTATGCTGTATATCTAACAAAAATTTATTACCTTTTTGTTGACGCAGCGACAAGGGTTTTCTAAATTATGAGCGGTAATCTTACTGTTTGTGCTAAATGAGAAAATTGAGGATAAGGTTTTGGTAAATAATCCTGTGCCGCAGGTCGAAGGCGGCGTCAAATCTTCCTTTACATTGAATTCCGACATTTCCGAGCTCAAGGTTCTCGCTGAGAAAATTGAGTCTTTCGGTAGTGAAAACGGTATTTCCGACAAAACGGTTTTTGAACTCAACCTTGTTCTGGATGAATTGTTCACTAATCTTGTCAGTTATGGTTGCCAGTCGGATAAGCACAAATTTGATCTTGTTATGGAATTGAAAGCCGGAGTCCTTACCATCTGGATTGAGGATGATGGCAAGGAATTCAATCCCCTTGATGCTCCCGAGCCGGATACGGCTTGCGAATGTACTGAGCGTAAGGTGGGGGGGCTTGGAATTCATTTCATGCGCAAGATGATGGATAGCATTGAATACGATTGGGCAGACGGCAGAAACAAATTGACGTTGACCAAAAAGATTCAATAGTTTTATTTTATCCTTAGATAAACAGTCCGCCGGGCGGATTTTTATATTTGATGATATTTGCGGAGCTACCCGCGCCAGATGGCAAAATGGGAAAACGGAGGAAAAAATGGGTCTTGAAGTCAGTGAAATTAAAAATGACGGGATTATTACCTTTAAGCTCAAAGGTCGCCTTGATTCCAATACTTCCAATGATTTTGAAGAAAGATTGCTCAACCTGATTCAGGGCGGCGAAAGCAAGATTATTCTTGATTTCGAAAATCTGGAATATATTTCCAGTGCCGGCTTGAGGGTCCTGCTCAAAGCAGCCAGAGAACTTAAGGGCGGCGACGGTAAACTCATTCTCTGTTCTCTTAAAGATTATATCAGGGAAGTTTTTGACCTTTCCGGTTTTGTCTCTTTCCTGCCCATCTATGATAGCATGGATGAGTGTCTGGGTGCTTTCTAGATATTTCTGAAATATTAGGCCATATTCGGGCCGCTTTTATGTTTTATCTGCTTCCTGCCCGCATTGGTTTGTTGGCAGGAAGTTTGTTTTTTGAATCTGTGATGGTTTATTGCTATAATAGATGTTGTGCTTTTTTACATACACCGGAGGGTATAAAATGAGCGGTATATTCACATCTCTTGCCGTAATGATGTCCCCAAGGGGACTTGAGGTTGCCGGGAACGGTGCCGGACTGGGCGGTGCTGCTTTTCTGGGAATTCTTGTTCTGGCCGCACTTTCAGCCATCTGTACCGCACGCAGCATGGATAAACTTTCATCTGGAGAACTGCGCGCAACACCCATAGATCGTGTTGCTTTTGGTTTTCTTGATGTAGCCCGTTTTTTCACCCTGACTGTGCTGGCTGTGTCATGGCTGGGAATTTCCGGTTATGCATTTAATGAAATATTCATTAGTGCTTATCCCAATCTGGCAGCATCTTTTACGATTCTCGGTTTAGCCATCTGGGCTTGTTGTCTTTCCAAAAAATATTCCGGGGACCTGTTCGGCGGAGCACTGACTCTGGCCTACCTCTTTTTTGTTTATGTGGCGGTAATGGTTAACCAGCCCATAAGCGGGGGAGCCGGTTATCCCACTGAGTTGCCGCAGATGTTTTCTCCGTTGATCCCTGCGGGATTCTTTGAAGCCGGACCTATGGGCTGGCTGAAATTGATCTTTCTGGGGGTGCTTGCTTTTGTGGGCTTTGATTTACCTCTGGTTGTTGAGAATAAAGGCTCAAGGGCTGTGCCTGCGATCTTTCTGGTTCTCGTCGCTTTTGGGCTGTTCGCTTGGGCGGCATTGCTGGTTAAAACTCCTGAGCAATTAGCCAGATCAACCGTTCCCCACCTTTCCGTAGCTGGACAGGTTCTTGACGGAAAAGGCCGCCTGCTCATGGGCGGAACCGTTGTTTTTGCTACTTTCGCAGCTATTTGTGCCTTGTTTAAACTTTTTGGCCACAAAATACGCGGTGCTATCGCTGAGGAATATTCCGGCTATGCATCCGGCGGTGCGGCATTGTTACTGGGCGGTATCATTGCTGTAATGCTGGGTACCGGATGGGCCGGGAAGGATGAGCTTGAGTCTCTTATTTCCGCTGGCCTTTGTTTCTGGTTCGGTTCATATGCCTTGATTGACCTGCTCGGCATCATTGCCTTGCGCCGGGCCAGAAAGTTTTATCTGCCAAAATTTATGACCTTTGGTGTTCACGCTGTTGCCGCAGCTGTATGTTGTCTGAATATCGAATTCCTGAACTATTTTCTCTACACTGTCGGCTGTCTGGCTGTAGCAGGTATCGCGCTTGGTTTCACCATGAAGGAATACTGCGATTACCCTTCGTTTAAGGAAGATGAATCCGTTGAAGATAGCGATGGCGATTCTGAAGACGGAGAGGAAAGTCAGGAAGGTGAGGAAAATCAGAGTGATCCGGTCGAAGATGATCCTGAAGACGAAGATTTGAAAATCGTAAGTTATAAATAAAGAGTTTTTTGCCCGTTTTTACTTGTTCTACATTTTTGATCTGATATTATGAAATTAAATCCTAAGGTCGGTTTCGTATTAATTATATTAAAACTGTGGAGGTAGTAGTGGGCAACCGTTTAATATTGCTTCTTTTTGCATCTGCACTTGCTTTTGTGGCAAGTCTGGCTGTCTTTCCCATGACAGCAGAAGCTGAAGATATTCCCCGTGTTTCGGCTGAATATCTTCAGCGCAAGCTCGGTACTGAAGGGCTTGTGATTGTCGATGCTCGCAGCGGCTCGGACTGGCGCGGCAGCGAATCCAAGATCAAGGGTGCTATCCGCGGTAAGGCTGGAAAGGAAAAGCAGTGGGCTGCCGAACTGCCCAAGGATTCAGAGATCGTTATTTACTGCGCCTGACCCAGTGAATACACCAGCTCCCGTGTGGGGCGGACTTTGAAGAAGATGGGGTTCACAAATGTTAACGCTCTTTTGGGCGGTTGGCATCAGTGGTTCAGATCTGATTATCCGACAGAACCAAAGTGAAAATAATGTAGACGGTGCTTTATAAACCGTATGATGGGGATCGCCTGAGCGACCCCCATTTTTTTTATTCAGGTTTATCCATTTCAATTTTGTTCAGAGTTCGGTGCTTACGCAAAGCCGCTGATCTGAAGCATTTACTGATTAGCTTACGTTTCGCCTTAAGAGCTTCGCGTCGGGCAGCAATTTGGGCAGCTTCATCGCCTTTAGGCTTGTATTTTGTTTTAATTCCGCGGAATGCGACCTTGATCTTCTTGCCTTGGAATTTCTGATCCAATTCATCAACGATATCGGATTCAGTGGGATATTTATCCTCAAAATGGCTTACCCAAAAGAGAATTTCAAATTCCAGACCAAAGGTTCCGAAACGTTTGAAGAGGATACTCGGGGCCGGGTCTTTGAGAATTTTGGGGTGCTTTTTGACCACCTTGAGCATGATTTTCTTGGCCTTTTTAACCTTTGATCCGGGAACAAGGACTACCGGAACAGTCGCTCTGATCCGGGTGTCCTGATAGTTGAGGTTGACGATCTCACCCTTAAGGAAGCTTGAGTTGGGTATGATAATCATGCTGTTGTCCAGTGCCTTGATAGTAGTATTTCGGATTGAAACATCAACCACGGTGCCGATGATTTGGTTATGCTGGAGAGTGTCTCCTTTTTTGATGGAACCACCAAAAAGGATGATTAGTCCACTGACAAAGTTACTAACGATATCCTTCATACCGAAACCAATACCGATAGAAAGACCGCTGGCAATCCAGGTCAGTGCGGACATGGGTATGCCCAGCAGGAAGAAGGCGGCAAGCAGGAACACAACCCAGACAATGTAAGACCCAATAGTGGAGAGGGTATGCGCCAGAGATGACTCAATGCGTTCCCCATTGATTGAGGTGTTGCTGACAAAAGACTTAAGCCAGAACAGGGCCAGCCGCGCGGCAAAGAAAAGGATCAAAATATAAAAGATATTTTTGACTGAAATATCAGCCCCGGCAATGTTCATGTCCATATGGCGGAAGACAAACCGGGCAAATGGAATTCCGCCCATGTAAGCTGTTGCCCAGCCGATGAACATAAAAATGATGACAGATATTGAAAGTGGATAGAAAAGCTGAACCATCTGGTTATGATGTTTAGCTTCCCGCAGTCCCTGCTCGAATTTCATTTTTTCTTCTTCATCAAGCTCCTGATCTTCCGGGAAGTGATATTCCGGTTCAGGAAGGTCAGTAATCATGATTGTTTTGAGCGCGGTGCAGATTCTAATCGTAACTAGAAACAAGAACCAAATCTGGGTCAGCATCATGGCCTGAGTGCCAAAGCCGATTAAAGTGAACAGCGCGGAGCTTACCAAAATAATTTTGTTTGCTTTGGAAGTAGAGCGGGTTATTTGCAATGCATATCTTTTGCGATTCGCGTGCAGTGCAACGAGACCTGCAATACTGAGCATAAACCAGATAATGGAAAGGCATTCCGCTGGAAGGGTCAGCATATGCATGATATCCCCGGCTGTCATCAGGGTCCAGAGAATGAACATTGGCGTATAGATAAGCGAGGCGGGTTGAACCTTTTCCCGCGCCCAAAGAAAGTTACGGGTGCATACAATTGCGCCGAGCGTGATGGTTTCAGTCCATAACAGTCCGGTGATTTGGTTGGCAGTAAAAAGAGTAAACAGCCGTGCAAAGTAAATAGCAGTGCCCAAAGATATTAAAAAGAGACCGGAGTTATAGAATGAGAGTTGATGGTTCCTGAACATTGGGCGGCGCAGCATTTTTGATATTGATGTGCGCAGGAATATCCATAAACCAAGAGTTATAGCACTCATGATGATTAGAAAATTGCCCCAATCAACCCAGACAATAAGTGGGTGATAGAATTTGGTATAACTTTCACGCCATTCATTAAAGGCGTAGCTTATATCATTCCAGGCTTGTGGGAAAAAGAGGATTAGTCCGGGTTCAAAGTAAAAACTTTTAAGTGTATGCGAGTAAAATTTGTTCGTGATTTTAAGGTCTTCATTCATAGCTTCAAGCAGCTTGTCTGACTTAAGAAGCGCAGCGTCTATCATTTTTTTTAAAGTAGCAGCCTTCGCCCGAACCCGCTCATATTCAATTTTTGTCTGTTTTAATTTTGTGCGTAGCTGATCGTCTGTGATTTTTGCTTTGAAATGAATTTCATTGAGAACGTCAAAACCCTGCTTAATCTTTTTGAGTCTGTTTTTCTCGATTAGTAAGTCTGATTTTGCCAGCTGGATGTAGCCCTCTACGTCATTAAGCTGCATGATAACAGTGCGATAAGACCAAGGGGTTTGCTTAGCCATTCCACGCAACATCTTCAGCTGATCCAGCCGTACTTGGGCTGTGTGAAGCCGGGTGTCATATTTTTCAAGCATTGCCGGAGCAGATTTACTCAGCTTATGGACCATACGATCCTGTCTCTGTATGTCGGCACTGAGAGTATCGACCATGTTGAGCAGGGTCTCAGTTGCTGTCTCTGCCTGCGAGGTGGCTGGGGAAGAAAGGCTGAGTAGAATTAAAGAGAGGATCAGAATCAGTCCCTTGCACATGTATCGGGGCATCATTTTCTCCAAGGCTTGACAAGCCTGCTATGTTTCCGGTTAATTAGCTGTATCTGCTGACTGCTTTTCGGTTCGTTTTTTCACAGTCCTGCCTGTGATCTTCTTTTTTCATGCAAATTTTCCGGTATCGACCGGATCTCTTCCGGTAGAGAGTACTTCTTTAAATCTGCATTACGCAGCCGGCAATTTATCATTATTTCAACATGCACTTATGTTTGTACTAAATGTGTCGGACAATTAAAACATTTTTTACAATAGAGTCTTAATGGGATGAATTATGGTATCTAATATTTATCTGATCGGTCCCCGTGCCTGCGGTAAAACTACCGTAGGAAAAGAACTTGCCGATAGGCTTCAGACTAAGTTTTATGACAGCGATGAAGTGTTAGTTCAAAAGGCAGGCTGCGAAATTGCCCATTATGTGGATCAAAATGGTTGGGGTGGCTTTCGCGATCTGGAAGTCGAAGTTCTTCGCTCACTTACCCAAAAGCAGGGCGCGGTAATCTCCTGCGGCGGCGGGATTGTCGTTCGCGCGGAAAACAGATCAGTACTCAGCGACAGTTTCACCGTATACATTAAGGTAGATGTGCAGACTCTCGCCAATCGTTTACAGGTTGATCCAAAACATGATCAGCGTCCGTCGCTTACCGGAAAGTCAATTGTTGATGAAATCCGTGAAGTTCTTGAAGAGCGTGAAGAATTATATTCCGGTTGTGCCAGTATAGTGGCTGATGGTGCCGGTCCCATCACAGATGTTTGTGAACAGATTTTAAGTAGCTACAATTCATTCATAAAAGGGGATAAATAATATGAGCGGCAATACATTTGGACAGATTTTCAAGCTTACTACTTATGGCGAATCACACGGTCCCGGCTTAGGGGGGGTAATTGATGGTTGCCCGGCTGGTATCGAACTGAGCGAAGATATTATCCAGCTGGAGCTTGATCGCCGTAAGCCCGGACACAGCATTGCCTCCACCGCGCGCAGGGAGGATGATCGGGTTAAAATTTTATCCGGTGTTTTTGAAGGACGCACCACAGGAACTTCGATCGGATTTTATATTGAGAATACTGACCAGCACTCCCGTGATTATTCCAAGATCATGAATGTGTATCGCCCCGGGCATGCAGATAAGACCTTTGATGCCAAGTATGGATTCCGGGATTATCGTGGTGGAGGCCGCTCTTCCGGGCGTGAGACTGTTTCCCGTGTAGCTGGCGGTGCCGTTGCGCAGGAATTTTTGCGCCAGCAGGGAATTTCCGGCCAAGCCTACACCGTGCGTATCGGTGGCATTGATGGGGAAGTAAAAGTTCCGGAAAAAGCTTATGAAATGCCTTTTTTCTCTGCTGATCCTGATATCATCCCGCGTTGGGAAGAACGGGTTAAAGAAGTCCGCTCACAGGGCGATACCCTCGGCGGGGTGGTTGAAGTGTGCATCAAAAATGTTCCTGCCGGACTCGGCGAACCTGTTTTTGATAAGCTTGATGCG